>JAFXAB010000030.1 GCA_017522135.1 Bacteroidaceae bacterium
CAATTCACGAGCACCCACTCGAGTATCGCACTCGATAATCAAATCTTGATCTACCTCTATACGATGCTTACGCAAGGCATCGACATAACCATTGCGACGATTCTTTGAAATTTCGAGATGCAAGGGAGAGGTAAAGAATGCGATCTTGCGACAACCCGTCTCTATCATGTGCTCGACCGCCGCAAAAGCACCGGTATAGTCATCAACCACCACACGCGAGGTATTCAACTCGGTACATATACGGTCATAAAAGACCAAAGGAACCTCCTCCTCAACCAAGCGACGGAAGTGAGTATAATCCATCGTTCCCTTAGCCAGAGATGCTATAACACCACACACCTTGGCTTTGCGAAAAGACTCTATAATAGACACTTCGCGCTCATACTCTTCATTGCTTTGTGCCACCATGATATTGTAGCCTGCAGCGACCGCGGCACGTTCCACCCCCGACAGCACACTTGCAAAGAAATAGTGCTTTATCTGAGGCAATATCACGCCTATCGTATTGGAGCGATTATTGCGCAGGCTCAGAGCAAATTCGTTGGGGCGATAATTATGTTCGACAGCATAACGCTGTATCGCCTCACGCACAGCAGGGCTGATATTGGAGCTATTATTTAATGCCCGCGACACTGTCGAAGGAGCACATCCCATGGCCTTGGCTATATCCTTTATCGTAATGTGTGATGACATATAGTAGTAGATTTTTAGGTTTTCAAAGTTGCAACTATTTGAGCAATTAATACTTCGGTGCAAAAATAATAAAGGAAATTTTTCTACGCAAACGTTTGCAGTGTTAAAATATTTTTTTTCACATAAAAGAAAATAGTCCAAATAACAATAAAATTTATATTTGCAATCTGAATAGTGTGGGTAATAATACCCGCACATATATTAAATTGCAAAATACAAACACAAAAAAACCCAAATATTAACAACAACTTTTTAATCTAATCTACATGAATTACGTTAGTAAAAAAGTACCCAGAGTGCTTGTAGCAGCCATGCTACTTTGCTTCTCCATTGCAACATTTGCACAGCAAATCGTTGTATCGGGACACGTAAAGGATTCGTATGGTGAGCCCATTATTGGAGCCAACGCCATGCTAGTAGGTACATCAGTGGGAACTACCACCGACATTGATGGTAACTTTTCATTGAAAGCCGAACAAGGTGCTACCATCAAGGTTAGCTACATTGGTTACAAATCTCAAGAAGTGAAAGCAGCTCCTTCGATTGTCGTTACACTCGAAGAAGATGCCAACGTACTTGAAGAGGCCGTGGTTATCGGTTATGGTGTTGTAAAGAAAGCCGACGCTACCGGTTCGGTTACAGCCATCGAGCCCGATGCCATGAACAAAGGTCTTGTTACCAACGCACAAGACATGATTGCCGGTAAGATTGCCGGTGTAAACGTTGTTTCTGACGGTGGTACTCCCGGTGGTGGTGCATCTATCACTATCCGTGGTGGTTCTTCTCTCTCGGCTAGCAACGCTCCTCTTATCGTTGTAGATGGTCTTACCCTCGACAACAGTGGTATACAAGGTGTTGCCAACCCCTTGAGTACTATCAACCCCAATGACATTGCAACATTCACCGTACTCAAAGATGCTTCTGCTACTGCCATCTACGGTTCGCGTGCTGCCAATGGTGTAATCATCATCACTACCAAGAAAGGTAACAAGGGCTCAAGACCCCACGTTTCTTACAATGGTAACGTTTCGCTCAGCACTCCCGTTCGCTTGCGCGAAGTGATGACCGGCGATCAATTCCGTGAGTTTGCCACAAATCTTTACGGAAAACGTGAGAACGCCGATGAGATCCTTGGCAAGCTCGGTACTGCAAACACCGACTGGCAAAGCTACGTTTACCAAAACGCTATCAGCCACGACCACAACGTAACTCTTACCGGTGGTTTCAGCTGGATGCCTTATCGCGTTTCTATTGGTTACACCAACCAAGACGGTATCGTGAAGACTTCAAACTTTGAGCGTGTTACCGGTGCGGTAAACTTGTCACCCACATTCTTCGACGATTACTTGAAGTTCAATATCAACGCCAAGGGTATGTATGTTGAAAACCGCTACGCCGATGGTGGTGCTATCGGTGCTGCAGCAGCATTTGACCCCACACAATCTGTATATGGCGACGACAACCAATTTGGCGGATATTGGCAATGGACTACCGGAACAGGTGGTTACAACAGCCAAGCTCCCCTCAACCCCCTCGGTATCCTTGAGCAAAAAGACGACCGTGCCTATTCTTGGGACTTCATCGGTAATATCGAGGCCGACTATCGTCTACACTTCTTCCCCGACATGCGCGTACACGCCAATATCGGTATTGACGTTGCCGACGGTAACCAATTTACCAACTTGCCTCGCGAGGCTGCAGGCACATTCGGTCTTGGTAGCGTCAGCTCTACTCATAAATACAAAACCAACGAGATGTTGAATGCCTACTTGCAATATACCAAAGAGTTTGGTGTAAACAACATCGACGTAATGGCCGGTTACGAGTGGCAACACTTCTACAACGAAGGCGAAAGCAAATGGGATAACCTCGAAAACAGCAACGCCGGTAGCGACAAATGGAAAATGGAGAACTACTTGGTATCGTTCTTCGGCCGTTTGAACTATCAACTCTTCGACCGTTACCTCCTCACAGCCACTGTACGTTACGACGGTACAAGCCGTTTCTCGGCCGACAACCGTTGGGGTCTCTTCCCCTCAGTTGCTCTCGCATGGAAAATCAAAGAAGAGTCTTTCTTGCAAGATGTCAGCTGGTTGAGCGACCTCAAGCTCCGCTTGGGTTGGGGTATCACCGGTCAACAAGAGATTGGTGGTTACTACGATTACATCCCCGTTTACTCACAAAGTAAAGACCACGCCTTCTATCCCATAGGTACCGATGCCAACGGCAACTTCATCTATTTGCCCTATGCCCGCCCCGATGCCTATAACCCCAACTTGAAATGGGAGGAGACTACTACCTACAACGCAGGTCTCGACTTCGGTTTCTTGAACGGTCGTATCCGTGGTGCTGTTGACTACTACATGCGCGACACCAAAGACCTCTTGAACATGACTAGCGTATCGGCCGGTACAAACTTCGGCCCTGCCGTGATGAGCAACGTGGGTTCATTGCGCAACCAAGGTGTTGAGTTCTCTATCGAGGCTACAGCTATCCAAACCAAAGATTGGACTTGGGAAGTAGGCTACAACTTGGCATACAACCAAAACGAAATTACAAAACTTACCAACGGTGTAAGTGCCGACTATTATGTGCCCGCAGGTAATGCTTCGGCCGGTACAGGCTCACCTATCAAGGTTCACATGGTAGGTCATCCCGCAGGTTCGTTCTATGTATATGAGCAAGTATACGACAACAACGGCAAGCCCATCCAAGGTTGCTTCGTAGACCGCAACGCCGATGGTCAAATCACAGCTGCCGATAAATATGTATACGAAAATCCTGCTGCCGACTTCAACATGGGCTTCACATCTAAATTGATGTGGAAAAACTGGGACTTCAGCTTCTCATTGCGTGCTTCAATCGGCAACTATGTATACAACGACAACGATGGTTGCAACGCCAACCTCGACGTTTACTCAACACTTGGATTCTTCTCAAACCGTCCTTTGTCGGCACTCGACACTCAATTCTTCGGTACCGGTGAGTACTATGCAAGTGACTACTATGTACAAAACGCATCATTCCTCCGTTGCGACAACATCACTCTCGGTTACTCATTCAAGAGCAAGGTTGTTAACGGTCGTGTATATGCAACTGTACAAAATCCCTTCGTGATTACCGGCTACAATGGTATCGACCCCGAGGTCAACGGTGGTATAGACAACAACATCTATCCTCGTCCTCTCGTATCATTGATCGGTTTGACTCTCGATTTCTAATCATAAACTACGCAAAAAAATAAGTCATGAAACTTAACATTAAAAATATACTGATAGGTGGTGCGATGGTGTTGACCCTCGGCCTTACCTCTTGCGTGGACGACTTGAATGTGGAGCCTATCAACCCCCAAGTGTCACAAGAATTTGACCAACAAGCCGTATTCACCAAAATTTATGCCTCGCTTGGTATGACCGGTATGACCGGTACTGCCGGTGGTGGTGACCTCGATGCCATGGGTATCGACGAAGGTCAATCGGGTTTCTACCGCACATTGTGGTATCTCAACAACCTCGCAGGTGACGAAGCTCTCTGCGTATGGGGCGATAACGGTGTTCCCGAAGCCAACTTTACAGGCTGGACTGATACCGACGTTTTCGTTCAAGGTCTTTACTATCGTCTTTTCTTCGGTGTTACACTCTGTAACCACTTCTTGGATATGACTGCCGACATCGACGATGCCGAGACAAAATTGCAACGTGCCGAGACTCGTTTCATCCGTGCACTCAACTACTACTACCTCATGGATATGTATGCCAACGTACCCTTGGTAACTCGTGTTGAAAGCGAGACTCCTCAACAAGCCACACGTGCCGAGATCTTTGATTTCCTTGAGCAAGAGTTGCTCGATATGCAAAGCGAAATGAGCGAACCCGGTGCCGGTATGTACTATCGTGTTGACCGCGCTGCTGCCTGGTTGCTCCTCTCTCGCCTCTACTTGAATGCCGAGGTTTACACCGGTACTGCTCGCTGGGCCGACGCCGCTACTTATGCCGAGATGGTTATCAACTCTTCTTACGCTTTGGCCGACAACTACGCTGCACTCTTCATGGGTGACAACGATACCAACGCCGACGCTATGGGAGAGATAATCCTCCCCATTGCTCAACATGGTGATTTCACTAAGACCTATTCAGGTTCTTACTTCCTTGTAGCAGCAACTCACACTGCAGGTATGCCCGCGTGGGGTACAATCGACGGTTGGGGTGGTATTTGCGCTCGCAAATCACTCATCCAAAAATTTGAGACAGGTAGCGACGACCGTGCATTGTTCTATGCAACATCTGACGATCCCACTATCACCGACCCCCATGCCTTTACAAGCGGTTGGGGTGTAACAAAATGGAACAACCTCGACTCAAAAACAGGTGGTCCCTTAGAAGGCAACGGCAACGACGTTGAAGAAAAAGTTCCCGAGACAGATATTCCTTTCCTCCGCGTTGCTGAGGCTTACTTGACTTATGCCGAGGCTGCTTTCCGCGATGCTGCAGGTAACAAGGCTCTTGCTCTTCAGCGTTTCAATGCTCTCCGCACTCGTGCCAATGCACAACCCGCAAGCAACCTTACACTTGAGTTGCTCCGCGACGAGTGGTCACGCGAGTTCTACTTCGAGGGTCGTCGTCGCATCGACCTCGTTCGCTTCAACAGCTTCGGTGGTAACACCGATTACAACTGGGACTGGAAAGCCGGTGTAGCCAATGGTACTTCATTCGATGCCAAATACAACATTCTTCCCATCCCCGTATCGGATAGAAATGCAAACTCTAACTTGGTTCAAAATCCGGGTTATTAATCAACCATCAAAAAAATTGATATAATATGAAAAAGCTTAATTATATTATCTCGGGCGTAATGGGTCTGGCACTTCTCGCAGGTTGCCAAGAGCACCCCATGACGACAATCAACCCGGCGGCAGAGGATGGTACTCTCACTTTTGAGATCAACACACCCGCATATGCCGGTTACACCTACATTTTGACCTCAGAAAATGCTACTGAGAACATGGAGACTATCTATGTGCGCAACCAACCCGACTATGGTTTCACAGCTCCTACTCAATACTATGCTCAAATAAGTTTCGGTGAGACCTTCGAAGAGGGCACTTTCCAAGAGTTGGAGCAAGTAGGCTTCATGCAAAAGTATGACATTAACACCAAGGACATCAACAAGGGTATTACCTTGCTCCAAGGTGACAATGTCAATGAAAATCCCGGTGTGATGGACATCTACATCCGTCTCCGTGCTCACCTCACCGATGCTACTGCTAACGTTCTCGACAGCGTTCCCACTGTTAAGGATTGCTACTCAAACGTTATCAAGCTCAGCATCCAACCCTACTACATGTTGTTGCAAGATGCTCTCCCCGCTCCCTACTGGTTGGTTGGTGACTTCCAAGGTTGGGACAACTCGGCAGGTGCTACCGCTACTTCTCTCATTCCTATGAGTTTGGTAGAAGGCTACAGCTACAACACTGTAACAGGTGCCGGAGAATTTACTTACACAGGTTTCTTCGAGGCCGGCTTGGGCTACAAGCTTGTTCTCGTGCCCGGCAACTGGGACATTCAAGTAGGTATGGTAGATGGCGAACTCGCATTCAACGATGGTGGTTCAGGCAATATCACAGTTGCCGAGAGTGGTTATTACACTCTTACTGCTAACTCTGAGAAGTTCGAGGGTTCTTTCGAGGCTGCCGATGTTACTCCCAGCGAGTACGCTTCAATGGAGTTTGTTGGTTCATTCGACGAGTGGGGTAAGGATCCTATCGCAATGACTGCTATGGGTATGAAACACCTCTGGTGTGCCGAGATGACATTTGATACTGACTGCGAAGGTAAGTTCCGCGCTAATTCTGCTTGGGATAACAGCTGGGGTGGTGATTCGTTCCCCTACTCAACTGCTAAGTCGGGTAACAACATCCAAATCAAGGCCGGTACATACCAAGTAGTATTCAACGACCTCGATGGTAACTACTATTTCTTCGCGAAATAATATACCGAGAATATATCACGAATAGGGCGAGACAATCGCCTCGCCCTATTCTCACAACAAACGAAACTTTTAATATCGAAACAAAATGAAAAAAATATCGATTTTCAGCACATTGTTGGCAGGTGTGGTAGCATTCCCGGCTTGTACACCCGAAATCGAACCCGCATTGCCTCCTGTAAGCTATGAGCCCGTTGATTCAGCTACTGTAGCTATCAACATCGTAGCTGCAGAATATGCACAAGCTATTGACCTCAATAGCTACGCAGCCGATACTATCTCTGCATTCACCATCGACTTGAGTGCCACTCCCGCTCTCGCTGAAGGCTCTACAATGGAGTATACCCTCAATATGGCTCTCGCCAACGACATGGTTGCTCCTGTTGAAGTTCCCGTTATCGTAGAGGGTAATGTGGCTAAAGTCCTCACAACCGACTTGAACACAAAGATTCAAGCTCTATTTGGCAAGCGTCCTCAACCCGATACATTCTACAGCCAACTCAAAGCATTGGTAAAATGTGCCGAAGGACCCAACTTCTACATTATATCTAATGTAATTGAGGCTACAGTAACTCCCTTCGCTTCACCTATCGAGAGTGCATACTACCTCATCGGTGACGTTCCCGGTTGGGACATGGCTGCTGCTGCTACAATGCCTTTCAGCCACAGCGGTAAGGACGTTTACGAAGATCCTATCTTCACTATTACTGTTACTGTAGATGGTGAGAAAATGTGGAAGGTTGCTCCTCAATCGGCTATCGACAGCGGTTCATGGGATACAGTTCTTGGTAACACTGAGGCCGACGGTAGCACATCGGCTACAGGTAATCTTGCCGACAATGCTTCATGCGCCGGTGCCATGAAGTTCCCCGAGGCCGGTAACTATAAGATTACCCTCAACATGGAAGAGTACAGCTACACAGTAGAGGTAGTTCCCGATGTTGTAGAGTACTTCGTTGTAGGTGACTTCAGTGGTTGGAGCCAAACCAACGGTCAACGTCTTTACAGCGTAGCCGGTGCACCCGCACAAGGCTGGCTTGTACTGAACGGACAAGGTGCCAACGGTTGGAAGATTTCTACTCAAGAAGACTGGAACGGCATCAACTACGGTGCAGGTGAAGAGGCTGCTGCTGAGGCTGCTACAATGCTTCTCTCTACCGATGGTGGTGCAGACAACATTACTCAATACGCAGGCTTCAGCTACGAAGTAGCATTCGATGCAGCCAACCTCACACTTACAATCCTCCGCACAGTTGACACATGGGGTCTTGTAGGTTCATTCAACGAATGGGGTAGTAGCGCCGATATTCCCATGGCTCTCTCAACTGAGGATGGTATGGACTACTTGGTAGCAACTGCTACATTGGATGCAGGTGCTGAGTTCAAGATTCGCGCCAACTCTGATTGGGCTATCAACTACGGTGATGCAGGTGCCGGTGATGGCACTCTCGCTGCTGATGGTAGCAACTTCAAGGTTGAAGAGGCCGGCGACTATGAAGTACGCTTCTACTTCTGCGCTCAAACTCCTTACTACACTGTAACCAAACTCTAATAGTTATAGTATAATGACAAGGCTGGCATACACTCATGGGGTATGCCACCTTGTCTGTTTTTAATCAAATAAATAACAATCACAATGCAAAAGAGAATTTTTCTTCTTATCGCAACACTGCTCACTACTGTAGTGGCATGGGCACAAGTAGGTACTTACACAACCAATCCCAGCCCCCTCAATGCCGACAAAGAGGGCACAATAACTTGGATTGACACAAATAAAATCTTTGGTGCAACCGACGAACTCTATGTCCACATTGGTGTAGTAGATGAGACACAAACATGGCACAACGGTCCTAAACAATGGTGCGACAACGATGCCAAATACAAAATGACCAAAGTGAGCGATAACACATGGTCTATCACACTCGCTCCTACTATACGCGAGTACTTTGGTGCCGACATAGAGATAAACACCATTGGTGTAGTGGTGCGTAACGCCGACGGCTCGAAACAGACACGCCCCGACATTATGATTCCCTGCGAGGATGGCGCACTCTATGCTTCTATCGAAGGTATTCCCTCAGCAGGTATTATCTCGGAGGGCAGCAGCCTCGACATTACTGTAAATTCGACCAAAGAGGCCGACTTGGCTCTCATTGTTGAAGGCCCCAATGGCACCAACGAATATACTGCCGGCCCTTCTAAGGCAATGGTACAAAAAATAGACTTTACCGTAACAGGCGACTATAAATTTACTGCTAAAGCCACTGCCGGAAGCGAAACACATGAGACATCGGCCAACCTCACCGTATGTGGCAAGGTTATTGAAGAGACTCGCCCCGAAGGCACAATTGAGGGTATAAATGTTATAGACGAAAATACCGTAACATTTGTATTCTTCGACAGCGACAAGCAAGGTAAATACAGCAAATACATCTTCTGGGTAGGCGACAACAGCAACTGGAAGATAAGCAACGACTACATGATGAAACGCGACAACACCAACAAATGCTGGTGGATTACCATCGACGGCCTTGAGCCGGGCAAAGAGTATGCGTTCCAATATCACGTAGTACCCGAAAACGGCGACCCCATTCGCTTTGCCGACCCCTACTCTACCAAGATACTCGACCCTTGGAACGACAAATGGATAGACGAAACCACATATCCCAGCTTGCGCGAATTTCCTGCCGAGGCTTGGGAACAACCCGCAACAGTGTTCAAGACTACCGGCTCGGACTACCAATGGGAAGTTACCGACTTCACAGTCAAGAATCGCGACAACTTGGTTATCTACGAATTGCTCCTTCGTGATTTCACTGCCGAAAAATCATTGAAGGCCGCCATGGAGAAACTTCCCTACTTGCAAAGTCTCGGTGTCAACGCCATCGAGTTGATGCCCGTACAGGAGTTTGACGGCAACCTCAGCTGGGGCTATAATCCTGCATACTTCTATGCCTTGGACAAGGCATACGGTACAGACGAGGACTATCGCAAGTTTATCGACGAGTGTCACAAGCTGGGCATAGCAGTATTCTTTGACGTAGTGTACAACCACGCCACCGGCAACTTCCCCTATTGCAAGTTGTGGTGGGATGCCAAGAACAACAAAACAGCCTCGAACAACCCTTGGTTCAACGTAGATGCACCGCACCCCTTCAGCGTGTTCCACGACTTCAACCACACTGTAAGCGGTGTTAAAGAGTATATCAAGCGCAACCTCCAATATCTCCTCACCGAGTACAAGATAGACGGTTTCCGCTTTGACCTCACCAAGGGATTCACCAACCGTCCTTGCAATGACAACACAGCATCCAACTACGACCAATCGCGCATTGACATCCTCAAGGGTTACAACGATGCCATCAAAGCCATTCGCCCCGATGCTTGCGTGATACTCGAGCACTTCTGCGATGCAAGAGAGGAAAAGGCTTTGGCCGAAGCCGGCATGATGGTATGGCGCAATATGAACTACGAATACTGCGAGGGTGCTATGGGCTATGTGTGCGACGTAACAGGTGTGTATGCCAACGGCAGCAACATGGTCAAAAATGGCTATGTAGGTTACATGGAGAGCCACGATGAAGAACGCACAACTTACAAGGCCGCCACATACGGACACCTTGCCGTAAAGACCGACCTTGCCACCCGTATGGACCAAGCTATTGCCAACGCGGCTCAATTCCTCACCATCCCCGGTCCCAAAATGATATGGCAATTTGGCGAACTTGGCTACGACTACAGCATCGACTACAATGGCGACCGCACAGCCGAGAAACCTGTGAAATGGGAATATGCTCAAGACCCCGAGCGTCACCGCTTGTGGATGGCTTATGCCAAGTTGAATACCTTGCGTAACTACCATGCCGAGTTGTTTGCACAAGATGCCACATTGAGCTACAAGTTGAGCAAGAGCGACTGGTATAACGGTCGTTACGTTACACTCACCAGTGCCGACGGCAACAAGAGTGTAGTAGTAGCCATCAACCTCACAGAGAAAGATGGTAACTACACCCTCAACTTCCCCAAGACCGGTACATGGACCAACTTGCTCACCGACGAGACCATACAAGTAACCGGTACAAGCTATAGCGAATCGGTACCGGCCAATAGCTGCGTTATATATACCAACTTTGAGGTAACAAGCGTCGAAGACGTAGAGAGCGACAAGTTTGAATACGCCGTATACCCCAACCCCGCATGCGACTACGTATACACCAACGCTCAAGGCGAGCTCTCGGTATACAATCTATCGGGTGCTGTGGTAAAACAAGCTCAAGGCAACTGCGTAGAAGTACGCGACCTGCCGGCCGGCATGTATATCCTCAACATACAAAATGGTAACGACAGCCACAGCTTGAAATTTGTAAAAAAATAATAGATATTTTTCTATAAATTATACTATTGGCCCGAAGGAAATGCTCCTTTGGGCCATTTTTTTTGAAAAAAAAGGCTTTTTGAAATATATATTGCAATAATATTCACAAAAAAACACTATCTTTACACCGTAAATCACTTTACTACCTAAAGGCTATCAAAGAGAAAAATCAGAAATATCAGAAACATCATACTACCATAATTCACTTCTCATGATCAAAAAAATGGAGAGCACACTATTTACCCGACTCGATGCATTTATGCAATGCAAAGGTTTAAATGACAACCGCATAACAGTACAAGCTAAGATTGCCGTTGGCACTATCGGCAAACAAAGACGCTCGGGCAAAGGACTATCGTACGACAGCATCGTAAAAATACTGCGAACATACCCCGACCTCAACCCATCATGGTTTATACTTGGTGTTGGCGAAATGTTCCTTAAAGAGAATAATCAGCCTATAAATCTCGATGAACTTATCAATACCGTAAAAGCACAAGAAAACACTATCATCAAGCAAGAAGAGAAAATCAATCTGCTAATAAGTCAATTGGACTATATGCGCACACAAATATCGCTAAACCAAGAATACCTGCGCAACATTCTCGAAAAAATAAAATAGCATCGCTATACCTCTCTCACACAATCATATAGGTATCCAAAGCAACACAGGAGAATATCGAAAGATATTCTCCTGTGTGTATTCTTTCGGAGGCAGTTTCCTGCATACTCCGTGGGTTGCATAACAACCCGCCTCTCTCAAGGCTTTGTGGCTTCCCTATCTCACGACAGCACCACTTTCCACTAACAATCTTCTTATTCCTTAACCTTATGAAAACCTAACAAACAATCAAATCTAACTTTAAACAATCTACCTTAAAAAAACCATTTTTTAACCTAACAATGTGATAATAAAACCAATCTTTACCTTAACCTATTAGTATGGGGTCTACATTACAAATGCAGAGTGTGAAAAGACTTATTGTGTCATTCACGATGCAAAGGTAACGCCACAACCAAAACCTCGCAACAACACAAGTGAATTTTGTGCAAAATATACGCGCAAACGTTTGCAACAACGCATCTGCCACTGCACTACAGCTATATAACACCGTGCAAGCACAAAGTTAAGCCACAAGTTGCACTAATTTGCACAAACCTTTGCGCAAACCAAACGACGAAACAGAGGTATATAATAGGATATACACAGATTTTTTCTTATTTTTGCACGTAACCGCAGATATATATTGTACTTATCCCAAAATATCGAGGATATGCTATATATCTCGCCCGATTTTTTATATATTTGCAACGAATAGCACATAATCAAAAAAGTATGAATTTATTAGAACTCAGCGAACAAGAAATAATACGTCGCAATAGCATGGAAGAATTGCGTCGTATAGGCATTGAGCCATATCCTGCTGCCGAATATCCGGTAAATGCGTATACAACAGAAATCAAAGAGACCTTCAGCGATGAAGCCGAGCCTCGACAGGTATCGGTTGCCGGCCGTATCATGAGCCGTCGCATCATGGGTAAAGCCTCATTTATGGAGCTTAAAGACTCAAAAGGTCGCATTCAAATATACATTTCGCGCGATGACCTCTGTCCCGGTGAAGACAAAGAGCTATACAATACCGTATTCAAGAAACTCTTGGATATAGGCGACTTTGTAGGCATCAAAGGTTATGTTTTCCGCACTCAAATGGGCGAAATCACCATCCACGCACAAGAACTCACCGTATTGTCAAAGTCGTTGCGCCCTCTGCCCGTTGTAAAAATGAAAGACGGTGTGGTATATGATGCCTTTACCGACCCCGAGTTGCGCTATCGTCAACGCTACGTAGACTTGGTAGTAAACGAAGGTGTAAAAGACATCTTCTTGAAACGAGCCACCGTATTCAACACCATGCGCGACTTTATGAACTCGCACGGATATGTAGAGGTAGACACCCCCGTATTGCAAGCAATTCCCGGTGGAGCCGCAGCTCGTCCTTTCATCACTCACCACAATGCACTCGATATTCCTTTGTATCTGCGCATTGCCAACGAGCTATACCTCAAAAGACTCATTGTGGGCGGATTTGAGGGTGTATATGAGTTCTCGCGCAACTTCCGCAACGAAGGTATGGACCGCACACACAACCCCGAGTTTACCTGTATGGAGCTGTACGTATCGTACAAAGACTATAACTGGCTCATGAGTTTCACCGAAGAACTTCTCGAGAAGATATGTATCGCTGTTAACGGCACAACCGAAGTTATGATAGGCGATAACAAAGTGAGCTTCAAAGCACCCTACCGTCGCGTAACTATGATTGAGTCCATCAAGGAGCACACAGGCATTGACATTACCGATATGGGCGAAGATGAATTGCGCAACGCATGCCGTCAGTTGGGTATTGAGACCGACGAGACCATGGGTAAAGGCAAGCTCATCGATGAGATTTTTGGGGAAAAATGCGAGGGCAACTACATACAACCCACCTTCATCACCGATTATCCCATCGAGATGTCGCCCCTCACCAAGCGTCACCGCAACAACCCCAACTTGACAGAGCGTTTTGAGCTGATGGTAAACGGTAAAGAGCTTGCCAACGCATACTCCGAGTTGAACGACCCTGTAGATCAACGTGAACGCTTTATGTACCAATTGAGCCTCTCGGAAAAGGGCGACGACGAAGCCATGTTTATCGACCAAGATTTCTTGCGTGCCCTCGAATATGGTATGCCCCCTACAGCCGGTATAGGTATAGGTATAGACCGCTTGGTGATGTTCATGACCAATCAATCTACCATCCAAGAGGTATTGTTATTCCCCCAAATGCGCCCCGAAAAGACTCAAAAGCGCGACAACGAAGCAGCATACACCGCCATCGGCATTCCGGCCGAATGGGTAGCTCCCATACAAAAGGCCGGCTACCTCACCGTTGCCGATATGGCCGATGTAAATCCGGCAAAGCTACACCAAGAAATATGCGGTGTAAATAAAAAATACAAACTCAACTTGCCCAATCCTTCTGTCGACAATGTCACAGAGTGGATAGCGCAAATTCAAAAATAACGACTATGCAATCAACCGGTAAAATAGCCATTATGGGTGGTGGTAGCTGGGCTACCGCATTAGCCAAGCTGGTGCTCAACAACGAGCAAAGAATATTGTGGTACATGCGCCGCGATGACCGTATTGCCGACTTTATTCGCGACGGTCACAACCCTGCATACCTATCAGATGTGGCATTCGATCCGAGTCGTATCGATTTCAGTTCCGACATCAATCAAGTGGCCAACGAGGCCGACACTCTCGTCTTTGCAACCCCGTCGCCATATCTCAAGTCGCACCTCGAAAAACTTACAGCCGACATCAAGGACAAATTTCTTGTAACGGCCATCAAAGGTATCGTACCCGACGAGAACTTAATTGTTACCGATTACTTCAAGAAAGTATATGGCGTAGAAGATGGCAATATGGCTGTTATCGGAGGTCCTTGTCATGCCGAGGAAGTGGCTCTTGAGCGTTTGTCGTACCTCACCGTAGGATGTCAGGATATTGAACGCGCACGTTGCTTTGCCAAGGCTCTATCTTGCAACAAACTGCGCACCATCGTATCGTCCGACGTAATAGGCATTGAATATTGTGCCGTACTGAAAAACGTATATGCTATAGCGTCGGGAGTGTGCCAAGGTTCACGATTTGGCGACAATTTTCAGGCCATGCTCGTCTCTAATGCTCTTAAGGAGATGTCTCACTTCTTGCAAATCGCATCGCCCGATATTGTACGCGACATGAGCGACTCGGTATACCTCGGCGACCTGCTCGTTACGGCCTATTCGCGCTTTAGTCGCAACCACAACTTCGGTACAATGATAGGTCGCGGTTACTCGGTAAAATCGGCGCAAGTAGAAATGGATATGATCGCCGAAGGTTACTACGGTACAAAGTGTATGCACGAGGTAAATGCACGCTACGAAGTATCTATGCCCATTCTTGAGTGCATGTACGACATTCTATACCGTCGCATACCGGTGAAAAAGGCTATCGCACACATGGCCGACACTTTCTTATAATACTCAGCAGAATACATTTCAATAGGAAAAAAAATGGAAAATAAAATTAATCTGATAATTGATAAAGCTCTTGGCACAATCAGTCGCGAGGATGTACTTGCACTCGAAGACAAGGCCATGAGCGGTATAGAGCAACTGCACAAAGGCACAGGCCTTGGCAACGACTTTCTCGGCTGGCTCAACCTCCCTGCCGAAATAAGCGAAGAGCACTTGCAAGACGTAGAAAATGCAGCTCGCAAGTTGCAATCGAAGTGTGAAGTAGTGGTTGTAATAGGTATAGGCGGAAGCTACCTTGGTGCTAAAGCTGTTATCGAGGCTCTCTCAAACAGCTTTGAATTTCTACGCAGTCGCCACGACGCTCCCATAGTACTCTTTGCCGGTCAAAACATAGGCGAAGACTACCTTTACGAGCTCCAAGAGCTCCTTGCCGACAAGCAATTTGGTATCGTTGTTATCTCTAAATCGGGTACTACAACCGAGCCGGCCATAGCTTTCCGTCTACTCAAGGAACAGCTCGAAAAACAAGTAGGCAAAGAAGAGGCCGGCCAACGCATAGTTGCCGTAACCGATGCCAGCCGCGGTGCGTTGCGCAAATTGGCCGATACCGAAGGCTACAAGACTTTTGTAATCGAAGACAACGTAGGTGGTCGTTTCTCGGTGCTCTCACCCGTAGGATTGCTACCCATCGCTATTGCCGGATTTGACATTCGCGCCCTCGTAGCAGGTGCTGTTGAAATGCAGAAGGCTTGCGCCGATGATGTTCCTTTTGCCGAGAACCCCGCTGCCATATATGCTGCTACCCGCAACGCCTTGTACAATGCAGGCAAAAAAATAGAAATTCTTGCCAATTTCAACCCCAAATTGCACTTCCTTGCCGAATGGTGGAAACAGCTATACGGTGAGAGCGAAGGCAAAGATCACTTGGGCATCTTCCCTGCATCGGTAGACTTCACAACCGACTTGCACTCAATGGGTCAATGGATACAAGATGGCGAGCGCACAATCTTCGAAACCGTTCTCTCGGTAGGCTCTATGCGCCACAATGTAGTAATCCCTACCGATAAAGACAACCTCGACGGTCTCAACTTCCTTGCCGGAAAACGCGTAGACGAGGTAAACCAAATGGCCGAACTCGGCACTCAGATTGCACACGTTGATGGTGGTGTACCTAACATCAAAATTGAAATTCCCGCCCTCACCGAACGCTACCTCGGCCAGCTCATTTACTTCTTTGAAAAGGCCTGCGGCATAAGCGGTTACATCTTGGGCGTAAATCCATTCAACCAACCCGGTGTTGAGGACTACAAGCGCAACATGTTTGCCCTGCTCGACAAGCCCGGATATGAAGCCGAGAGCAAAGCCATCCGCGAAAGATTGTAGTAGATATTATACAATAATAACAATACAACGATATGCATCCGAGAGCGTGCATATCGTTTTTTTTACTACCTTTGCACACAACACCAAAGATTAGTTACAATGGAAACACTATACCCCAAACTCATTACCGACGCACTCTCGCAAGTGCGTTATCCGGGCAACGGCAAGAGTCTTGTCGAAAACGAGATGGTTGAGGATGACATTCGCATCGACGGTCGCAAGGTGAGTTTTACACTCATTTTTGAAAAAGAGAACGACCCCTTTATCCGTTCAGTTGTAAAGGCTGCCGAGGCTGCTATTCTCACATTTGTAGCTCCCGATGTAGAGATACAAGGCAACATTGCCGTTAAATTTCGCGTAGCGGCTCGCCCCACTCGCGAGAACCCTCTACCCGGAGTAAAAAACATCATTGCCGTATCGTCGGGCAAAGGCGGTGTGGGCAAATCGACCGTCGCATCAAACCTTGCAGTAGCTCTTGCCATGTCGGGCTATAAAGTAGGCTTGCTTGATGCCGACATCTTCGGCCCATCGGCTCCCAAAATGTTTGACATCGAAGACGAGAAAGTATATGCCGAAGAACGCAACGGTCACAGCTACATCATTCCTGTCGAGAAATATGGCGTGAAGGTACTCTCTATAGGATTTTTTGTCAACAAAGAAGACGCCGTACTGTGGCGCGGTGGTATGGCCAGCAACGCACTGAAGCAACTCATTACCGACGCAGCATGGGACGAACTCGACTTCTTTGTACTCGACCTTCCTCCCGGCACAAGCGATATTCACCTCACCCTTGTACAGACGTTGGGCATTACAGGTGCTATCGTAGTTACTACTCCACAAGAAGTTGCGCTGGCCGATGCACGCAAAGGTATAAGCATGTTTATGGGCGATAAAGTAAACGTACCCATTCTTGGCTTGGTAGAGAATATGAGCTGGTTTACACCCGCCGAACTACCCGACAATCGTTACTACATCTTCGGTCGCGAGGGTGGCAAGCGACTTGCCGAAGAGATGGGCGTGGCATTGCTCGGCCAGATACCTCTGGTACAGAGCATTTGCGATGGCGGTGACGCAGGTCATCCCGTTGCTCTCGACGACACGGCATCCGGATTGGCTTTCCGCATGCTCGCTACTGAAGTTATCAATGCCGTAAACCACCGCAACGAAACACAGCCGGCTACACAGAAGGTAGAACTAAATCACTAAAGCATAATTTACCCTCAAAAACGCGCGAGGCAGAATCGGTACATCGAACTCTGCCTCGCGCGTTATATATATGCACTGTCTCTATCAATTTATTACCTCTATAAGCTCTACATCGTATATAAGCGTAGCATGAGGAGGAACATCACCGACAGTTTTATTGCCGTAGCCCAAGTCGGCCGGAACATACAGTATATAATGAGCACCCTCTTTCATGAGCAATACACCCTCGGAGAAACCTTTTATCAACCTATCGATATTGAACTGAATAGGCTCGACACTACGGTCCAATTGCGTTCCGTCGGGCAATGTGCACGAATATGTACACAATATATCACTGTTGGCATGCGGCTTCTTTCCTTTTCCTTTCTTTACCACCTCATACTGCAAGCCACTTGCAAGGGTTATCACCCCTTTACGCTTGGCGTTCTCAATCAAGAATGCCTCACCCTCGCTCATTGTAATGTATCGGCTGCTCACCCAGGCCTCTTGTCCATAATAGTCGATACGAGCATATCCGTTCTTTATTTCATACACCTCGACCTCCTGGTCATACTGCAATCCGCCCAATTGCGTAACCGTTGATGACGGACTTTGACGCACTATTACACCCGACTTGGCGGTACAATAGTAGGTAGATGTGGGCATGGTTACCACCTGCTCGATAACAGGTTCATCGCTATCATTGCGGGCAAATATACCTCGTGCCACACCTCCCACAAGGGCCGCTATCGACGGGCCAAAGAGAAGAATAAGCGCAATGAGGAAAGTCCAAGCATTCTTAAATATCAGGCGTAAAACAAAAGTAATAATAGGCAGTACATAGCTTAATACAACCGTAAGAAGTGCCACTATTACAAAGCCTACAAATCCGGCAATAAGTGCCGCAAAGAAGCCATCGTCTATCCACGTTCCTATAACGGCAATACCCAATAATACATATAGTAATACAGTAACTATAGCACTCAATCGGTCGTCGTTATCATCAATCCATATACCTATAGACTCTATCTTGTCATTGAAACGCGACCACAACGAGTCGCCCGAGCTTCTGCGGCGGTAGGGTGTGTTGTGTGTCTTCTTGGGTCCCCTACCACTACCCGAGCCTATCTTAACATTGGCTGTATAGAGTACTTTACCCTCACAGCTAAAGGTTACTTTCACCGTCTCATTCTCTTTCCAATAGGTACAATCGTTACGACCCCAACCCGACAAGTCGTATTCGCCGGGACCTTGGATGCTTATCTCACATGATGTGCGATCGGCATCTTTATTCTTATACTCAAAGGTCATATCAATAGTAACCGCACCGCGGAAGTTATTCGACACCACAATACGAGGCTTCAAGTAGGGGATGCCGGTAGGAATGGGCGAGCCAAACTTCACTTTGATATTACCGTCGTAATCAACTGCACCAAACTTGACATTCGATATTTCGGGCAAGCGCGGGCTGTTACCGTCGCGACCTATGGTCACACGACCCTGCCACAACTTCTTACCCTTACACTTGAAGGTATACTCGACGTAGCCGTATGAGGCATACGACGTACCACTCTTGCTACCCCATCCCGACAATGTATAATCGCCCTTACCACTGAATGTTACTTCGGTATCATAGTTGCAAGTTTCGCCATCGGGATACTTCAGGAAAATCTCGATTGTCTCAGTACCATAGTATTCGCTCGACACCGACAGGCGAGGCACTATATACTGCGTATTGGTAAAGAGCACCCTACCAAAGTCCTTGATAATCTTATTGTCGTAGGTAGAATCGGCAAACAACACATCGCGTATAATCAACTCACTATCTCTACGCGGCGATTGAGGTATAGGCTTCTTTTTCTTCTCAGGTACAGGAATATCGCGACGAGGTGGCTTGTTTTTCTGATAATACTCGGTAAGAGCCTTCTTATATACATCGAAGTTCTTCTTATCCTCATACATCTTACGAGCCACAGCACACAGATTTTTGCTTTGCTCTATAATTTCGCGATTGTTCGAGTGGAGCTTATGAGAAGCTATCAACACATTTACCATTTCTACAGCCTCCTCTTTCATCGAAGGTTGGAAAGAAGGACGCCGCCACATATCGCTCAACAATTCAATAGCTGTAATCTCGGCTGTATCGAGTTGAGGAGTGATTTCCTCACTCTTAAGGAACTGCAATGAACGCGACCACTTCTGCACATTGGTTATTATCAGGGCCTCGTCATGTTGAGGAGTAGAGTCGGGAGTAGGTGTAGGTACAGGGGCCTTCTTGGGCTCGGGGATAGGAGCTTTCTTAGTACTCGGAGTCCAGCCCAACTCTCGGCGAAACTCGTCAAACGACGCTGCATCTTTGGTATAGAAAGTCTGAGCAATACCTCGCAGGGTCTTGCTCTTTTCGATAATCTCACGATTGCTCGAGTGCAATTTATCGCAATGCTTGAGTAAGTCTATGCGCTTTTGACAAGCATCTTTATCAAACTCCTTGTCGCGCCAATAAGTGCTTAGAAACACGATGGCCTCTTTCTCGTCTTTATCAAGCAGCTTAACTATTTCGGGCAAAGCAAAGAAATCACAAGCTTTCTCCCACTCGGCAATTTTCTGCTTCAGAAGTGTCTTATCCATCTATATATATTCAAAAACAAGGTTGTGTCACGAGTGACACAACCTCTATGGGTAGGATATACAATTACTTACTCTACAGTGGCGTTAGCAATGAAGTTTTGAGATTTTCTCAACTCTTCTTCACTCTTCACACCTGCAACCTTCAATTGGAAGTCGATAATATCGCTATCGCGAGTGGCATTAACACTGAGGATACCCTCTTCGCTAATACTGAATGTAACCTTTATCTCTGTACCTTTGGGGTGGTTACCTGTCAATTTCAATTCCGATATATCCTCGGTAGCCAAGTTACAGAAACGGTCTTCGACAGTTTGGTCTTTCTCCTCATCGGTAAAGTCACTCTCATAGATGGGCAACGTCACACCGGTTTGCCCATCGCGCACTGTCTCAAATACGCGAGTACGTGATACGGGCAACGTAGTATTGGCAAATATCATATTACCCACTTGATTGTCAATAAGGCCAAGACCGTATGTCTTACTTGTTACATTGACAATGCGTGTACGCTTGGTCATAAGAGGTTCGGGTGCTTTAGTGCCCTCCTCTTCCGACTTTTTCAATGCGGCATCATAAGCCTCATTCATAGCAAAGATAGCTGCGCCCTTAGCAACACACTCGTCGGGGTCGGTAATGTGGGTAGGCAAGCCAAATTCGGCCTCTACACGCGACTTGATTTGCGGCATCTTACTACTACCACCTACAAGGATGATTTCGTCGATTTTCTTGTAACCCTTCTCCTCGGCTTTCTCTATAATCTTGCGAGTAGCATCTATTGTCTCATTCAAGCGATCTTCGGTAATGGCATTGAACGTTTCGCGAGGAAGCTCAAAGTTGACCGACTTACCTTCGTATGAGAAGTTGATTTTAACCTTTTGTTTGGCAGTAAGGTTTTTCTTCCAGTTCTCGGCACTGAGCAAGAGTTCATATCGTGCATTGGGTGTGAGTGACTCAAAGTCGTATGATGTACCATTTTGCGAATTGAATGTATTGAGTACATATTTGGCCAACTCGGTATCCCAGTCGACACCTCCCAAGTGGTGATCACCTCCGGTAGCAACAACCTTGATAGCACCACCGTTTACGGCAATAATAGTAACGTCAAATGTACCACCACCGAGGTCATATACAAGAATAGTACGACGCTCGTCGACCTTCAGACCATAGGAGATAGCTGCAGCTGTAGGCTCATTGATAATGGCCAACACATTGAGACCGGCACTGATACCGGCTTGCTTGGTTTGCAAGCGTTCTTTGTTTCCAAAGTACGCCGGACAAGTAATTACCACATCGGTAATAGGCTCGGGATTATCTCCCAAATTATTGGCATCTTGTACAAGTTTCTTGAGGATAAGTGCCGATATCTCAACAGGGTCAAGGTGCATAGGGGTAGTATTCTTGCTCTTGTCGAAGGCTTCATCATTACCTATCTCACGTTTGATAAACGCTACGGTCTTCTCGGGCTCTACAGCCAACTGGTTCTTGGCCTCTTTACCTACAATCATGTTACTTTCCGACTCGATATACACTACCGACGGGGTGGTAGCATCGCCCTCAAAGTTGCGAAGTACCACAGCTTGATCATATCGGTCTACTTGTGCAATACAACTGAATGTTGTACCCAAGTCTATGCCATATACGGCTCTACTTTTATCGTTTGCCATAGTTATATATATTTTTTTATTTGTTTATTCTTGTGTTTCAGTTGTTTGAGTGCCTTCGGTATACTTATACACCTTCACACGGGCATAGCGCACCACCTTTTCAGTATCGACATTGATAAAACCACCACAAACGACCTTGGCTATCAAGCCGTTTTGTGCCGGGTCGGCAGTCTCTACGGAGTCTCCTTGAAGTTGTTGATGCAACTTGCGATTGAACTCCTCGCCAATCTCCGGCTCGTAATATTCAACACCAAAGTCATTGTAGGCTCGGTCGCTCAACGCCATAATGGCACTCTTAAACTCTCGCATCAGATTGCGATACAACTCGACCCAATCACACTCGGCGTTATCAAGCAGATCGAAGTGTGTATACGTACTATAAAAGCGACTATGCAAGTCGAGTAATGCCTTCAGATAGGGTTGTGTTATCTTCACAAAGAAGTCGCCTTTGTATTGTTCCAGCTCCTTGTGCATTGCACGCATATTCTCGTCTTGTCTTTCGCGGTATCCGAGTTGCACTTTAAACTCTTCTATCAAGGCTCTTTGAGCAAGAGTCTGTTCCTTTATTTCATTGAGCGATGCATTAAAAGACTCAAAAGCCGGAGCATAATCGGCAGGTTGCACAGTCTCGGGTAGTTTCTCGCCCGACTCTTCCGGTGCAGGAGTAACATTTTCTTCGACACTACCGTTATTCTCTATCAATTTCTTCAGACGCTCTATTTCAACATCCTTAGCCTTATTCTCTGCTTCAAGAGAGGCGTACTCCGATTTCAAACGCTCGATAGTTTGTTCAAAGCCCTTCAACTCACTATCATTATTACTACCAAATATACCCATAACTGTACTTATTGTAATGATGTCATTTGCAAATATATATAAATACCACTTATAATGCAAGTATTTTACTGAAAATTGTAAGACAAATAGCAACAGCTTTTAATTTTATCGCACCCCAAACAGCTATCTGCATAGCATCTTTGCAACAAAAAGACAGACTTATGATAAAGATAAACAAAATGACAGTTCACCTTACTACTGCATGCGTTATGTGCTTGGCAGGGCTGGTTCTTGTTTTTTCGGGGTTCTGGGTAGCACCCGAAGGCGAAATACACAACAGCGTACTGATAGCTTTTGGCGAGGTTATAACATTTGCCGGAGCATTGTTTGGCGTAGATTACAGCTACCGAGTGCGCACGCACAACCCTCGCAATAAGGAAGGAGGCGAGATATGAAATACTTTACAATCGAAGAACTCACAGACAGTTCTGTGGCCCGACAATTACATATCGACAACACCCCTACTGCCGAAATAAAAGAAAACCTCACAGCTCTTGTCCGACATATTCTCGATCCGGCACGTACCGCGCTGGGCAAACCTATACGGGTAAACAGCGGTTATCGCTGCACCTTGCTCAACACATGTGTGGGAGGTGCCCAAAACAGCCAACATCTTCGTGGCGAAGCTGCCGATATATGTACAGGCTCACCCGAGGAAAATCGCAAGCTATTTGAGATACTGCTCAACATGCCATTCGACCAACTTATATGGGAACGGGGCAACAGTCACGGTCCGGCATGGATACATGTAAGCTATCGTCGCAACGGCAACAACAGAGGGGAGGTGATACACCTATGAAACCGATTATCATTGCCATAGCCACTACTATATCGATAACTCTCGGCATATCATGTACAAGAACAATATATATCCCCAGTGAGCAACGACACACAGAGATAGTTACACTGAAAGACACTGTAATAGAACGATTTTCGGCCGGTGAATCACACAGCAATCATACCAACGATACGACAAGCATACTACAGGGCAATGGAGCGTCAAGCACAGCCAGCATCAGCAACGGAATACTATCGCACACACTCACCATACACCCACGGCACGACAGCATAGCCCTACAAGTGCGTGAGGTACATATCATCGACTCTGTTGCCTATGCCCAACCTCCTATCGAGAAGCACACCCACACAGCACCAACCGCAGGTCTCGCCATAGTCATAGCATCTATATCCTTACTATTGACAATTATTTTTATTTGCAAGCACCTGCACCGAGACCAAACACCCTGATAGAACGCCTTATGAACAATAATAACAAATTGCAAGCAAAAAAATGAGCGCGAAATTTCGTATATCGAAAGAAAACCATTAATTTTGTCGCTCAAATGTAAAATGCACTCAAATACAAGGAATAAAAAATAAACAAGGATATGACAGAACAGAAAAAAGACGAAATGGTACATGAAGTTTCGTCATCAGAGAAATTTTTAGTAAAAAACCAAAAGACAATCATGACTGTCTTGGTAGCAATCATCGCAGTTATTGCATTGGTATTGGCAGTAAAACAATTCTATTTCGAGCCACGCGAAGCAAAAGCACAAGAGGCATTGTTCCAATCGGTATTGGCATTTGAGCAAGACTCTCTCGACCTCGCACTGAATGGCAACGACGAGTTTGACGGCTTGATTGCTGTTATTGACAACTACGGCTCTACCAAGGCCGGTAACATTGCCAACGTATATGCCGGCTTGGCTTACTACGGCAAAGGCGAATATGAGAACGCCAAGTCTTATCTGAGCAAGTTCAGTGCCAACGATGTATTGCTCGCCCCCGCTGTAACAGCAGCTATTGGCAACGCACTTGTCAATATGGACAACGCAGCCGAGGCCGTTAAATACTTCGAGAAAGCAGCAAAAGTTGCCGACAACGCTCTATTCTCACCCATCTACTTGATTAAGGCAGCCAACGTTTACGAAAAACTTGGCAACAAAGCCGATGCATTGAGAATTTATGAGCAAATCAAGAAAGAATATCCCACATCGCAACAAGCTTCTACAATCGATTCTTACATCGAGCGTGTAAAATAATAGCAAATCAGCAAATAAAATTTTATGGGGCTGTGACATCAACGCGCAGCCCCTTTTCATAAACACCCCTCTTACCATGGCAAATGTAAACGACAATGTTCGGGTATTCATGGCAGGCATGCCATCGACCGAGCATTGCAAAAAACTCAGAGTAGGCATCGTAGCTGCCGAGTGGAACGACAATGTCATTACACCTTTGCTACAAGGTGCCATCGAAACCCTCACTACAAACGGCGTATGCCCCGAAAACATCTTTATATCTCGTGTTCCCGGCACTGTAGAGCTCACCTATGGAGCCAAACGCATAATTGAGAGCCTTGCCCCCGATGCCGTAATAGTATTGGGATGTGTTGTACGCGGCGATACGCCTCACTTCGATTATGTGTGCGATAGCGTTACACATGGTATCACCGAGTTGAATCTGCACGCGCACACACCCGTTATTTTTGGCGTCATCACCACCAACAATATGGAACAAGCTCTCGACCGTGCCGGTGGAAAGGCCGGAAACAAAGGCAGTGAATGTGCCGCAACAGCACTGAAAATGACTGCCCTGAAAGCTACCGCGCTCAATGGCGAAGAAAAGTGCCTTATATAAGCATTTGTAAAATAGAGCATTGCGAGAGAAGAAAGCAAAAAAGCAAAATAAATAAAAAAAAAGTGCGATAAAAAGTTGCACAATCTACATATTTATACTTATCTTTGCACTCGCAAAAGGGCGAATACCAGAGTGGCCAAATGGGGCAGACTGTAAATCTGCTGGTTTTTACCTTCGGTGGTTCGAATCCATCTTCGCCCACAAAAAAAGCTGTCGTTTGAGACAGCTTTTTTTGTATCGTTACTTTTCTATCGTATATTTGCAAGCACATAAACACTCAACACCTATTCACTATGGATACACTCGAACTCTTGCGCAACAGACGCACCATCAGACGATACAGCAACGCACCCGTAAGCAACGATCTGCTCAACGAGCTTTTAGAGATAGCATTCAAAGCACCAACAACAGGAGGCATGCAACTCTATAGCGTTGTGATAACACGTGACAACGAAATGAAGCAACGTTTAGCCCCCACCCACTTCAATCAACCCACTGTTACCGGAGCACCCGTCGTACTTACATTCTGTGCCGACTTCAACCGCTTTGTCAAGTGGTGTGAGGCAAGCAATGCACAACCCGGATATGACAACTTTATTTCTTTCAATACAGCAATGATCGACACACTCTTAGTCGCTCAGCAATTCAACACCGTTGCCGAGGCTCGCGGTCTTGGTTGTTGCTACTTGGGTACTACCACCTACAATGCCCCGCAGATTGCAGAAATTCTCAACCTCCCCTCTCGAGTTGTGCCGGTAACAACCCTCACCGTAGGCTACCCCGATGCCATGCCCGAACAGACCGAGCGTCTACCCATAGAGGCCTGCATTCACCATGAGCAATATCAAGACTACACCCCCGAGCGCATCAAAGCTCTCTATGCCGAGAAAGAGTCTCTGCCTATCAATCGCCACTTTGTAGAAGAGAACGGCAAGGAGAGCCTTGCACAAGTGTTTACCGACATTCGCTATACACGCAAAGACAACGAACACTTCTCGCACGTGTGGAGCGAATTTATATCGGCTCAAGGCTTTAAGTAAGCATCCGACGGCCACAAAACGGCATTATAGCACAATCTGCCCCTTACTCCGGCAAGGCCTGCCACTATCTCGTCAACGCTCACAAGGGACACATAACATTACTGCATACGATTGAGGAGACAACCCCTTGGACATGTTTTGCCTCCTCTACCACACACCCTCTCCAATACGACAAAGAGCTACCCCACTGCATATGAGGTAGCTCTTTGTTTATCAAGCAAAATACTTATCAGAATGAGAGAGTATCGTCGGTGTAAAGTTCACCACGTTTTACTTTAACAACTTTACCAAACTTGGCCAAGTCTTTCTCCTTAACATCTTTGGGGCTACCTACGATAGCGATTGCAATGGGTTTACCCTTGATGTTCTCTTCGTAGAATTTCACCACATCGTCAAATGTAAGCTCTTCGATACGCTTCATGTTGTCGATAGCAGGGTCTTGTGTGTAACCCATGCGTTTCCAATACTCAAATACCATACTGCGATTACGGAAACCGGGCTTCTCACTTAAGAGCGACTCGCGCATGTTGGTCTTGATTACGTCGAAGTTTTCACGAGCTTGGGGCATATCGTTCAAGAGGTCGGTATAGACTTGCAAGGCTTCGATGGTCTTATCGGCTTGTGTACCTACATAACCCATAAACATCCAATCTTTGCCAGGCAATTGAGGAGCATTCACAGCACCATAGGCAGTATAAGCCATAGCGCGTTTCTCACGTATCTCGTCTACCACAAGACTACCGAAACCGGCACCAAAGTATGTTGTAAAGGCTTGCATCAAGATCGACTCTTCGATATCGAAGGGCTCACCCTCTACAAAGAAGTAGATATTGCTTTGTTTAGCCTTGTCGTTGGGCAAGAAATAAACTGTATTCTCGGCATACTCTTTGCGATCCATTACTTCAGGCGAGAGAGATACTGTCTCATTCTCGATAAGGGGCAAGTTTGTACTCAAGATTTGATATACTTGTTCAAAGGGCATTGTACCTACATAGTGAGCAGTAAACTCATAGTTGGTAGCCTCGCGGAAAGCAGCCGACAATTCACCGGCCGATAGCTCTACTACCTTTTGGAGAGGCATACGGGTGAGGAAGTCCGAATTTTCGCCATAAAGCATATACTGCATCAAGGCTTGTTGTTGCGACTCAACACTCTCTTTCTCACTCATGCGTGAGCTATACTCTTGTCCGATGATACCTTGCATTTGTTTCTCATCCAATTGAGGCATAAGAATTTGACGTTGCAAGAGCTGGCAGGCTGCAGTAAGCGAGCTTTCAGAGCCGTACAGCGTTACGGTCATATAGTCCTTAGATACCGAGTAGTTGATAGTTGTATTGAGGCGTGCCAAGGCTTGTTTAAACTCATAGGGAGTGAGGTGAGCCATTGTACCGGCGTTGTTCATCAAAGGCACTGCATAGGCCAAGATGGGCATACGACGAGTACCCACACCATAGCGCAATGTGAGGCTATATACATCATTCTCGGGATTTACTGTATAGTATAGTTTACTGCGAGTATTGATAGGTGATACTTGCACCGAGTTGAAGTCGCAATAGTCGGGCTGAGGAGCCGGCACATCAATATCCTCAAGGAACTGGGCATAGTCGCTCTTAACACCGCGAACAGCCTCTACGGGTTGATAGCCGGGCTTTGCCACCTTGTCGAGTTTATTGACTTTACGGTCACCTCTTATCTCTTGTACGTTCACAACCAAGACGTCCGAGTTGAGATATTTGTTCACTACATTTATAACATCCTCGGGAGTAATAGCAGCTATGTTCTGAGTATAGTTTACAAGCTCTACGGGGTTGGTACCGGTATTGAAGAGATTTGAGAGATTTTGAGCCTTGGCATTGTTCGATTCCATACCCAATTGGAAGTCGCGTATCATAGCATTCTTCACAGCCTCAAGTTGCTCAACGGTAAATTGGCCATTGCGCAATTGATCCAAGGCATCAAGCATCTTTTTCTCTACCGAAGCGTGGCTATCGTACTTACCTTGGCTTTGGTCGTATGCAGGGAATATCTGGAGCATAACAACACCTGCGTTGCGGAACGACATAGGAGCAGCGGCAGCACCCATGATAGTACCATCCACAGCAAGTTTGTCGAGAATACCGCTCATCTGTCCGTTGGTGAGCAATTGTGTAGCTACCGACAATGCAATCTCATCGGGTGTATTTGAAGGCACACCATTGTATACCATAGCTACAAAGGGTTGATAGAAAAGTTTTTCCGAAATGACCTTACGACCACTGAAGGGAGTGCGAGTTACCTCGGCATGTGTCTTAACACCACGACCGGGTATGCGCTCAAATTTTTGACGTACAAGTGATGCAGCCTTGGCTGTATCGAGGTTACCTACAAGAATAATAGCCATATTCTCGGGTCCGTACCAGTTTTCATAGAAATCTATCAAGTTGCTCAAACTGGGGTTTTTCAAGTGCTCGGGAAGACCTATGATAGGACGTGCATAGGGAGTACCCTTGAAAGCCTCGGCAAGTACAAATTGTGAAAGGTTTGAGCCGATGTTGTCTTGATACATGTTATACTCCTCATACACAGCCTCAAGCTCTGTTTGGAAACCACGGAAAACAGGATCGATAAGACGCTCGCTGTAGAGTTCCAACCACTTTTCGAGTTGTGTGGGAGGGAATGTATTGTAATACATGGTCTGGTCATAACCTGTACCGGCATTGAGACCTTGACCACCCATACCATCTACCAACAGAGTAAACTCATTGGCAGCAGCATATTGCGCAGCCTCTACCGAGAGCTTGTTTATTTCCAACCCTATCGCCTCTTTGGCCTTGGCATCGGTAGTTGCGGCCATTTCGTCATACTTGGCAATGATTTGCTCATACAAGGGTTTTTCCTTTTCCCAATCGAGCGCACCTATAGTTTGAGTTCCCTTAAACATTACGTGCTCAAGATAGTGAGCCAATCCGGTGTATTGCACAGGATCGTCAATAGAACCTACATTGAATGTAACCATACCATACACATCGGGCTGCGATTTATCCTCCCAGATGTAAACTGTTGCACCATTACGCAATGTAAATGTGCTCAATTGAGCCACCGAGTAGAAACAGGTGGTAATAAGCAACAGTAACAACATGCCTAATTTTCTTGTTTTCATATTCATTATCATTTAGTGATTATTGTTTTCTTGCTTGCAAATATACGTTATTTTCGGTTTATGCTCTCTATTATTTATCAAATTAATACACAAAAAAACTTTTTTTTATCGACCCAAACGGCCTCTTCTGTCTTGGGTTTCGTGCCGGAAATAAACTAAAAATATTTAAAAAATCCCCATCAGCAATAAATTTGAAAATAAAACCTCATAGAAATTAAAAAATATGCGTAATTTCGTAGCTTGAAGTTGAACCTTAAACAAAGATAAAACATGAAAAAATTACTCTCCATCGCATTATTCTTATGCACCACAATAGCAAGCTATTCACAAGAATACGAACCCACCGAGGGTTGGCCATATCTTTTCAAGGAGTTTAAGCCTGCCATTGTCTACTATAACGACGGCAAAGCCGAGAGTGCCGACATCAACGTACACTTGATGAAAAACGACTTGCACTTTACCGACCGTAAGAATATTATGATTGTACACGATGCCAATAAAATCGACTCGGTAGTGTGCGAAGACCGCACCGTATTGTTACGTCGTGGCAACCTGTATGTGTCGCGTCTTTATGCAACCCAATATGTCGTAATAGGCACAACCAGCCAATGCGACTTCAATGCCTTGAGCGATAACGGTGGTGCTTACGGCTCACCAACCACAACAGGCTCAACTCAAAATGTTGCCTCTTTCAGCGATCACGGCAATATGGCGGCTCTCCGATACAAAGACCTTATCGAGAACAAGTTCAACACAAGCATCCTGCCCACCAACAATCGCACTGTATTGGTTGTAAACGACCGTGCAATATGCCATGCCAATAAACGCGGTGTAAGCGAACTTCTTACCAAAGAACAGAAAAAAGAGTTCAACAAATTTATCAAAGACAACAAAATCAAGTGGAAAGACATCAACAGCCTTATCTTGGTTGCCAAGTTCCTCGACAACTACATCAAGGCCGATGAATTGTTGCTGTAAAAACACCTTATTCACCACATTACAGACATGAAAAAGAAATTGGCGGCAACTCTGCACTTTGTCAAGCAATACATTCTACCCTACATTCCGGCAGCACTTATTATAGGGTTTGTCGTGTGGCACTTGTTTGTACTCAAGGACAACAGCTACATAGACATTTGCGACAACGATGCCCACATAAGAAGCCTGAAACGGGAGATAGCTCACGAAGAAGCTCTGATAGAACAACTCAAAGAAGAGATAAACAACTCCGAGTCGGATATTGTCACCATAGATCGCATTGCTCGCGAAAAACACGGCATGCAACTCCCCTATGAGGATGTGTATATTGTTGTGGATGCACCCAATAGCAATCCTACTATCAACCTCAACAAACTTAATGGAATAAAACAATGAACATCAAAGACATTATATTCAAAACCTCGTCTATGCTTGTGGTAGTGGGAGCACTTCTTCCGCTCTTGGTATTTGAGGAGTGGGTACCCTACATTTTTGCCGTGGGAGCAGCCGGCATGTCGGTTATCCGCCTTATCACGCCCTACCGAGGCAAAAACACACGTTTACGTCGGCTGGTTCTCATAGAGCTGTTTGCCACGCTCATATTGCTATTTGCCTCATATCTCATGTTTAAGGGGGGCAACGACTGGATTGTATTACTCACCATATCGGCATTCTTGCAGCTTTACACCTCTATAGCCATACCAAGGGCTGGTAATAAAGAGGAATAACGATATTATCAAGGATATAACCATGAGAGCAGACTGCAAAAACGGGGTCTGCTCTTTCTATTTACAACAACATCAGAAATGCTCGCTACGCGAAGCATCGATGCGCAGAAGTATAAACAACAATATCGTAAAACCCCACAACGAAGAGCCTCCATAACTAAAGAATGGCAAGGGTATACCAATGACAGGACACAACCCAATAACCATACCTACGTTGATAAACAAATGGAAGAAGAATATTCCCAACACGCTATAGGCATAGACCCTGCCAAAAGGACGCGGCTGTCGCTCGGCTATGGTCATGATACGCAATATCAACATTGTAAACAACACCAACACCAAGCACGAACCCCAGAAGCCCTCTTCCTCACCTATCGTACAGAAAATAAAATCGGTATCTTGCTCTGGTACATACTTGAGCTTGGTTTGCGTACCATTTAAGAATCCTTTACCCCAGAAACCTCCCGATCCTATGGCTATCTTCGACTGATTGACATTGTATCCGGCATCGCGCAAGTCCTCTTTCATACCCAACAACACCTCGATACGGGTGCGTTGGTGCGGTTGCAATTTGTTGAAAACAAAGTTGCATGAAAAAAGAAAAACAACCGACACTATTGTGACAGCAACAGCTACCAAAATCTTTGACGAGAAATGCGAGAAATAGATAGCAAGAAGATAGAGAACAGACAAAGCTATTACACCCAACAACACATAGAGCATAGGCACTGCCACACCACACTTTATGAGTATGGCAACCACTGCTGCCACACCTACATAAAACAATGAGAGATTGCGTGCCACCAAACGATTATTGGCAAAGAAGTATATGATACCCACCAACACAACACAGATGAGCATGAGCACAATACTCTCACCCAATGGTGCTCCCATCCACATATCGGTGCTGAACTTTATACCCAATATAAAATATACAATAGCACATATACCGCCAAATAGCACAAGGCCTGTCATACCCTCACGATACATCATCAATACAAAAGAGAGATACACCAACGCCGATCCGGTCTCCTTTTGCATCACAATGAGCAACATGGGCAGTATCACCAAGCCCACCACCTTAAAGAAGCCGGGCGCATCGGTAAACTTGAAGTTATAGCCATTAAACATCTTAGCCACCGCCAGGGCTGTGGCAAACTTGGCAAATTCGGCCGGTTGCAGGCGTATAGAAGATGTTATCGTAAGCCACGACCGAGAGCCTTTTACTTCATCGGCCACTATCAGTGTAAACACAAGAAGGAGTATAAACGCGATGTATATCAGGTAGGCGTAGGTCTCAAACATTCGGGAGTCGACAAGCATGATGACCGATGCCAAAACAAACGACAACGCTATCCAAACAAGCTGTTTTCCCGACCGCTCGGCAAAGTCGAATATACTTGCCTGATCATAGTCGTAGCTGGCAGCGTAAATACTCACCCAACCAAAGAATACAAGCACAACATACAGGAATATTGTAAACTTGTCTACCGATTTCCACACATCAACGTTTCTTGCCACTGTTACCTACAACTTTCGAGTTAAACATTCTTTGTTCAAGATCTTTGCGAGCCGGGTCGGTTATCTCACCCTTGAGGTAATACTCCATCATCAGGCTACCGATGGGCACACCATACGTTGCACCAAAACCGGCATTTTCCACATAAACGGCTATGGCAATTTGCGGATTGTCCTTAGGTGCAAATCCCATAAAAGCCGAGTGGTCGCGTCCGTGAGGATTTTGAGCCGTTCCGGTCTTTCCACACACCTCTATATCCGGCAAGTTGGCTCCTCGGCATGTACCCCCGGTCACTGCCATACGCATACCCTCTACTATGGCATCGTAATGGCCGGCATCTATTGTTGGATAACGACACACCGTATAAGTCGTATCTATCACACTGTCTTGTATGGCTTTCACAACATGTGGTGTGTAGAAATAGCCTCGGTTGGCCACTGTAGCGGCAAGATTGGCAATCTGCAAGGGTGTGGCCAATATCTCACCTTGACCTATAGCTATAGAGATAATCGTAAGAGCTTTCCACCTATTCTTGCCATAGAACTTGTCATAATAGGCACTATTGGGCAAGAAGCCTCGTTTCTCTCCCGGCAGGTCTATACCCAGTTTATAACCATATCCCATTGACACAAGATGGTTTTTCCATATTTCAAAGGCCTCGGAAGTACTCTTGTAACGAACACGATTATCGAGCATCGAGCGCAGTCCATAGCAATAATAGGCATTGCACGATGTAGCCAATGATGGTATCAATGGCAAGGGTGATGCATGGGCATGACATCCTACACGCAAGCCTCCTACAACAAATCCGCCTGTACACGGATAATTGGTAGCGGGTGTAATGATACCCTCTTCAAGAAATATGAGACCTTGCGTAGGCTTGAAAGTAGAGCCTGGCGGATATACGGCCATAATAGCTCTATCATACAGCGGGTTGCCCGGGTCGCGTGTAAGCTCTGCATAGTTTTTGCCACGTTCCCGTCCCACTAAAATAGAGGGATCGTAGGTAGGACTTGAGACGAGAGCCAATATTTCACCTGTTGAAGGCTCTATTGCCACAATGGCTCCGGTCTTACCACGCATAAGTTTTTCGCCATAGGCCTGCAAATCGGCATCGATAGAAAGGGTTATATTACGCCCCGATACAGGCTGGACATCGTATCGGCCATCCTCATACTTTCCTTTGATGCGACCATGAGCATCACGCAAGAGCACCTCTACTCCTTTAACTCCACGCAACACCTCTTCATAAGACTTTTCTACGCCCAGATCACCTGTATAATCGCCTCGACGGTAATAGTCGTCACGCTCGATATCGGAAGGCGACACCTCCCTGATATTGCCCAACACATTGGCGGCAATAGGGCGACTATACTCGCGCAACACTCTATTCTGAATATAAACACCCGGATAGCGATATAACTTCTCTTGCAAACGACCATAATCGCGCGCCGAAAGTTGAGTCATAAATACCTGCGGTGTGTATATCGAGTAACCGGGATTTTTGCGACGATCCTTCATGTCGGCAATATAGCGATTGAATTGCACAGTATCTATACCCAGAGTATTGCAAAAATCGAGCGTATCAAGCGAGCGCATCTCTCGCGGTATCATCATTACGTCATAAGCCGGCTGATTGTATACCAACAACTCGCCATTGCGGTCATAGATAAATCCTCGCGACGGATAGAGCACCTTTCGCTGAAATGCATTGCTGTCGGCATAGCGTTTATAATCATTATCGCCTACCTGCAACGAGAAAAGACGCATGATATAGACAGCCACAACCACCAACACAGCTGCAGCTATAACATACTTTCTTTTCTCAAGATTATAATCTTTTCTCACGACCCTGACTCAAACTATCTATACAAAGAATAAAAAGGAAAGTAAGCAACGTACTACCTACTATGCGCATGAGCATATAAGGAAAATCCAACAACGACAAAGACTCTATTGCCAGGAGCAACACACAATAGATAAATGTAAGTGTAAGCGAATAACGCACATAGAGCCACAGACCGAAACCTCTAATCGAAGGAGTCTCGGCCACATAATCGCTACCGTGGGGCAAGTAGAGCGACAAGACAAAGCGTCGCATAAAAGCCAATATCGTACAAGCAAGCGCATTCATCCCGGGTGTGTTGCTGAAAATATCTACAGCCAACCCCAAGAAAAACGAAGCTGTAAGCAACCATGCGGTAGGCATGGATAGTGGCATACGAAATATGATGTATATAAACACCATAGGAACAGCTATGCCAAAGAGGTTTATCTGATTAAACACAATGGCCTGCAACAACACAAAGAGCAGAGCAAGACCCATTTCGCGCAACAAAGTTATATTCATTGACGTGCCTCCTTCTCCAACAACTGCTGTTGGTCTTGTGTGTGATTACGAATAATGCGTACCACGCCCAACTGAGTAAAGTCGGTAGACAACTTTACCTGCATGGCATAGAAGTTATCATCTTTCTGCTTGGCATAGTCGTGTATAGTGCCCACCATTATGCCATCGGGAAAGACTGCCGAAAATCCGCTGGTTACAATTGTATCGCCGGGAACAAAGTCGACATGACGGGGCATCTCTTCCAGTACAGCATAGGCCGCGCTACGACCATCCCATGTTAATGAGCCAAAACAGTCGGTACCTTTTACCTTGCAACTCACATGCAACTTGGCATTGAGCACCGATATGGCAACCGAGTTATGCTCATTCACCACATTCACGATACCCACAATACCTCGATGGTCTACTACTGCCATTTCGGGAGTGATACCATCGGCACTTCCCTTATCGAGTGTTATATAATTCTCTAAATGACTCACGCTGTTATTGATAACACGTGCCAAAACAAAATCATACTGTTGCAACATCGCATCGCTCATGGCAATAGAATCGGTTGCCGCGGCATAACTATATCGTTGCAATTGGCGACGCAGCTGCATGTTTTCCATAGCCAACTCACCATTCTGCATCAACAACTCTTCATTGGCCTTACGCAATCCGAAATAGCCCGACACCCCATCGGCAACTTCATACACCTTTGCAACAACCCGATTGGACGAGCCGAAAAAGACACTGCGCTGATAAGGGTTTGACGAAAAGAGCAGAATACAACTCAACACCACATAGAGTATAAAAAATATCCATGCGTGATGCTTGATGAGAAAGTCGATAAGGTTGCGCATCGAGAAGCTACTATGGGTTTTACGGTCGATGTTTTACCGCAACGAGTTACACTGCTTCACTACGAAGCGTGTAACTCGGGGTAGTATTTGGGTTATATTTTATCGAATCAAGAAACTAAACTCGTCGATATTCTTCAATGCCACGCCTGTACCCTTGGCTACTGCGTGCAAAGGATCTTCGGCAATGTGGAATGTAATACCAATCTTGTCGGTCAGACGCTTGTCAAGGCCACGCAACAGAGCACCGCCACCGGCCAGATAGATACCATTACGCACCAAGTCGGCATACAACTCGGGAGGCGTTTGCTCCAAAGCACTGAGCACAGCCGCCTCGATTTTCGAGATTGACTTTTCAATACAGTGCGATACCTCTTGATACGACACCGGTATCTCCATTGGCAACGCTGTCATCTGGTTGGGGCCATGCACGATATAGTCCTCGGGGGGATCGGCCAGCTCGGTAAGTGCCGAGCCTACGTTTATCTTTATCAATTCGGCTGTACGCTCACCTATGCGCACATTGTGCTGGCGACGCATATACTCCTGAATATCGGCAGTAAGGTCGTCACCGGCAATGCGGATAGACTTATTTGACACGATACCGCCCAACGAAATAACGGCAATCTCGGTACTACCACCACCTATATCTACAATCATATTACCTTCGGGGGCTGTGACATCTATACCTATACCTATGGCAGCAGCCATCGGTTCATATATCATATACACATCACGACCTCCGGCATGCTCGGCCGAGTCGCGCACTGCACGTATCTCTACCTCGGTACTACCCGATGGAATACATACAACCATACGCAACGACGGGGTAAACCAACGACGTTGGGGGTTGACCATCTTTACCATACCACGTATCATTTGCTCGGCTGCATAGAAGTCGGCAATAACACCGTCGCGCAGAGGGCGTATAGTGGTGATATGGGGAGCTGTTTTTTCGTGCATTTGGCGCGCTTTCTCGCCCACAGCTACAAGTTTCTCTGTCTTTTTTTCAAGCGCAACCACCGAGGGCTCATCAACCACGATTTTATCATCGTGAATGATAATGGTATTGGCCGTTCCGAGGTCTACTGCTATTTCTTGTGTTAATGAGAATAATCCCATCTTGTCTCTTTTAGGGGTTAAATTTTTTTTAATGTTTAAAGTGGCGTATGCCGGTCATCACCATGGCAATGTTGTGGGCATTGCAATAGTCGATAGTCTCTTGGTCACGCACCGATCCTCCGGGCTGTATCACAGCATCTACTCCGGCTTTGTGTGCAATCTCTACACAGTCGGGGAAGGGGAAGAAGGCATCGGAGGCCATCACTGCTCCATTGAGATCGAAGTTGAATGAATGTGCCTTCTCGATAGCCTGACGCAAAGCATCCACGCGAGATGTTTGCCCTACTCCGCTGGCACAAAGTTGACGATTCTTGGCAAGTACAATGGCATTCGATTTACTGTGTTTCACAATCTTATTGGCAAAGAGCAAGTCGGCAATGCGATCTTCCTCGACGGCACGGTCGGTTGCTTGGCGCAACTCTTGGGGTTGTTCGGTATGCAAGTCGCGATCTTGTACCAACACACCACCCAACAACGAGCGATATTGCTTGGTTGCTGTATTGGGACGTTTTTGGATGAGAATGATGCGATTTTTCTTTTGCTTCAATACCTCCAATGCCTCGGGTGCATACCCGGGTGCAATGATTACCTCAAAGAATATCTTATTTACCTCTTGGGCTGTTGCCATGTCTATAGGGCGATTGGCGATAAGCACGCCACCAAACGCCGAGACAGGGTCGCACTCGAGAGCCGCAGTCCATGCATCGAGGATAGTCTCGCGAGAGGCTATTCCACAAGCATTATTGTGCTTGAGCACTGCAAATGTCGTCTCATCAAATTCGGCTATCAAAGACACTGCCGCATCTATATCAAGCAGGTTGTTGTATGAAATCTCTTTACCATGAAGTTGCTCAAACATTGCCTCAAAATCGCCATAGAAAGCACCGTTTTGGTGGGGGTTTTCGCCATAGCGCAACGATTTGTTACCATTGACAGCGGCACGGAAAGCAGAGCCTTCACCACCATCGAAATAGTTGAAAATGGCACTGTCATAACCCGACGAGACAGCAAACGCCTCACGAGCCAGCAAACGACGATCTTCGAGCGTTGTTTTTGCGCCATTGCGCTTGAGTATATCGAGCAATATACCGTACTGACCCTTCGATGCCACTATTGCCACGTCATTGAAGTTCTTGGCTGCCGCACGAATGAGCGATATACCGCCTATATCTATTTTTTCAATAATCGCTGCTTCATCGGCTCCCGATGCCACAGTTTGCTCAAAAGGATACAAATCGACTATTACCAAGTCGATCGAGGGTATCTCATACGCTGCAACTTGCTCAATATCTGTTTGATTGTCGCGACGATTAAGAATTCCGCCAAATACCTTGGGGTGCAATGTCTTTACACGACCGCCCAATATTGAAGGATAGCCGGTAAGGTCCTCTACGGCATTACATGGTATTCCCAACGATTCTATAAAGGATTGTGTGCCACCGGTTGAAAGAAACTCAACACCATCGGCATGCAACATCTTGATGATATCATCAAGACCATCTTTATGAAAAACCGACACTAACGCGGTCTTTATTTTTTTCTCTGTTGTCATTGCAATTTTTTTTCGTTATGTGTCGGCAAAAATAGTAATTTTTATTAGCTTTTACACAATAATAATAAAAGAATTTTTCAAGAATTTACCACAAAAGTAATATTGCTGAGTGTCAAATAAATAAACACCTCGCATCTCGATATTGCGATTAAAGAAAGATTTTTTACCGTTACTAATTATTTATTGGTAATACAACACCCCAAAATCACCACATTACGTTATTGCACACACAGCTTTTTTGCATCTATCTTTGCAGTGTGATAATTGACAATATCATTCTTGCAATTATCACGGTTTGTTGCAACACACGCGCGACGCGAAAATGTACAAACCACACATAGTTGAAATATTAGGTTATATGATTGTAAAAAACATCGACTATATATGCCATAAACAGGACATATAAAGTCGATGTTTTTTTATCACTCCTTGGAACAAATCAAGGGTGCAAAGTGTTTATATAAAAGAGATAATCTATTTTTTCACACATCAACATTTTTTATCATGATTTGGACACACGATTACAACAACGAGAAAGAGGTTTTGGAAGGCGTTACACAGCAGTTATTCAAGCACATACAATCAACTCGATTTGTCACAAAATGTATCAGAATAGGCACATCGGAATACCGTGACAACCGGATAGAAATAGACGAAATTTATCACCCGCGAGAACAATTTTTCCTGGCATTGCCCGGTGGTATTTGCGGATCGAAATTACTCGATTTCTGGCAAGAAAATCATTACAAAAACACCTCTTGGAGAAAGGTGTGTTTTTACCAAACTCACGAGATGGTTTTTTCTCACAACTACCGGCAGCCCTACCACCAATGGGGCAAACACCCTTTCTTTACAAAAGCCGGGGTACCCGCCTCACAAATTCACCCCATCGAGCAAACAGGAAATGCCGAGAAGAATGCAAGCATCTACGCCCTCAATCTGCCCTACTCACGGGGATTATACTACAATCCGGCACATGCATTTGAGGGCGACTACGCAACCCGGATGTACGAGTCGCCGTTTCACTGCGCCATCATCAGCCTCGACCGCAGGGGCGACATCTGTCAGTGCATCGATTACAACAGAGCACCCTTATATGGCAGTACATACTACACCTCCACAATAAAGAAAAACCTCACAAGTATTACCATCTCGACCGAGACACTACTCGACACACCACGACTACTACTCATCATCTTAGAGCGAAATTTCAACATCGTAATAGGAGAAAGCCCCCTTTATGAAATACTCAAAAACCATCCCAACATACACATATTCAGCGATATAAAAAACTTCAGTGCAATCATCAAAGAAAAAGGACTCAATAGTTTGTGGTTTCATGAAATACGTGTTGCGCCATAATCAAACAGGATCGCCATCACACATAGCATTACCCCACAAAAGTACCCCCTTCAATCACTATATCAGCATCATAGAGAGAGATGTCACACAAGCGTATAATTTATAATGTGTTTTTTATAAAAATTCTTATATTTTTGTCAATAAAAATTGTATCTTTGCATCGCAAGGGTTATGCACCCCGCAACCAAACTAAAAATACTGTTTAACTTAATAACTAATAGACAATGGAAATTTCTCACATCGAACACTTGGGCATAGCTGTAAAAAGCCTTGAAGAAGCTATCCCTTACTACGAGAACATCTTGGGTCTTAAGTGCTACTCTATCGAAGAGGTAGCCGACCAAAAAGTAAAAACCGCTTTCTTTAAAGTAGGTCAAACCAAGATTGAGTTGCTTGAGCCCACAAGCCCCGATAGCACCATCGCAGGTTTCATTGAAAAACGCGGAGAAGGTATACATCACCTTGCATTTGCCGTAGCCGACGGTGTAGCCAACGCATTGGCCGAAGTAGAAGCCAAGGGCGTGCGCCTCATTGACAAAGCTCCTCGCAAAGGTGCTGAAGGTCTTAACATCGCATTCCTTCACCCCAAATCAACATGCAGCGTATTAACCGAACTTTGTGAAAATCCTAACAAATAATACAAAATGAGCAATCAACTCGAAAAAGTAAAAGAGCTTATCGCATTGCGCAATGAAGCTCGTTTGGGTGGTGGTGAAAAAGCCATTGCCAAGCAACACGAACGTGGTAAATACACCGCTCGTGAGCGTATCAACCAACTCCTCGACGAAGGTAGTTTTGAAGAAATAGACATGTTTGTACGCCACCGTTGCTACAACTTCGGTCAAGAGAAAAAATCTTATCTCGGAGACGGTGTTGTAACAGGTTATGGTACAATCGAAGGTCGTCTTGTTTATGTTTTTGCACAAGACTTCACCGTATTTGGCGGCTCACTCTCTGAGCAAATGGCCATGAAGATTTGCAAAGTAATGGACATGGCCATGAAGATGGGTGCTCCCATTATCGGTATCAACGACTCGGGTGGTGCACGTATCCAAGAAGGTATCAACGCTCTCGCAGGTTACTCTGAAATCTTCCAACGCAACATCATGGCTTCGGGTGTAGTACCCCAAATCTCAGGTATCTTTGGTCCCTGTGCCGGTGGTGCTGTTTACTCTCCCGCCCTCACCGACTTTATCGTGATGGTAAAAGAGATATCTTACATGTTCCTCACAGGTCCTGCCGTTGTTAAGACTGTAACAGGCGAGGATGTAACACAAGAGCAACTCGGTGGTGCCGAAATGCACTCTCGCACATCGGGTGTAGCACACTTTGCTTGCGAAACAGGTGACGAGGGTCTTGACGTTATTCGCCGACTCATCAGCTACATTCCCCAAAACAACCTTGAGGAGGCTCCCGTACTTCCTTGCGAAGACCCCATCGACCGTCTCGAAGATTCGCTCAACGAAATCATTCCCGACAGCCCCAACCAACCCTACGATATGTACCAAGTTATAGGTGCCATCATCGACAACGGTGAGTTCCTCGAAGTACAACGCGACTTCGCTCGCAACATCATCATCGGTTTTGCACGTTTCAACGGTCAATCAGTAGGTATCGTTGCCAACCAACCTCAATACCTCGCCGGTGTACTCGACTGCAACGCCTCACGCAAGGCTGCTCGTTTCGTACGTTTCTGCGACGCTTTCAACATTCCTTTGGTAACTCTCGTAGACGTTCCCGGATTCTTGCCCGGTACAGGTCAAGAGTACAACGCAGTTATCTCACACGGTGCTAAGTTGCTCTACGCTTACGGTGAGGCTACAGTACCCAAAGTAACTGTAACATTGCGCAAGTCTTACGGTGGTTCACACATCGTGATGAGCTGTAAGCAACTCCGTGGCGACATGAACTACGCATGGCCTACTGCCGAAATCGCCGTTATGGGTGCATCGGGTGCTGCTGCCGTTCTCTATGCTAAAGAAGCTAAAGAGCAAGCCGATCCCAAAGCATACATCGCCGAGAAAGAAGCCGAGTACACCAAGTTGTTTGCCAACCCCTACAACGCAGCTCGCTACGGTTACATCGACGACGTTATCGAGCCTCGCAACACTCGCTTCCGCATCATCCGTGCATTGGAGCAATTGCGCACTAAGAAACTCGTGAACCCCGCTAAGAAACACGGTAACATTCCTCTATAATCCTTAAAAACATATCAATATGAACAAAAATAAATTTGGAATATTGAGCATGTTGCTTGCTGTTGTTGTGGCATTTGCATCTTGCAAGCCCGCGGTAGAAGGCGAAGAAACCGGTAGCAAAATTCTCATCAACGAGATTTTGATGACCAACGAAACCAACTACCAAGACGACTATGGCATGCACAGCGCATGGATAGAGTTATTCAACAAATCATACGGTAGCTACAACGTTGCATCTCACATGCTCAAGTTTAGCAACACTCCCGGTGACACAGTTGAATATTTCATCCCCAAAGGCGACGTGCTCACACTCGTTCCACCTCGTCAGCACACACTTTTCTGGGCCGACGGACAACCCAACCGTGGTACTTTCCACGTTAATTTCACACTTGACCCCACTAAGGAGTTGTGGATAGGTATCTTTGACGGTGGTAACAAACTCCTCAACGAAGTTACTATCCCCGCCAACATCTTAGCTGCCGATCAATCTTATGCTCGTGCCATTGATGGAGAGAACGAGTGGGAAATACGTGGTGCAGGTACTGCCAAGTATGTAACACCCAGCACCAACAACTACACACTCGACAAGAATGTGAAGATGTCAAAATTCAAGACCCAAGATGCCAACGGTATCGGTATGGCTATCTCGGCCATGTCGGTGGTATTCTCAGGCTTGTTGTTGTTATTCATCATCTTCCGCACCATTGGTAAGATTTCTTCATGGTGGGCATTGCGTACAGCAAGCAAAGCCAAAGGTCTCAACGAAGAAGAGACCAAAGAGGCAATGGCCAAGGGTGCTACTCCGGGTGAGGTGTTTGCCGCTATTGCAATGGCCATGCACGAGATGCAAGAAGATGCACACGACTACGAGGACACCGTTCTCACCATCCACCAAGTGGAGCGTCGTTACTCTCCCTGGAACTCTAAGATTTACTCTTTGCGTGACCTTCCCAGAAAATAATTTAATTCATAACATTCAAAATTAAGAACAATGAAAGACTATAAATATACCATTAACGGCAATATTTATAAGGTAACTATCGGAGACATCGAAGAAAACGTTGCCCACGTAGAGGTAAACGGTACTCCCTACCTTGTCGAAATGGAAAAAGTGGTAAAAACTGTTGCAAAACCCGTAGTAAAAGCTCGCCCCACAACACCCGCAGCTCCTACTACTCAACTCAATCGCCCCTCTGCAGCAGCAGGTGCAGGCACTATCAAATCGCCCCTCCCCGGTGTTATCCTCAACGTTAAGGTTAACGTTGGTGACACTGTGAAGAAAGGTGACACTATCATGATTCTCGAAGCCATGAAGATGGAGAATGCCATCAAAGCCGACCGCGACGGTAAGATTGCATCTATCAGTGTTAAACAAGGAGAGTCGGTTCTCGAAGGTGCTGCTCTCGCAACTATAGAGTAATATGGGAGGATTTGGTGATTTTTTAGTTCAAAACCTCGGCGACTTCTGGACATATACCGGTATATACAACGCTACATGGCAACACTTTGCCATGATTGCCATCGGTATATTCTTCATATACCTCGCTGTGGCTAAGGAATTTGAGCCTATGCTCCTTATTCCTATCGGCTTTGGTATGCTCATCGGTAACATCCCATTCAACATGGATGCCGGTTTGCAAGTAGGTCTCTACGAACAAGGCTCGGTACTCAACATCTTCTACCAAGGTGTACAACAGGGTTGGTATCCCCCGCTCATCTTCTTGGGTATTGGTGCTATGACCGACTTCTCGGCTCTTATCTCTAACCCCAAATTGATGCTTATCGGTGCTGCCGCCCAATTTGGTATCTTCGGTGCATATATGATTGCGCTCGCGCTCGGTTTCGACCCCATGCAAGCAGGTGCTATCGGTATCATCGGTGGTGCTGACGGTCCTACAGCTATCTTCCTTTCATCGAAACTCGCTCCCAACTTGATGGGTGCTATCGCAGTATCGGCTTACTCTTACATGGCTCTCGTGCCTGTAATCCAACCGCCTATCATGCGACTCCTCACTACATCGAAAGAGCGTGTCATCCGCATGAAACCTCCTCGCGCTGTGTCGCACACCGAGAAAGTGATGTTCCCCATCATCGGCTTGTTGCTCACTTGCTTCCTCGTACCCTCAGGTCTTCCTTTGTTGGGTATGTTGTTCTTCGGTAACTTGTTGAAAGAAAGTGGCGTTACTCGTCGTTTGGCCGAGACTGCTCGTGGTCCGCTCATCGACGTTATCACCATCTTGCTCGGTGTTACCGTAGGTGCTTCAACACAAGCTTCTGAGTTCCTCACACTCGATTCAATCCTCATCTTTGGTCTCGGTGCATTGTCATTCATCATCGCTACCACTTCGGGTGTATTGTTTGTGAAGTTCTTCAACCTCTTCTTGAGCAAAGAGAACAAAATCAATCCTCTCATCGGTAACTCAGGTGTATCGGCTGTACCTGACTCGGCTCGTATATCACAACACGTTGGATTGGAGTATGACCCCACCAACTACTTGTTGATGCACGCTATGGGTCCCAACGTAGCAGGTGTAATCGGTTCGGCTGTGGCCGCCGGTGTATTGTTAGGATTCTTGTTATAATAATCCCACTAATAAAAGACTGCCCATCTACGGGCAGTCTTTTATTATTCTCAATACGATAACTCCTCTTTATATATCAATTCGGAACATGACCAACATAGATAAACTATACGACATATACGTAACCTCGCAACCCCGTGGAAAGGCAATAGACTTTATGACGATTTTGTCGCCATACGCTCAACAACTTTCTATTATCATTACCGAGGACGAGATTGTCTTAGAGAAAAATAAAACTCCTCTTAACACAATACCTCAAAGAAATATCTTTGCCATAGTTGACGAGGAAAAAGAGATTTACATCATACTACGAGCTAGTATCTACATTATAAATAAAGATACAGGCGAAATAAAAATAAACATTCGCAAGTTGTAATTGATAATATTACATCACGCTCTTCTCTTGAAGATAACTCATATATCTATTACATGAGTGGCGTGTCACAAATGACATTGCACATATAATTATTTGTCAGACTACATTGCCCAAGTACTATCTACAGTACTTGCATCATAACAACTCGGCTCAATTTCTACAAAAATATAGGAGAGGCTGTATCGAAAGGAAACTTTCGGCACAGCCTCTTGAGTTTTGTAAAAACCATACAAATACAAGACATTGATATTCATAACAGAAGGAGTGCTCACAAGTACATCACCGAGCCTTTATATTAAAAACCGGCTCGGCAACTTGCCTATTGTGATACTCTGCCTTTTATCTTAGAGGGAAATAAGCTATCTCAAACTTACATGAAGTGGCGAGTCGAGCCTATCGGCATAATAGCGCATATAGAAATACCAATCATCGGCATTATCAAATCCCCACTTACTCCACCCTGCACCTGTATAATAGGTAAAGGTCTCACCGGGCATGTACATCTCGCTCAAAACAAGATACTCCTCGGCATCACTCTCTTGAGGGTGGACCTCATCGATGCGCACCACACATGCATCTTGCACCGACGACTCGCATGCCACGCCCATATATACTTGTGTCCCTACACTGTCAAGGAGGATGGCACTGGCAACATACCCCGATGCTGCGTCATACTCTACAGAGGCCGGTGAGCGTAAAGCAATTCCCGTTATTATCTGCGCCGGTTCCTTCAAATAATGATATATGACATCCACTTTATTCAACTGACTACCCTCGTCAAGCGTTATAACACGAGTTTCAACTATCGTATCGCCATCTAACACAATGGGGGCATAACGAAGACTTAAGGTAAAGCGTAATGGGCCATTGTCGAGTATACTGAACGTTTCACTTCGGTGCGAATAAACCATTTTGCCTCGCGCATCGAGCAAAGCCGTTGCACCGGCACACCAAGTACTTCCCACCTCGTAATAATCAAGGAGGTCGGCCGTATCTTCACAACACGCTACAGCATTGTCGATAGTGGCACAACCACTCATTTGTGCACTGCAACGCTCTACCACAAGCGGATAGTCGTTCTTTTTGAGCCACACATCATAGCCACTCCCCGACCCGGCATCGAGACTGCAATATGAGTTGCGAAGAGCAAAAGCAATACTACCATTCTCCCACACTATATCATCGGCAGGCACGATATGTGCACCTACTGCGCACATATCGAAAGAGTCGGGCACTCCGGGCACTATGCGATAGTAGGCAGTCATACCCGACTCAACAGGATTTGACAAAAAAATCAACTTATTATCAAAAGTTATCTGGTAAAACATCTGGAAGCCAAGAGGATCGAGCACTATAATTGTAGTATCCTCGGAAAGTTCGAGACGTTGCAACACTTCGGCATAATCGAGTTCTATCATCTCATTAATACGCACATCGGCGGTAGGGTTATACACCTCAACAATAATACCGGGGCGATTGTGACATGAGAGCATCATGATTGCAAGCAAGATAAATCCACATATCTTCTTCATAGGACAGAACGGTTAAAGGCGACTTCGCAAGTTTGTAATCATTTTTTCATCGCAAGGCAAGCTATCATCATATTACCGCTTATTATGTACTCCATTTACAGCACCGACAAAGTTTTTCAGCGCAAATGTTGCCACGTGAAATTGCTCTTTTTGCTTCCCCGGTCTCGCAACGAATAATACAACACGGTAAAAGGTCTCACCAACATATAAAGAGGTACCAAACCCGACTTAACAGCCTCGCCCAATACACGCGCAACGCATCGAAATACATACCATATCAACAGCCACAACAAGACAACAAGAGCAAAGACTATTCCCAGTGCTACAATGTGTGGCAATGCACCCGTCAGAGCATAAGGCAACAACATAAAAACAGTAATCGCCGACACGACCCAAAACAAAAGATATACAACAACCTCTATTGCATAAACCGTATGCGATGAAGTGTGCAAATATTTTGATGTAAAATTATATCTCATTCGCAACTCACTCCATGCTTCGTGCACATTATCATGAAAACTCTCAACCACACTTTCGGGAGAGACTTCAACACGAGTATTATGCTTGTTGGCAATCTCATTTACCAACAAATCATCATCGCCATAATGCAGATTGAGTTTTGCCGAAAATCCCTTGTTGGCAAAGAACACCTCCTTGCGATATGCAAGATTACTACCCACACCCATATAGGGCTTTTTCATCACTGCATAAGACAAATATTTCATGGCGAAATACACCCTGTTAAACACCTGAAATCCACGCTGTTTTACACCATTTCTATCCATCATGCGAGTATAACCCAGCACAACATCCACCCCGGGAACAAAATTTCTTGCCATAGACATCAGCCATCTATTACTCGAAGGCTTACAATTGGACTCAACCAACACTATCACATCATTTTTGGCAGCCTTTATACCCAAGGTAATTCCCAACCTTTTGCGGCTCACATTATATACCGTATCGGGCAGTCCCGTCTGATATACATTATCATGCTCGCACTCATACATAGCTATTGCATTTTGTATCTCTACCGACACACCGTCGTTGACTATAACAACCTCAAACCGAGGATATTCCTGAGCAAGTATAGCCTGCAACATCTCGGGCAGGCAATGAGCCTCCTCGGCGTGTGCATAAACCACCACCGACACCGACGGCAACTCGGCAACATAATGGACACGCCCGGCAACCGTACGACGCAAATATCGAGGTATCGAATAGTAAATTGAAAACAGATATACCAATTCGACAACAAAAAAAAGCAATAGCATCAACAACGCCACTACTTGCAGAGGTGTAAAACCCCATATCGTAAATAGAAACATATTATTACAACAGCTGATTTTTATAGCGCAAATTTAAGAAATTCTTTCTAAAAAACAGTATACAAACCCAAGCTTTATGCAACCTGAAACAGAGAATGTAAGCAAGAATAATGCAATTACCAACTATTAAAAAATCTCAAACAGCTATCACGCTTAATATCAAAAAGATATGATATAAAATATTTTTTATGCCATTTTATTCTATCCAAAACACAATAATAGGCGGTATTTGTTCGTTAAAAAGAAGAATAATAAAGAAAAAAATAATATCTTTGCCTCGCTAAAAAAATATCCTATGAAAAGATACATACTTTTATTTACACTTGCCACCATTATCATGTCATCATGCACCACAAGCAAAGAAATGATATACTTTCCCAACATAGCTCAGACATCTGACATTGTGCAAGTTATACCCGACTCGATAAAAAACTTTGAAAGTGTTATAGAACCCGATGATATGTTGGCTATAACAGTAACAGCATTAGACCCCAACGCTGTTGCAATATTCAACCTTCCGTTGCAAAGTTACCTTGCACCCGGCGCAACCGAACTGATGACTACCCCGGCCATGCAAACATATATGGTCAACAATGAAGGCTACATAGACTATCCCGTATTGGGAGCAATAAAAGTAGGAGGCATGACACGCAACGAGCTCACAAGCTACCTCAAAGCCGAAATAAGCAAGTATGTAGAAGACCCCATCGTGTCGGTACAATGCACCAACTACAAATTTACAATCCTCGGTGAGGTATCACGCCCCGGAACTTACGAATTTGGCAGCGAACGCATCACCCTACTCGATGCGCTTGGCAAGGCAAGTGATATGACCATATACGGCAATCACACCAACGTACTGCTCATACGTGAGAAAGATGGTGTGCGCTCATTCCATCGTATCGACCTCACTCAACCCGACATCTTTACATCGCCCTACTACTACTTACAACGCAACGACATCGTATATGTTGAGCCCAACGAAGCACGCCAAGGTGCTGCCCGTTACAGCCAAGACAAGCAATATCTTGTATCGGTAGTCAGTGCTATCACATCGGCAGCATCGGTTATCGTATCACTCTGCATAGCTCTCTTTGTAAGATAATATAAACATAGCATATAAACACATACTATATGAGTCAAAGCAACTTGAATAACGAGACTATAAACCTGATAGGAATAGCAAAAACCATCAAAAACAACTGGTTGATATATCTTATATCGGTAATTTGTTGTGTAGGTTTGGCCTTTACTTATTCCAAAATAAGCAAAGACAAATATGTCATAGTATCAAACATCATGATACGACAAGACACGTCGTCCTCATCGGGCAACATGGTAGGATCGTTCATGCAACAAATGGGATTGGGCAATCTCATGGGACAAACTGTAAGCGTAGACGACGAGTTGCACATCATCTCATCGCACTCACTTATGTACGAAACAGCTCAAAAGATGGAGTTGAACAAAGTACACATCTTCAAAGAGAACTTTTTCAACCGCTGGGTTGAGTTTGACGACTATGCCATCGATGTTATAGATATAAACAACGTATGCGACACTTTGCGTCGCTCACTCAACTTCAAGGTAAAGGTAAACAAAGAGGGTCTTGCCAATATCAAGGTAAACTCGGGCTTCTTCAAAGAGTATGCCAACGTAAAGAATGTACAACTACCTTGCACATTGAATACCATCTACGGCGACTTTATCGTCACATCGACCCCCCATTATATCCCCGGCGAAAAATACAATTACAATGTGAGAGTTTCGGGATTTGATTACACTGCCGAAGAGTTGGGTAAAAACGTATATATGTATATCCCCGACAAGATGGCAAACCTCATCACGCTCACCATCGAAACACCCTATATCGGATATGGCAAAGAGTTGCTCAACACCATCTGCAGCTTATATAACAAACGTGGTATTGATGAGAAGAACATTGAGGCCACCAACTCAGAACGTTTCATCGAAGAGCGACTCAATATAATCAGAGCCGAACTTAACGAAGCCGAAATACGTGTTGAAGAATACAAGAAAGAGCATAACCTCTCGGATATTGAGACAGAAATAAAGGCTGTTCTTGAGAACAACATTCAATCTCACCGCCAACTTATTGAGGCCGAGACCATGGCACAAATATTGGACCACATCATCGACTTCCTTGACCAGCCCGAAAACAAATACGAGATGGTACCATTCACACCCGGAATGGAAATAGGTGCCGCAAGTTTTATCGAGAGCTACAACAAGTTGGTGCTCGCCCGCCTCAATATGTTGTCAAGTGCCAAGGATGGCAGCCCTGCCCTCGACCTTATTGAAAAGCAAATAGACGCTTCACGTGAGAACGTAATCACCTCATTGCACACCTCCAAGGCCAGCAACGACATTGCGCTCAAAGAGTTGCGCAAACAAGAAGACAAGATAACCTCTCGCATAAATACTGCCCCTACCCAAGAGCGTGAGTTTATCTCTATCTACCGTCAGAAAGTCATCAAGGAAGAATTGTATATATTCCTCCTACAAAAGTACGAAGAGAACGCCTTGACATTGGCAATTACATCGCCCAAAGGTCAAATCGTTGATACCGCATTCAACTACAACAAGCCATCAAGCCTCTCTACAATGATGCTACTCATTATAGGCTTCATTATAGGCTTGATCATTCCATCGACATACCTTTATATCAAATATCTCTTCCGCACCAAATTCAGCACCAGAGAAGAGCTTGAACAGATTACTCGCGTACCCATCCTTGGCGAAGTATGTGTCAATTACTCCAAAGAGCGCATCGTTGTCAAGGAAAGCGATACAAGCTCAATTGCCGAATTGTTCCGCTTGATGCGTACCAACCTCCAATTCTTGCTCACCGGCAAGAAAGACAAGGTTGTATTGCTCACATCATCGGTAAGCGGTGAGGGTAAATCTTTTGTGAGTGTCAACCTCTCAATATCATTGTCACTGCTCAAGAAGCGTACAATTATCATAGGTCTTGACATACGCAATCCTCAATTGGCCGAGTATATGAATCTCAAAGCCAAATTGGGTATGACCAACTACCTGGCATCGGAAGACATCAGTATCGACGACATCATCACACCCTCAAATATCAATCCTCAACTGGATGTGATTGTTGCCGGTCCTATACCACCCAACCCCGCCGAATTGTTGCTCAACCAACGCTTGGACGATCTCTTCGAGGAGTTACGCAATCGATATGACTATATCATTATCGACTCGGCACCCGTAGGAATGGTATCGGACACATTCTCACTCACAAGATTGGCCGACACCACTGTATATGTATGCCGTGCAAACTACACTCTTCGCGACCACATTCGCTACTGCAACACCATTGTGGAAGAGGAGCGTTTACGCAATGTTTCATTGGTTATCAATGCAACAACTGCCAAGCAAGGCTATGGTTACGGTTACAATCAGAATGGTGAGCGCGTAAGAATTAACAACAAATAAGCTAACATCAAGCCTATAAACAATGGCACAAAACAGAGGTAAAGAATTTCTCCAAACATTCTCTATCTATGCGATAGGAACTGTTGGTGCAAAGCTCATAGCCTTTGCCTTGATGCCATTGTACACATTTTTTCTGGCCAAAGATGAGATGGGTTACTTCGACTTGTCGATAACGCTCATCATGATGTTGGTTCCCTTTATAACATTCGACCTTCGCGATGGTGCATTCCGTTTCCTTATAGACAAGAGTTGCCCACACCCTCAGAAGGATGTTATTTCTTTTGTAATACGCACACTGGCCCGCAATAGTCTTGTCATTGCCATAATATCGGTCATTGGCTATCACTATCTGTCGCACCTACCCTACTATCCTGTCATAGTGGCAACACTCATCGTGTATGCCTGCTATGAGGTAATGATACAGGTAGTGCGAGGTATGGGACACACTCGGTTCTTTGTAGGTATAGGCATAATCAACACGTTGCTTATACTTGTGCTCAGTATCATCTTCTTGGTATTGTGCAAGATGGGGGTACTGGCTATCTTCTTGGCCAACCTTATCAGTCGCATAGTATCATTGGTTATCATAGAGATTCGCATCAAGTTTATACCCATCTACCTCAAGCATCGCAAAGAATGTAGCAAAGGCGTGGGAAAGGAATTGCTCAAATACACCATCCCTCTACTCCCTAACGTACTGGCTTGGTGGTTAATAGAGAGTTCAAGTAAGATATTTATCGAGCAACATCTCGGTCTTGAATATAATGGTATCTTTGCCATTGCCGTCAAGTTTTCCAACATCCTGCAAATAGCAGCCGGCATCTTCTACCAGACATGGCAGGAAATAGCTATCAAAGAGATGAATTCGACCGATCACAACCGCTTTTTCTCAAAGATATTCAACAACTATTTCTTGTTTCTCAGTTCGGCCATTGTATTAGGCACGTTGGGGTTGCGCATGATATATCCCTATATCGTTGCCGAGAGCTATCAAGAAAGTTACATATACATCTATCCGCTCTTTATTGCAGTTCAGTTGCATGCCATAGGCTCATTTCTCGACCTTGCATACCAATGTTCTCGCAAGACACACCGTGGATTGCCATCGATTATATCAACAGCCGTATTGGCAATTATCTTATACTACTTCACAGTTACACGTTGGGGACTCATGGGTATATCGGCATCACTCATCATATCGTATGCCTACTTGATGATATACCGCATGTTCGACACACGTTTCTGTTTCACAATAGTGCCCAACCACCTGTTTTTCGTATCACTGGTCATACTTGCAGTGGGCGGCATGCTGGCATATTTGCCCATACCTACATGGATTATGGCCACACTCTTCACTATAGGCATTGTGGCTCTTGCATTTTATGCACGCCGTTTATTAAACCTTAAAAAGGTATAAGAGATGGGAGCAATACTATTTATCGTCATATCGGTACTGGCCTATAGCCTCAAGATACTCCACAACTCTCGAGAACTCACCTTCGACAAGTGGTGCGAGATATTCATCTCATTTTTTATCTTTACCAATTGTATAGGTTTTGGTCTGCCACTTATCGAACTTGATCGTCAATATGTAGATGGTATCTTCGGATATAAATACCGACTTGAAGTATACATGCTCATCACACCTGTATTTCTTGTCGTGTTATCGAGACGCATGCAGTGGAATTTTATGAAAATTCCCTGGTACGTTATACTCATCATCATTTTTTATGCCGCAATCAACATCTTCAACCCCAACAACCCCATTGTTTCTTCAACGGTTATGGCAGTTGCGCAGTTACTCAGCTATCTGCTCTTCCTCTATATGCTGTGTAGCAGTGTCAACGTAGACACCTTGTTGCGAGGAATATATGAGGGACTTGTATACACAACAATACTGCAACTCATACTCACGATATGCTATCCCATCTTGGGTATTACTCAGGTAGTAGAGTTGTTCCGCGAGGGTGTTTCGATACGTGCCGCTGAACGTCCGGGAGCACCGGGTACGTTCAATCACCCCAATGCATTAGGTGGATACATGGCCATGACATTTGCATTCTTCACGGTATGCTATCTGATGAACTACAACAAGCGTACGAGCCTCATTGTAGGTCTTGCAGCATTTTTTGTACTGATATTTACCTTCTCACGTACAGCCCTGCTTGCATCATTGGCCACAACTATACTCATTGTACTCATACATCACACCCGCGAAAGTTCCATCTTTACCATCAAGAACTTTTTCACTATGATATTGCCCATGCTCGCCATGGCTACTGCACTCATTTTCCTCACCCCTATCAAAGATAGTTTTGTAGGCAGCAACATGGACGAAATGATGCTGGCACGTATGATGCACTTCTACTGCGGATATGAAATCATTAATGAGTACCCATGGATAGGACTTGGGCTCAACACCCACCTCGAATATATTCGCGACAATATATCGTTTGGAGCCATGTTTGGCGATATCGACAAGATATTCTGGAGGGCCGAGGAGTTTATGGGCTCAAATCCCATACACAATGTCCCCCTTATACTTATGTCGGAGCTGGGTATTGTCGGTACTCTCCCTATCGTATACTACATCATTCGACAATTTACCAAGATAAAGTCGACCTTGAGAGGCGAGTACAATGAGTCATACAAGATTATTTCTCTCTTTGGCATAGCACTCATCAGCTACATATTCATTCACGGTATGGCCGACTGGGCTCCGGTGAGTACACTGATGCGCAATATATGGATACTCGTATTCTTTGCAATGGCCATAAGCCACTATAAAGTGAAGAATGAAACACATCAATAGGCCACCCAAAACAAAAGCGATAAACACCAAAACACACAAAAAACGCTCATAAGCAATTTTATTGTGAACAAATCTTTGAGAGTTTCAAATATATTGCTTAAGTTTGTATATTGACACATCCAACGATGTATGCAACGCAATGTACAAAAAGAAAAAACACTATACAACCAATACACAGCCATGACAAACAACCATCTTGTACCCATAGAAATATCGAAACAAGTGATAATGGTGGGTGTAAAACGAGACACTCCCGGTGGCATGGCCGCTGTTATCAACTCCTATTACCAATACATCGACAAGCTGCAATACATTACCTCGTGGAAATTGGCATCGATGCCTGTCAAGGTATGGTATGCATTCAGCTCTATCGTACAATTTACCCTCTCTCTCATTTTCAACAAGAATATCAAGATTGTACATATACAAGGAGCCGCCAATGCCTCTTTTTCACGCAAAGCCGTATTTGTCAAAATCGCCAAATTATTTGGCAAGAAAGTTATCATGCACCAGCACGCTTGCGATTTTGTTGAATACTACGACAACCACAAGAACAAGACATGGATAACGCAAACCATCAATAACTGCGACACGCTCATTGTCCTATCGCAGTGGTGGAAAGAGTACTTTACATCTATAGGCATAGCAGCTGACAAAATTGTTATCCTCAACAATATTGTCACTCCACCCCCTACACACAAAGCGCGAAAAATCGATGGCAAAATAAGGCTCTTATTCCTGGGCGAAATAGGTAAACGCAAAGGCATATACGACCTTCTCACAGCCATATCAAACAAACGCGAATACTTTGCTCAACACATAGAACTGCATATAGGTGGCAACCTTGAAGAAGATAAGTTGCGAACATTCATCCACGACCACAACCTTGAGAGCTTTGTCACCTTTATGGGCTGGGTATCGGGCGAGAAAAAGAGAGAATGTCTCGAATGGGCTCATATATACATCCTGCCATCGTATAATGAAGGACTGCCCATAGGCATACTTGAGGCCATGAGCTACCGCATGCCCATCATATCGACACCTGTGGGTGGTATACCCGAAGTTGTAAAAAACTATCACAACGGTATACTGGTACAACCGGGCAACCACGATGAGATAAGCAATGCTCTGCTATATTTTATAGAAAACCCTCAACACATCTCTCAATATGGAGAAGTGAGCTACGCAATGGCACAGCCCTACTTCCCTGAGAGCGTTATGGGTAGCTTGTGTAAGGTATATAGCGACTTATTAAAATAGTTACAAATGGAAACGACTCGTTTACTCAATATCGACATCCAATGCATCACACAAAATGAGTTGCTAAGGAACATGACCGAGGGTGTATTATATACGCCCAATGTCGACCACATGGTTGAGTTACAAAAGAATAAAGCACTATACGATGCCTATCAAGAGGCCGAATGGATTGTATGCGACAGTCGTATACTCCAATTATTCTCTCGATTACTGAAAAAGAGAATTCCCGAAGCCATACCCGGCTCAAGCTTTTTCCCTGCATTTTACCAATACCACCGCAACAACCCCGATTGTAAGATATTTCTATTAGGAGCCGCGCCGGGTATAGCCATCAAGGCGCAACAAGAAATAAATACAGCCATGGGGCGCAATATAGTTATAGGAGCACACTCGCCCTCGTTTGGATTTGAAAAGAACGAAAAAGAGTGTATGGAATTGGTCGATATCGTAAACCAATCGGGAGCCACCGTACTGGTTGTGGGTGTAGGTGCTCCCAAACAAGAGTGTTGGATACACCGCTACCGCAAGTATATGCCCAACGTCAAGATATTCATGGCATTGGGTGCAACAATAGACTTTGAGGCCAAGACACTGAAAAGAGCCCCTGCCGTATGGCAAAAACTGCACATGGAGTGGTTCTATCGTTTCTTGAACGAGCCCAAGCGATTGTTCAAACGCTACTTTGTGCGCGACCCTCAATTCTTTGTATACTTGCTACGACAACTATTAGGACTATACCGCAACCCTTTCAATTGATACTACGACATGAAGATAGGTATTCTCACATACTATGGCGACCTCAATTGTGGCACAAATCTACAAGCATACGCCACACTTACAGCTGTACGGCAACGCCACAAGAACGATACTGTTGAGATAGTACCTTTTCATACATTTCTTCCCGACCGTAAGCCCTACCTATCCAACGCTACTCTCGGCTCATTACTGAATGATTGGCGACGCATAAGGCACTACAGCCTTTTCAAGAAGCACACTTTGGGCGTTACAAACGACCGTATCATCACCGACATCCCCAAGGCACTGCAATTTATCAAACAACGCAACTACGACATCATATACATCGGAGCCGATACGCTACTCGAACTCGACCGCCTGCCAAAAGGTAGCGACGACATATCGGCCTATTGGCTTTCACCCGATATCGAGGCTCGTAAAGTCTTGTTGGCTGCGTCGTGCAAAAACACCGAGTACGACACCCTCAGCAAATCGCAAATCGAAAAACTCTCGGCTACCTTGGCCGACTTTTCGCTATTGGGTATCAGAGACATTACCACATACAATCTGCTCTCGCACTTTGTCGCTCCCGAGCGAATAAGGATGATACCCGACCCCACTTTTTCGCTACCCATAGAGTATGCCCACATTGAACAATACTTGCAACAAAATAAGATAGACATACCCAAGCGTAGCATCTGCTTCCACACCTACCGCACCGACAAGTGGTGCAAAGAGGTGGCAGAGCACTTCAAGGGTAAAGGCTATACAATTGTTTCGTTGCGTCCCGCCCCATGGGCCGACATAATCCTCAACAGCCTCTCTCCTCTTGAACAATTGGGTGTATACCGGTACTTCAGTGCGATAGTTACTCACCGCTTTCACGACACTATCTTTGCCCTGAAAAATGGCATAGCACCCCTTACATACGTCTCCGACAGCTCTTATACGACAACGCTGGGCAACTCAAAGTGCTCGTCGCTGATTGAAGACTTTGGCCTATATCCCCAACATATCATAGACAATCCGGCACATCTCACAGCACCCCTATTCATAGAGCACCTTGAAGAGATACTCAACACCTTTGACAGTCGCAAAGACGATGTTGCACATAAGATAAAATCCTATGCGCAGACATACATCGACTTTCTCAATGAAAATATTACCGACTAACGGTGCACTTGATAGTAAGTGTCTACAGAATTGCGGTGCGAAACAGCCACCTTGTACGACTCTTTGTATGCACCTATACCTATTATCATCACAGGCACTTCATGAGGAGGAATATCAAAATTCTTTTTCAATCGTTGTGTTTGTCGAGTCTTATAGGCCGTAGTCAATGGTATTGTTGCCAAGCCTTTATAATGCAAAGATAGGAGCAATTGCATCGCAAACAAGCCCCCATCGACATACATCTGATGCCGCTCGTTGATAAAATAGCGACGCATATCGGCCGTGACAAGAACAGCATATTGCATATCGTGACCAAAGCCATTCGTTCCACCCTGAAAATCAAATAATTCACGAGCTCTTTCACCCTGATAAATATGAGCAAAAGCCGACTGACGGTTGCAAGCCGAAGGTGCTTTGCGTGCAATATCGACGGCCGAAATTATGTCGTTAATATCGACAATCGTTTCTGTATCGAAATCGCGTATCGAGCAACGACTCTGTGAGAATACGTCAAACGGAGCCTTGGTCGCTTCTATGGTATCGGCCTTGCTACAAATGGCAATACCGGCCGCCATCTCTTCCTTCAGCGTATATGCCTTCTTAAGCACTTCATACCGAGCCTCAACAACCTCAACAGGGCATCCGTTAGCGCGATTAAAATCGATATAATTGGCAATAACGGCCATAGACTCATCGATTGAGACCGACGGAAAACGGCTCACATACAACAGAAGGTCGTCTATCAAGGCCAGCACCTTGGGTTGGCCAAATCCCATACGCACCGAGCCTATCGACATGCCCTTCTCAATGGCATGCGTTCTGATACAGAGGTCGGCGGCAAACTTCACCTCGTCGCGCATCATATTCGACGCTCCCAAATGCTTACTTTGGCTGCAGGCCTCATAGAAAGCATCAAGCATCAGGCGAAACAGCAATATAACTCTATTGTGGCGTATAAATAGACGTAGCCTCTCTTTCAATTTCATATAGTCTCAAAAAAGCGTTTATACTCCTTCAAAATACTCTCCGACGAATACCTTTGCGCTATCGTCACCTTCAGATTTTCACACACTGCGGCATACTCCTGTTGCGACAGAGAAACGACCCTTTTCAACACCTCAGAGAGGTTATCCACATCGTTTACAGCAAAGAGAAATCCATCCTCACCATCGGTAACATGCTCGGTAAAGCCATCTATACGGGTGGCAATTACCGGCATACCATAGTTATAGGCTATCATGTGAGGCCCACTCTGAGTAACATTCTCGTATGGCAATACCAGATAATGGTGTCGTGCAAATATATCGGCAACCTCTTCGTCAGCAATGCGATGCGGTGTAAACGTTACCGAACATTTCAACCGGTCAACCATCTCCTGATAATAGGGTACATTGTCACAAGAGCCCAGCACCGACACATGCACACGGCTCTGCACATCATCGGGCAACTTGGCAAAAGCTTGCAACATTACATCAAGACGCTTGTTTTGTCGCACATTGCCAAAAAACAAGAAACCCACCTTATCCTCCATCGGAGCTACCCCCGCTGTCGGTTGGCCATAATCTTTGAGCGACAAGGGGGTATACATGATGTGCTTACCACTGTACATAGCCTCAAACTCGGCACGCGCATGTTGCGAAAAAAGGTGAAAGTGCTTGTGCCGACCAAAGACATACGACAAATACAATTGCGACAACCTGCGATTGTGCCAGCCGGCATACGAAGCAACATTGTGCGTGGCATGCACCATCTTGGCAGTAGGCAGATAAAAGTCCAACACCGGATACATATAAGGCACCTCCATGGCATCGACATATATTACATCCGGAGCAAATTTCTTTATCTGCTTCGCTATATCGGCATAGAAAGAGATACACTTGGGGTTGCGACGACGATAGGGTATGCGTCGCTTATATATATTGCAATCGGCTGTTATCTCGGGCACAGAAATTTTTCCGTCAAAACCTTGAATTATATACCACTCAACCTCATACTCATTCGTAAGACGTGGAACTATAGGAATGTCTACATCTACAAAATAATCGGCCGTAATCCAAGCTATACGTTTCTTCATTATCTCCTTTTTTTTGCAAAGATAATAAAAGAAGGCTTATATACATTACAATACTTACACATTATAATCCAAAACAAAATCTCTTTTTATTAAATAAGTTTTTGTCTCTTCACCATCCAATACAATGAATATTGAGATATGCTGTTTTTTGCACACACATTTCTTATAAAGATTGGGTAGTTGAACTCAGAGGAAAAAACCTCACCAATGCGCAAGTTTACTCTTATAGTTACATAAACAACTACGACACATACACCTACAGTTGTCTTCTACGTCCCATCGAATTTATCCTCTCGTTCCAATACAGCTTCTGACATCACACAAAGAAAGGTTGCTAAAATGTAATATTCTACAACCTTATAAAAAACTTTTACACACGCATCATTGTTTTCATAATACAGTAACAATAGCCCAATATTGTTGCAAGGAAAGTTTTCATATTAAACCTTAAAATCAGTGTTATGAAAAAGGCAATTCCCATTCTACTCTTGGCTATGGCATTTATTGCCTGCCAAAAAGATCCCGACTTCAACCAATTGTCGAGCGATCTTATCGTCTATACCAACCACGACAAGAGTGCCAACTTTAGCAAGTACACCACGTATGCCATCCCCGACAGCATATTGGTACTCGACGACAAGAGCAAGCCAACCTACTTTGCGGCCGACGACCCTCGTACCACCGCCATCGTAAATGCTATCAACAGCGAAATGAAAACACGCGGATATATCGAAGTACACAATAATGCCGATGCCGACATAGGTATACAAGTGAGCTATGTGAAAGACACCAATACGATTATCTCATACGCTGCCAGCAACCCTTATTGGTGGTATGGATACGACTATTATTGGCCGGGCAGTTATTGGAATCCCTATTGGTGGGGGTGGACACCTTCATACGCCTATCCTATCAGCTACACCTACACTATAGGCTCATTGATTATCGAGATGATAGCTCTGGAAGATGCCAATGCCGCAACCAAGAAGATACCCGTAATATGGACTGCCTACATGGCCGGTATATTATCGAGCAACCAACTCAACATCAACCGCACAGTATCGGGTATATACCAAGCCTTCGAGCAATCGCCCTACATAGAGTCGGGGACAAAATAGACCGTGCAACGCACACCCTACACAATAACCTTTAAAAAACATACAGCAATGAAAAAGATAACAAAAATATTAGCTACCGGCCTCCTTATGCTATGCTTGAGCGCAACCATGACAAGCCATGCACAAATCCTGAAAGGAGGATATTTCACCGTCGATTGGCAATTCAATGCCCCCGTCAGCAACGATTACGCCAATGTGGCAAGTGGCTGGGGTATGGCATTTGAAGGCGGATATTATGTAATACCCAATATGTCGTTGGGACTCTACATATCGTACCATACCAACAACAAATATATAGGCGAGCAGGTGCTACACCTGAGCAGTACCGAAAGCCTCTATACCGACCAACAACACTCCATCTATCAAGTACCCTTCGGTATAGCTTCTCGGTGGAGATTTATAAAAGATGAAATGTTTGAGCCATACATCGGTGTGAAACTTGGTGCCATGTATACTCGTATGGAGTCTAACACTCAGGTATACACCTACTACCACGACCGATGGGGATTTAATGTACAACCCGAGATAGGCATGAGCCTCTATCCCATGCCATTCAATCGCACCGGTATACACCTCGCCCTCTACTACAGCTACTCGACCAACAAGAGCCACGTGCTCACATACAATATCGATGGCTACAACAACATCGGATTTCGATTGGGTATATCGTTTTAATACTACACAATAACGACTATCAAGAGCATCCTTGTGGGGTGCTCTTTTTCTTATTCCAACAGCCACACTATTTGCTTATAAGGTATATCTGCCGCTGTCAATTGTTAATTTATATTAATATATCACATCAACAATGCTACAACTGCGCAAATTCTGCAATTCGTTGTTATATTTGCATATAACTATCAAATCAAGTCGCTATATGAAGAGTGCTAAAAATAAAAATGTCCTCGTAAAAATGATTGAGGATAAGAAAGCGATACAAGAATGTATTCGCAAAGGTGGCGATTTGGAAAAAATCGCAAAGCAGCGCAATGTCAAGTTTGCTACCCCCTTATGAATATTACCTGTGTGACAAATTGAAATATCAGTTCGTTACAGACAATCATGAAACCTATATTGCATACTTCTTAGATGCCAAGTTTTATAACGAGGCATTTAAGGATGTCTATTTGTTTAACTTTGATATATACGGTAACAAACCCAAGTACGATGAGCGCATTTCTATCACAGTCTGTAGCATCATCCGCGATTTTTTCAAACAACATCAGAATGCACTTATTTTTATATGCGACAGCAGTGATGGCCGTGAAATAGGACGTAGTAAATTATTTCATAGATGGTATAAGAACTTTAAGAATCTGTCCATACACAAGATAGACCGATATTGCACAGTCGAAGGCTACAACCTCTATTCTTCACTGCTTATTCACAAAGAAAACCCTCGTTACGAAGCCATTATAAGTGGGTTCGGACAATGGATGGATAACGGTGGCATGCCCGAAGAATAATCGGAATTCATCTCGGACCGATTTATTGTCATCTTATTAAAATTGAAGATGCTCCTTTTATCGCTTTCAGCGAAAACTTACGTAAGCTTATTTTACACTCTACTATTTTGCTCAAAAAATAGATTTTGTTAAATTTGCATCGTTCTTAAGAACAGACATTATAATTTAGGACGTTAGCAATATTATCTTCAACTGAAATCTGGAAAATTTAAGTCCTGAAGATGGTAAGCAAATAACGTCCATGTCTTTGGTATCAATATACCCATATTGGTAATATTGGCAGGGTGGACAAAAATTATAGTAACATCAGGAACATATAAATCGTCATATACTTTAACATGGAAATAATATTATAATATAAGACGAGATGAGGGTGTCGAGATTTTTCGGCATCCTCATTTTTATCACAGCACCACATTATTTCACAAATCGAGCATTTTTTACATCAAATTACTCATAAAACAAATTAATTATATTATATTTGCACAAATATAAACAAAAACACACAACAAACATCTTATATGAAGAAATTATTTCCTTTATTACTCCTCACCATCATTCTTACAGGATGTCAGAAGGAGCCCGATTGGGGTAAATTATCAAACGACTTGTTGGTATACACCCACTACGATGAAGAGGTTGACTTTGCAAAGTACAATACATTCTACATCCCCGATAGTATACTTGTACTCGACAACAGCCAAAAGGAGCCGGTATATATATCCAACGATGACATTCGTGCCCGCAACATTATAGAGGCATTGACCGACGAAATGACACGATGCGGATATACACAGGTATACGACCGCGCCGATGCCGACTTGGGTATTATCACAAGTTACATTAAGCGCACCAACACTTATGTTGGCTATGACTATCCCTACTGGTGGTTTGACTTCTACTACTATTGGCCATTCGACTATTGGGATCCCTACTATTACGATTGGTATCCCTACTATCCTTATCCCGTAACATACTCATATACAACAGGTACTATTGCGGTTGAAATGATAGCATTGAAAGATGCCGACACATCATCCAAGATGTTACCCTTTGTATGGACAGCCTGCATGGCGGGTATAGAGTCGAGCAATCAGATTAACATCTCGAATGCCATAGCCGGTATATATCAGGCATTTGAACAATCGCCTTATATCAATGCTCAATAAAAGCCTATATACACACATCATAAACACGACTACAATGAAGACAACAAAGATATTAGGCATCATAATGCTACTATGTGCCGCAATAATGCCCTGCACAGCACATGCACAACTATACAAGTCGACCTATTACAACATCGATTGGCAACTAAATACACCCGTATTCACCGACTATGCCAACGTGACAAGCGGTTGGGGCATGAACTTTGAGGGTGGATACTATGTATCATCCAAGATAGCCTTGGGTCTCTATGGCTCATTCCACACCAACAATGAGTATGTAGAGACACAGGTATTGCAGCTCAACTCTTCAAGCAGCCTCTATACCGACCAAGTGCAAAGTATATTCCAAATCCCTTTTGGAGCCTTGATTAAATATCGCTTTATCGAAGACTCGATGTTTGAGCCATACGTAACAGCCAAGCTCGGCACAAACTATGTACGCATGTCGTCAATCAACAACGTATTGGACTTTTACAGCGATTCATGGGGCTTCAATGTTCAACCCGAGGTGGGCGTGTCGATATTCCCCTCGGCACACAACCGCATAGGTATACACTTGGCTTTGTATTACAGCTACTCGACCAACCAAAATCAATGCCTTGTATACAACCTCAACGGACTTAATAACGTCGGCTTCAATATCGGTATAACATTCTGATAAACAACACATACAACCCACATACAACCGACGTCGTATCATATCGCCACTCTTAAATGCGTAATTAAGACATTTGAGAGTGGTGATTTTGTAAAAAAACGCTATATTTGCATAGGCTCAATTTATAAATATGAAGAAATTACTCACCACACTACTACTCATTGCAGCACTCACACCCTGTGCATCATCGCAGGATGAGGTTACATTCCGCACCGAGGCTGCCGCACACGCTGCAACAGGCACATTTGCCCCCTACTATATGACAGCCAACAAGTATGGAACGGTGGCTAATGGCTGTGGCGGATATTTGCGTGCAGGAGCATTTATTGAGATGGATACAACCAAACGTTTCTCCTATGCCGCCGGTATCGACCTTATGGGCATATATGAAACAACATCACCCACACGTCGTTGGGAAAACGGAGTTTTTACGACCATCAACAACCGTCCGCAAATATTCCGCATCCAACAACTCTATGCCGACATAAAGTATCGCGCGGTATTCCTCTCGGTGGGTATGCGCGAGAATGCTCATGAAAATATCTTCACCAACCATCGACTCTCGTCGGGCAACTTGATTATATCGGGCAACAGCCGCCCCATACCTCAAGTCAGAGCCGGCTTCCATCGTTTCGTCGATATTCCATTCACCAACGGATGGGTACAATTGAAGGGAGAACTTGCCTATGGCAAATTCCTCGGCGACAACTATTTAAAAGACCACTACAACTACTACTCATCATTCATTACAACCAACATATATTACCACTACAAGTCGCTATACTTTCGTAGCAACCCCAATCAACCGTTTGTATTCACCTTCGGTATAGAAGATGGTGTGCAATTCGGTGGTGACATGGACACATACCGCGATGGTGTGTTGGTATCTTCTACTCAATCGCCCATAACATTCAAGTCGTTCTTGCAAGCATTTGTACCGAGCGCCGGCGACGAAACCGCAGCCCCGGGCGACCAATTGTTTGTATATGGCAACCACATAGGCTCGATAAATATGGCTGCCGAATATACCTTTGAGAACCGTTCGCAAATACGTGCCTACACCCAATGGCTGTATGAAGACGGTTCGGGACTGAACAAAATAAACGGATTTGACGGACTATGGGGATTGGCCTATCACACCCACCGTCGCTCGGCAGTATCGGATGTTGTAGTCGAATACATCGGATTAGACAACCAAAGTGGCGCAATACCATGGCAACCAAGCGACTGGCCCGGCACTCAAATAACTACTGCAACATCAGGAGGCGATGATTACTACAACAACTTCCTCTTCAACGGCTGGCAACAAGAGGGTTTCGGTATAGGCTCGCCCATGTCGCCCTCTATCATGTACAACACCGACGGATACATGCGATTCCTCAACACCCGCGTAAGAGGATACCATGCCGCCATACAAGGCTACCTACACAATGAATGGCAATATCGTGTCATGGCTTCATACCGACAAGCATGGGGCACACCCTTTATTCCTGCTCGCTACGACTTGTGTCAGTTTGCATCATTGCTGGAATGTACCTACACACCCGCAAAACTTGCCGGATGGCAGTTCTGTGCATCTTTAGCAGTTGATGCCGGCAACCTCATTGGCGACAATTGGGGTATAAGCATCAGCGTTGTTAAAAGCGGCTCACTCTTTAAGTTTAACAAAAAATCGGATAAGAAATGAAAAAACTCATATACATCGCACTCACCATTATAGTTGTCACACTCACCTCTTGCATGCAAAATGGTGGCAACATAGGCTATCTGTACGGACAATGGAGACTTGAAGAAGTTGTTCATGACAATGTCACAACTGCATGCGACACCGTATTTTTCTCCTTTCAGTCAGATGTTTTCCAAATTCGCAAAATCATATACGACACCTACGACTACTCGGTATTTATGGGATTGTATCAACATCAAGACGATGTTATCAAATTCAACATTTACAATCACAATAGCAAGGAAATACTCAGCGATGAAGATAAGCAGATAGCTCTTTCCGACATATCATCGCTATACATCGACACTCTGTTTCCACTTTTCAATATAATAAAATTGGACAACCGCTATATGACACTGGAATATAACGACAATCTCTATTACTTCAAGAAACTCAACTAACAGTACTACTTAATGCTGTGTTTCAGATAGGTTGCTTATCGGCAACTACAGATATCGCACCTTATACTCATCTTCTTCGACCGATCGTATAGGATACACTCGTCGCATACCATATTCTCCTACGTTTTCGCGAGCGGCATCAATAAGAATATACTTACGAGTCTTATCGAGTTGCACCAAACCCCTATACCACCCATACTGCGACAAAATTCCGGCTTGCACAGTCATATTCTTGGTATCATCATACAAGCCACGTCCCAGGTATCCCACCACCTGCCCCTGTTTGAAAAGTGTATATTGAAGATACGAGATAGCCGACCACATTCTTATACGATGTGAGTAATAGGCATTATAACTTGCGTTATTGATACCCTCAATAGCCACAAAACAGTGCAGGTTGGGACCCACCAACAACCACAGACCTTCCCAATCGTCTATAGCCGCTGTGTCGAGGTATGTTACAAAACTTTCTCTATCGAGAGGTTCGGCATACTCCATCAGAGGCACTTTATAAGCCTTTGTAACACCATAGTAAGAGGAACAATGCACAAACAGCACAATAGCACAAGCTCCTATAAAGCCCAACATCAAGCCCTTACGCATACACAATCTTATATCTTATACGAGAAGCCCAGACTGAGCAATTCCTTGATCTGCAAGTAACCAAACTTCGGGTCGGGAGCAACGCTATCATCATATCGCAAGTCGACATACAGACGAGCCGAAAAATAGGTTGAGAAAGAGAAGTCTATCGAATTGGTACATTCCAACAAGATATTCTTATAGTTTGTAAACGCATACAAATGGGTCATCCACCGTATATTGTAACGCAAATCCCAAGTCATTGTATAATCCAATGACGAACCTATATCATTGCGAGCACGGCCTCTCTCTATACCAAACTTTACAGGATCTATGTTGGGCAGTGCCACAAAACGAAGATTATATGAGAGCGGCGACAATGTGAGTGTATGCGACAACTTCACCGGCTTTTCATATGCATAGGAGTAAGAAAGACCGACACCCACATTCAACTCACCGGGCGAAAGGAACTCGGCCTCCTTAACCATCGAATTGGCAGCATAGTTGGTAAGCAACTGCGTCTTGAACAATACAGATGTCGAGTAGAACCACTTGCCGAAGGCTTTGTAACCAAACTTTGAGTTTATTTGGAACAAATCTTCACTCACACGCACACGATGCACTGTATCCTCGGCCGATGTAGTAAGGTTAAACTTCCACTGTATCAGATTTTCAAACAGCAACTTGCCGGAGGGGTCGTTGTAGCTAAATGTAAAAAGTTGATCACTCAATAGATTCAGGCTACTATTGCCTCCTTGATACCAATTGCTCGACACATATATTTGCGACAGCTGTATATTACTGCTGAATGATGTGCGCCAATACTTTATCTTCACAGGCTTACGCTCCAAGTCGGAGGATAGAATTTCTTGAGGTTTCTCTACAATTGTAATAGTCTGCCGGGTAGGGTCGTTTATTATGACATACTCTTTGGGAGCCTTAGGCAGATTTTCATAATTATACTTTACCAAGTCGGGACGATTTACGATAAGGTAGTTACGCGCGGCACGCATACGATTGGCCAAGCGCACCTCTCGCCACATCCTTGTAGCTCGGTAGGGCATTACAACATCCTTGTCTATCTCATAAGTTTGCGGAAAATATTGCACATCGGCAACATTCAATCCTTCATAGGGAATATTCTCATACTTTTCAAAGACCAGAGGCATAAACAGCAACGTTGTTCCGTAACGAGGCAAACCATTGTCAACGACAGTATCGACCGGCTCATACTTACGCCACAACACATCGGGTATGATTATAGCACTATCAGTCACTACAATACATTCATTGCTGAGACTATCGGTGTGCACAGCTATTGTATCATTTGCCACAACACTATCTACAAGTGCAACAGTATCGAGTATTACAACAGTACTATCCATTGCAATAGTATTATTTACAACATCTTGACCCACAACAGGTAGAAAAACAGCCACAAGCAACAAGGCAATAAATATAAATTGTCGCATAACCAAAACTTTTATTTGCAAAAATTTCTTTTACACTGCGAAGATAATATAAATTCGTGTTAAAACAACGATAATATCTCTAAAAATTGCACCCCACAAATAGAACTTTCTCTATTCGATAAGCAGCCATTAGATACCCTCTTTGAAAAACTCTTATCATTTATTGGCTATTATGTAGGTATATTATCGATTATTTTTCCTACTTTTGTGGTCGTATTTTTTCACAACTAAGTTCAACACAAATAACACATTTTTAACGTGGAAACAAGATATATATTCGTTACCGGAGGTGTTGCCTCATCGTTGGGCAAAGGTATTATTTCGGCATCATTGGCACGCTTGCTACTGGCCAGAGGTTATAGAGTGACTATCCAAAAGTTCGACCCGTACATCAATATCGACCCGGGCACACTCAACCCCTATGAACACGGAGAGTGTTACGTTACAGTAGATGGTCATGAAGCCGACCTCGACCTTGGCCACTACGAGCGTTTTACCAACACAGCAACAACACGTGCCAACAATATCACAACCGGTCGTATATATCAAAGCGTTATCGACAAGGAGCGTCGTGGCGACTACTTGGGCAAGACCGTACAAGTAATACCCCATATCACCGACGAGATCAAGCGCAACATGCTCAAGCTGGGTAGCAAAGGCGAGTATGACTTTGTTATCACCGAGATAGGCGGTACTGTGGGCGACATCGAGTCACTCCCCTTCCTCGAGAGTGTGCGTCAGTTGCGCTGGGAGTTGGGCAAGCGTTGTGCATGTATACACCTTACATACGTGCCCTACTTGGCCGCAGCCAAAGAGTTGAAGACCAAGCCCACTCAACACTCTGTCAAGAAATTGCAAGAGTTGGGTATACAACCCGACATCCTTGTATTGCGCACCGAGCATGAGATATCCTCTTCACAATGTCGCAAAGTTGCACTTTTCTGCAATGTTGACCCCGATGCTGTGATACAATCGCTCGATGTTCCTACCATCTATGAGGTTCCCTTGAAGATGCACGAGCAAGGTCTCGACCAAATCGTACTGAGCAAAACAGGATTGCCCACCGAGGGAGAGCCCGACTTGACTCAATGGTGCGAGTTCCTCCACCACATGAAGAATGCCACCGAGACTGTCAACATCGGCCTGGTAGGTAAATATGTAGAACTACCCGATGCCTACAAGTCGATTAACGAATCGCTATTGCAAGCAGCCACATACAACGATCGCAAGCTCAACTTACACTTTATACACTCCGAGAAACTCAATGAGAGCAATGTTGCCGAGACACTCAAAGAAATGGATGGCATACTCATCGCTCCGGGTTTCGGTCAACGTGGTATAGAAGGCAAATTTGTTGCTCTTAAGTATGCACGTGAAAACAACATGCCCACATTCGGTATTTGCCTCGGTATGCAATGTATGGTTATCGAGTTTGCTCGCAATGTACTCGGCTACGAAGACGCCAACTCGGTAGAGATGGACGTAAAGACCAAGCACAATGTTATTGACCTCATGGATAGCCAGAAGAGTATCTCCAACTTGGGAGGCACAATGCGTTTGGGTGCATACGAATGTGTACTCGATGCTGATTCTATACCCGCCAAGGCCTACGGCTCAACTCGCATCAGTGAGCGTCACCGTCACCGTTTTGAGTTCAACAGCGACTTCCGCGAAGAGTTTGAGAAAGCCGGTATGAAGTGTGTAGGTACCAACCCCGACACCAACTTGGTTGAGGTTGTAGAGATACCCGCTTTGCGTTGGTTTGTGGGTACTCAATACCACCCCGAATACAACAGTACCGTATTGCGCCCCAACCCCCTGTTTGTAGACTTCATTCGTGCTGCCATCAATAAATAACTACAGCATAACAAGTAAATAACACATTAATAATAAGTATGGATAAAAACACAATCATCGGATTTGTATTGATGATTGCGGTTGTAATCGGTTTCTCTTGGTTTACACAACCATCGGCCGAGGAGATACAAGCGCAACAACGATACAACGACTCTATTGCCGCTGTTGAAGCAGCCCGCGCCCTTGAGATAGCTGCTTGGCAAGAACAAGCCGACGCTCAAGCACAAGCAGCCTTGGCAAACATCGAAGTAGACAGCCTCTCCGCCGACTCATTGCACAAAGCCGAACTGCTTGCTCAATATGGCGCATTTGCTACAGTAGCCGAAGGTGAAGAGCAAACTATCACCCTCGAAAATAATGTTGTCGCACTCGAGTTTTCGAGCCGAGGCGGTTACTTGCGCAAGGCTACTCTCAAAGACTACAAGAACTATACCGGAAAAGATACCACAAACGTTGTGCTCTTTCAGGAGAACGACAACCACTATGGATTTATTTTCAAGACCGGTGCACGAATTATCGACACTCAGAGCCTATACTTTACCCCTACAGCTACCGACAGCACTGTCGATATGACTCTCAATCTGGCAGGGGGTGCCAAGTGGAATGTACGCTACACATTGCCCAAGGATAGTTATCGCCTTCAAATGGAGATAACCCAAAAGGATATGCAAAAGGTTATACCTCAAAACATTGTCAATCTCGACATGTATTGGGACCTTAAGATGCCTCGCCAAGAAAAGGGTCGCATGTTTGAGCAAAACAACAGTGCGTTGTACTACAAGTATGTCGGAGATGATGTTGATAAGCTCCGCGAAAAAGGCGACCAAGACAAGTATATCAAGACCAGCCTCAAATGGATTGGTTACAAAGACCAATTCTTCACCTCGGCTTTCATTGCCGACAACAACTTCAACGAGGCATTTCTCGTAACCGAGGATCTTGACAAAGACCCCATATACCTCAAGAAATTTCACAGCGAGGCTCTTATCGATTACACCTCAAGCAACACTCATGTAGGCAACTTCTCTTTCTTCCTCGGTCCCAACGACTACAAGCTATTCCGCTCATACGACAAGGGAGCCGATAAAGAAGATCGTCTCGACCTCGACCGTGTTATACCTTTGGGTTGGCCATTGTTCCGCTGGATCAACACACTCATCATCATCAACGTCTTTGACTTCCTCAGCAAGTTTATCAGCAACTACGGTCTTATCATATTCTTGCTCACCGTATTTATCAAGCTCATCTTGTTCCCCTTCACCTACAAGTCGTACAAGTCGCAAGCCAAGATGCGTGTCATCCAGCCGCAAATGCAAGCACTCAACGAGAAGTATCCCAACCCCGAGGATGCAATGAAGAAACAAAATGCTATGATGGAACTTTACAACAAGGCCGGAGTCAACCCCATGGGCGGTTGCTTGCCTATGTTGTTACAAATGCCCATCCTCGTAGCTATGTTCTCATTCTTCCCATCCTCTATCGAGTTGCGTGGTGAGTCGTTCTTGTGGGCAAAGGACCTTTCTTCATACGATGCAATTGTCGAATGGGATACATACATTCCCCTTATCAGCAACACATTTGGCAATCACATCAGTCTCTTCTGCTTGCTGATGACCATTACAAACATACTCTACACCAAGGTAACCATGGACCAAAGCGGACAAAACACCATGCCCGGCATGAAGTGGATGATGTACCTCATGCCCTTGATGTTCTTGTTCTTCTTCAACAACTACGCTGCAGGCCTCAGCTACTACTACTTCCTTTCATTGTTGATTACCATTATACAAACTTGGGCTTTCCGCAAGTTTGTCGATGAAAAGAAAGTATTGGCACAAATGGAGGCTAACGCCAAGAAACCTCGCAAGAAGAGCGGTTTCATGGCTCGTCTTGAAGAGGCTCAACGCCAGCAAGAAGCTCTCTTGCGTGAGCAACGCAAGCAACAAGCCAAGCACAACGGCAAGGGACGCCATTGATAACCTTGCAACTATTCATAAAAGATGCCGTGTCGAAATACAACTTTCAACACGGCATCTTTGAGTATGTAAAAATCTACTATATACCCGACACCAATATTATAATAATTATACTTCTTATAAAGAAGTATCCTGCAACGGAGCAATACCTAAATCTATAAAAAATTACTAAGAGATTTTTTTACACTGATTTTTTATCTAATTTTGCAGGCGATTTTGTGAATAACCTCGTTACTTCGTTTGACGTATGCAGAAAAATTTAGTTATCGTAGAGTCTCCAGCCAAGGCCAAGACCATAGAAAAATTTTTAGGAAAGGATTATAAAGTTCTATCGAGTTATGGTCACATACGCGACTTGAAGAAAAAAGTATTCAGTATAGATATTGACAAGAACTATACTCCCATATATGAAATTCCTGCCGACAAGAAAAAACTTGTAGACACCCTTCGCGAAGAGGCAACCAAGGCCAATACCGTATGGTTGGCATCGGATGAGGACCGTGAGGGAGAGGCTATTGCCTGGCATCTCGCCGAGGTGCTCGAGTTGGACCCATCCAAGACCAAGCGCATTGTTTTTCACGAAATTACCAAAAACGCCATCGTAGAGGCTATAAAAAATCCACGTACTATAGATGTAGCTCGCGTAGATGCACAACAAGCACGTCGTGTGCTCGACCGCATAGTGGGCTTCCAACTATCGCCGGTATTGTGGAAAAAAGTCAAACCCGCTCTTTCAGCCGGACGTGTGCAGTCGGTTGCTGTGCGACTCATCGTTGAGCGTGAACGTGAAATAGAAGGTTTTCAATGTGAAGCATCGTACCGCGTACTGGCCGAGTTTACCACCCCCAACAACGACACAAAGTTCAAGGCCGAACTCAACTACCGCTTTAAGACCGAGGAGGAAGTAAACAATTTCCTTGCTGCATGTAAAGAGGCCGACTATACTATCGAGGAGGTATCGGTAAAACCTGCACGCAAGGTTCCGGCTCCTCCATTCACCACCTCTACTTTGCAACAAGAGGCTGCCCGCAAACTCGGATTTTCGGTGGCACAGACCATGTCGGTAGCCCAACGACTATACGAAAGCGGACACATCACTTACATGCGTACCGACTCGGTAAACCTCTCGTCGCTGTGTATCAACACCACACGCGAGGAAATTGTGGGTACGCTGGGCGAAAGATACTTGCAAATACGCAAATACCCCAATAAGAGTAAAGGGGCTCAAGAGGCTCACGAGGCCATTCGTCCCACTTATATATCCAGCCACAGTATCGAGGGCAATCGCCAAGAACAACGCCTCTATGAGCTGATATGGAAACGCACCATCGCCTCTCAAATGAGCGATGCAGAGATTGAAAAGACCTCTATCGTCATAAATATATCCAATCGCAACGAGCAGTTTATCGCTACAGGCGAGGTAATAACTTTCGACGGTTTCTTGAAAGTATATCTCGAAAGCAACGACGATGAGAACGAAAGCGAAATGAGCGATATGCTTCCTACCCTTACACAAGGCGAACATCCCATTTGTCACAGCATCACAGCTACTGAACGCTACACACAACATCCGCCTCGATACACCGAGGCAAGCCTTGTGCGCAAGCTCGAAGAGCTGGGTATAGGCCGCCCATCGACATACGCACCCACCATCTCTACCATCCAACAACGCGAGTACGTTGTAAAGGGCGACCGTCAAGGTGTAGAACGCAAGTACAACATCATAACACTCGAAAATGGCAAGGTGGCTCAATGCACCAAGAAAGAGCTGGCCGGAGCCGAGAAAAACAAGTTGCTACCTACCGACATAGGAATTGTGGTAAATGACTTCCTTACCGAGTATTTCCCCAACATCCTCGACTATAACTTCACCGCCAACATCGAGGAAAAATTTGACGAAATTGCCGACGGCAAGATTGGATGGGTATCGGTAATTGATAGTTTCTACACCGACTTCCACCCCACCATAGAGGCAGCCAACTCGCTACGACTTGAACACAAAGTGGGTGAGCGGATGCTGGGCAACGACCCCCAGAGCGGTCGTCCTGTATCGGTAAAGATTGGTCGTTTTGGACCTATCGTGCAAATAGGCCTGCCCAACGACGAAGTAAAACCCATATTTGCCTCCCTGCTCAAAGGTCAATCAATGAACAGTATTACCCTTGAAGAGGCTCTCAAGCTCTTCGAGTTACCACGCACATTGGGTGAGTACGAGGAGAAAACCGTAGTAGTAAACAACGGAAAGTTTGGCCCATACATTCGCCACGACAACAAGTTTATCTCTATTCCCAAGACATACGCTCCGCAAAGCATTACCCTCGATGAGGCCATTGAGGTGATAGAGAAAAAACGTGAAGACGATAACAACCGCCTTATCAAACGATATGAAGAGGATGCCGAGCTGGAAGTACTCAACGGTCGATACGGCGCATATATAGCCTATAAGAAGAAAAACTATAAACTGCCCAAGGGCACCGATGCACATAACCTCAGCTACACCGACTGCTTGCAGATTATTGAGAACACCGACAAGGAGGCTCCCACCAAACGCATCACACGCAGAACAACCACCAAGAAAAAATAATTGTCATGAAGATTATTAATTTTTCGGAGCACAACAGCATTATCAACCAATTCATGAGCGAATTGCGCGATAAGGCTATCCAACAAGACCGCATGCGCTTTCGTCGCAACTTGGAGCGTATAGGCGAAATCATGGCTTACGAGATAAGCCGCACACTCAACTATACAACACAACCCATAACCACACCTCTCGGCATCAAAGAGATGAGCATCCCGGCCGACCCTATTGTATTGGCCACCATCTTGCGAGCCGGATTAGGTTTTCATCAAGGTTTTCTATCTTACTTCGACCATGCCGAGAATGCATTTATATCGGCCTATCGCCAGTACAGCAACGAGACCGACTTCGACATTCATGTAGAGTATATCGCATCGCCTTCGCTCGATGGCAAGGTAATGATACTTGCCGACCCCATGCTGGCCACCGGCAAATCTATGGAGTTGTGCTACAAAGCCTTGTGCAACTCAAAGGGCACACCGGCCATTACCCATGTAGCTGCTGTCATTGCCAGCCGTCAAGCCATTGACTATGTCGAGAATAACTTTCCTGAAAACACTGTATTGTGGGTAGCAGGTGTCGACGATACGCTCAATGCTCATGGATACATCATACCCGGACTGGGCGATGCCGGAGACCTCGCCTATGGCGAGAAGTAACACGCTGTTTATCAATACTCTATACACACTCTATCCAAACACTCGCTTTGGATAGAGTTGTTACTTTTTCACAAATAGCAACTATTTTGTAAAAAAACATTATATTTGCACTCACAAACATTTAGCAAACAATACTATGAGCCAATCAAAACCCATTCACATTATAGAAGTATCGGGTAGAAGAGCCTTTAATAAGTTCGCAACATTCCCCACAGATCACCTTTATAAAGACCACCCCTACTACGTGCCAAGTCTCGTATCGGATATCGTAGGCACATTCAATCCCAAAGAGAACCCCGCATACGAGTTTTGCGAGAGCATCTGCTACATGGCATACCGAGATGGCAAACCCGTAGGTCGCATAGCAGGTATCATCAACCATCGTCTCAATGAGCGCACCGGCAACAAAGAAGCACGATTTGGCTTTGTGGACTTTGTTGACGACAAAGACGTAAGTAATGTCCTCTTTGACTTTGTTGAAAAGTGGGCACGCAGAAAAGGTATGACTTCGATACATGGCCCGTTGGGTTTTTCCGATATGGACCCCGAAGGATTGCTCGTTGAGGGTTTCGACCAAATGGGTACTTCGGTAACAATATACAATCACCCTTACTATGTCGATCACATCGAAGCCTTGGGCTACGAAAAGGAGAGCGACTGGGTAGAGTTCAAGATACAAATACCCAAAGAAGTCCCCGAAAAGCATCAACGCATTACCGACATCGTTAAGCGCAAGTACAACCTGCGTGTACTCAAATACACCAATGCCAACAAGCTCATAAAAGACTATGGTCAAAAGATATTTGATCTCATCAACATAGCCTACGACCAACTATATGGCTATTGTCCCCTCTCGCAAAGACAGATTGACTACTACATCAAGATGTACATACCCATGATACGCCTTGAGAATGTACCTCTCATCGTAGACGAGAACGACGAGCTTATAGGTGTGGGCATTACACTCCCCTCTTTGGTAAAGGCATTGCGCAAGTCACGCGGTCGCATGTTCCCATTCGGATTCATTCATTTGCTCAAGGCACTCAAGTGCCACAACGATGTAGTAGAGATGCTACTCGTTGCCGTACGCCCCGACTATCAAAGCAAAGGTGTAAATGCACTGCTCTTTGCCGACCTCATCCCCGTATTTAACCAGAACGAGTACACCTACGCCGAGAGCAATCCCGAGCTTGAAGACAACAACAAGGTGCAAGCTCAATGGCAATACTTTGAGCGCGAACAACACCGTCGTCGCAGAGCATACTGCAAAAAACTATAATTGATATAATCATCTAATACTACAAACTCGAGTTTATGCAAGTAAATCTTGATTTCCTCAAAAACGGCTTAGACTTCCAGCCTAAGCTGTTTTCTATGTTGCGTGACTACAATCGTCAACGCTTCATGAAAGACCTTATGGCCGGTATCATTGTCGGTATCGTGGCATTGCCTTTGGCCATAGCATTTGGTATTGCATCGGGCGTAAGCCCCGAAAAAGGCCTTATAACCGCCATTATAGGTGGTTTTATCGTATCGTTCTTGGGTGGTAACAGTGTGCAGATTGGTGGCCCCACCGGCGCATTTATCGTTATCGTATACGGTATTATTGAAACATACGGTCTCGAAGGCCTTGCCATTGCCACATTCTTGGCAGGTCTCATGCTCGTGCTCATGGGTGTATTCAAGCTGGGAACTATCATCAAGTTTATCCCTTATCCCATCGTCGTAGGTTTCACAAGTGGTATTGCACTCACCATATTTGCCACACAGATTAAGGACCTCTTTGGACTCTCAATGGAAAGCGTACCCGCCGACTTTGTGTCGAAATGGATAGCCTATTTCGGTGCATTCGACACCATCAATTGGGTATCGACTGCTGTAGGTATAGGCAGCATTGTACTCATTGCCCTTTCGCCTCGTATCTCAAAGAAGATACCCGGATCGTTGTTGGCTATAATCATTATGACTGCATTGGTATACCTGTGTCGCGAAGTATTTCACCTCGAGGCCTTTGCCAACGTCGAGACTATAGGCAATCGCTTCGAAATAAAGGCTTCGATACCTACCCCCTCCGGCTTGTCTATCAATATGGAGTCTATTTCGGCTCTTATGTCGCCCGCATTCACCATTGCCATGCTCGGTGCCATCGAGTCTTTGCTCTCGGCCACTGTAGCCGATGGTGTTACCGGTGACCGCACCAACAACAACACCGAACTTATTGCTCAGGGTGCTGCCAACCTGGTTGTACCATTCTTTGGAGGCATACCCGTGACCGGTGCTATTGCTCGTACAATGACCAACATCAACAACGGTGGCCGTTCTCCCATTGCCGGTATCATCCATGCTGTGGTTTTGTTGCTCATCCTGCTATTCCTTGCGCCCCTTACCAAGCACATTCCCATGTCTTGCTTGGCCGGTGTACTTGTTATGGTGTCATACAACATGTTTGGTGTACGCACCTTTAAGAGCATGTTCAACAGCCCCAAGAGCGACATTTCGGTACTCTTGCTTACCTTCCTGCTCACAGTACTCTTCAACCTTACCATCGCAATCGAGATTGGTCTGTTATTGGCTGTAGTTCTCTTCTTGCGTCGTGTGTCGGAAAGTGTCGATATATCGGTTGCTCGCGACCACCTCGATATAGCTCAAGGTACCGAAACTGCCGTACACGAAGAGTTGGACATTCCTCACGAAGTGGAGGTATACGAAATCAACGGCCCGTTCTTCTTCGGTGTAGCCACCAAGTTCGACGAACTGATGATGAACATCAAGGACAAGCCTCAATTGCGCATCATACGCATGCGACGCGTTCCGTTTATCGACTCTACAGGGTTGCACAACCTCGAGAACCTCATTGCCGCTTCTCGCAAAGAAGGCATCGATATCATCTTGTCGGGTGTAAACCCCAACGTTCACACCACTCTTGTCAATGCAGGCATCGACAAAGTGATAGGCGAAGACCACATCTTCGACCATATCAACAAGGCACTCGACAAAGCCCGCTCGTTGATAAAATAACAGATACATACAAACCAATACGTGAAGAAGAGGCTGTGTCAAAATGAAGATTTTGGCGCAGCCTCTTCTGTATAGGGCAAAAATTGTGAAATCAAAAAAGTTTTGAATACATGCAGCCTTTTTGTTAAATATCGGACATAATAAACAAAGACATTATGTTTTCGATGGAGATAACACGGCTGATAGAACGGTGCAAACAGAGGGATACAGATGCCCTCGGAGAGCTGTATAAGGCATATGCCCAACGAATGAAGAGTGGAGGTGTTGCCCATCAACGGAGGGGTTGAAAAAAACCTGGCGTATGATAATATGTGCGTGTGTAATCCAACCCCCTCGGCTTGCAGCCACTCCCCCTATATTTTCCATGCGGAAAACACAGAGGGAGAAAAGATTAC
>JAFXAB010000031.1 GCA_017522135.1 Bacteroidaceae bacterium
CACCGGTACTGAGCAGAAGATAAAAATCGTTGACACCGACGCGAGATTTGTACTCAATACCGTGATGTTCAACGACGAGAATGTTACCGAACAATTGGTTGACGGTGTGTATACAACACCGGCACTTGAGGAAGATGCTGTAATAAACATCAGCTACGATATTCCCACAGCACAAAATGCACCTATGCACAACAGTCGCATCAAGGCCTACGGCCATCGTGGTGATGTGGTAGTGGCCGGTTGCGAGCGTGGCGAGAGCATAGCCATATATGATGTAGACGGTGTATTGCTGCGCACCATCTATGCCACAAGCGACACCATGCGCATAGCCATGCCCACCGATGCCGTGTATGTGGTGAAAGTGGCCGATGCAGCGGTGAAAGTGGCTTTGTAAAACAGTACCTTGAATAAATCTATATAAAGTGAAATGCAGGCTGTGCCGGACAAGAGGCACGGCCTGCATTGTATATGTGGGGGTATGGGTATTGAGAATACAATGAGACTGTTGCTCCATGTGTATAACCTAAAGTTTTATAATAAGTCTCTTTTATGAAATATATTCAATAATTTTGCATATTAAGATGATATTATTACATTTGTAAATGTATAATGATTTTAGAATGAATATGAAACGATTTATAATAGGAGCAACGATAGAGTCGGCAGTGTTTGCACTGTGTACTACGGGATTGACAGCTCTCGGATACCGATTTATGGGCGATAAGTTGACAACCCCCGAGGTGCTGTTGACGCTTGCGCTTACGTTTGTCGGATGGTTTATATGGACTGTTATAGATACATACATTATAGATAAGAAAAAATGAGAAGTTTTGCATCGGACAACAATTCGAGTGTGCATCCCGAGGTGATGCAGGCACTCATGGAAGCCAATACAGGTCATGCGTTGGGCTACGGCGATGATAAGTGGACCGAGGAGGCTGCCGAGTTGGTAAAAAAAGTGTTTGCACGTCCGTGCGAACCCTTATTTGTATTTAATGGTACGGGTAGTAATACCATGGCGTTGCAACTGATGACACGCCCGTATCACATTATATTCTGTGCCGAAACCGGCCATATCGCTGTAGACGAGTGTGGTGCACCCGGCAAGGGTACAGGTTGTTTTATCCGCACCATTGATACACCCGATGGAAAGCTGACACCTCAATTATTAGCACCTTATATGGTAAACTTCGGTGTAGAGCACCATTCGCAACCGGGTGCTGTATACATAAGCCAATGCACCGAACTGGGCACTATATATAAACCGCAGGAACTGAGAGAGTTGTGCGACTATGCACATGCTCATGGCCTGCAAGTACACATGGACGGAGCACGCATAGCCAACGCTGCAGCGGCATTAGGCCTGTCGATAGACGAAGTATCGGGCGCATGTGGTGTGGATACACTCACGCTTGGAGGAACAAAAAACGGCCTGATGGGAGCCGAGTGCGTGGTAATATTCAATAAGAACCTGATAGGAGAGGGGCGATACTTCCGCAAGCAAGCATGCCAATTGGCCAGCAAGATGCGTTACCTTGCGGCACAGTTCAAGGCTTTTCTCAGCAACGACCTGTGGTTGCGCTGTGCCCGACAGGCCAACGATATGGCACAACAGCTCGCCGCAGAATTGCGCAAGTGTAATGATGTGACCTTTACGCAAACGGTAGAGAGCAACCAATTGTTCTTGACAATGCCCATAGAAAAATCGCAGAAACTTCATGAGAAGTATTATTTCTACTATTGGAATGAGGCGAAAGGCGAAATACGTCTTGTAACTTCATGGGATACAACAAGCCATGATATTCACGATTTTATTGCACACTTGCAGTCGCTGTAATCGGTAGCATTGTATCTACTTTATTGATATGGCGATTTTATTACTCGCTTAGAGTAGCTGTAACCGGCAGCATTGTATCTACTTTATTGATATGGTAAATTTGTTCCTCTCTTAGAGTAGCTGTAACTGGTAGCATTGTATCTACTTTATTGACATGGCAAATTTGTTACTCGCTTAGAGTAGCTGTAACTGGCAGCAACTATAATACTTATAAATATGGATACCGTTTGTGTAATAGCAACCGAAGGAGGTATCCATATTTATGTTTTATATATCCTATTTAACATAATATATATTATAGGAAAAATAAATGTTGTGCAAGAAGTGTTGATGTTTATCACAGGATGTTTGTGATTTGTGTCTGTTGGGTGTGTAACTTATCAGTTCGGTTGTGATGATATTTGCATGATCATCAACAAATCTTTACCTTTGTATCAAACATCTGTAAATACAACATACTTTGCATGGATAGCCAATTACTACCTGAGTTGAACGAAGCTTTTTTTACTTACGTCAAGCACCATCTTGGCGAGGATGTATTGCGCTTGCGCTTGAAAAGAGATACACGCACCGACTTTTCGCAGCAACTTGCCATTACGCAGATAGAGGCACGCAACCGTCGTCTCGAAAAGAAAATTCCCGATTGGTGTGCACATGAGCGTGTTGTGTTTCCTTCTCTGCTGTCAACCGAGCAGTGTTCGTCGCAAGAGACGGCTTTATACAAGCAACGATTGGTCTATGGACATTCGTTGTGTGACCTTACCGGCGGATTGGGTGTTGATACCTACTTCATGGCACAGTGTGTTGACGAGGCTGTGTATGTAGAGCATGATGCGTTGTATTGTCATGTGGCTCGGCACAATTTTGCCGAGCTTGGGATGAGTAACATCACCGTATATAATTGTGATTGTAACCAATTCTTGGCCGAATCTACTCGACAATTTGACACCATATTTATCGACCCTGCACGTCGAGGTAAGTCGCATGAGCGTCTCTATGCCTTGGCCGATTGTGAACCTAATGTGTTGGATATGATGCCTATGTTGCTTGCACGTTGTAAGAGGCTTATTATCAAGTTGTCACCCATGGTCGACATATCAATGTTGCGTCAAGAAATAGACCGTCTGTGCAAGTTGTATGTAGTATCTCTTCATAACGAATGTAAGGAAATATTGGCTGTGATAGATGCCGAAACGCTTGAAAATGAGATTGATGAGCACGATGTGATGTGCGCTGTTATAAGCCGTAACGGTGATGTAAAGGAGTTGTCGTTTGACTATGACAACGAGGCACAAGCACCCTGCCCTATGGCACAAGAGGTGGGGGCTTATCTTTATGAGCCCGACACTACATTGCTTAAGGCGGGCATGTTTAGGTCTATATGCAGTGTATATAATGTACAAAAGTTGCATAAGAACAGCCACCTCTACACGTCTCATGCCATGGTAGAAGGTTTTGTGGGAAGGTCATTTCGGATAGTTGAGGTGTTGCCCTTTTCGTCGAGCCTTTGCAAAGGATTTGCCAGGCAATACCCTGCATGTAACATAACAACACGCAACTTTCCATTATCGGCAGTAGAGTTGCGCAAGAAACTTCGAGTGCAAGATGGTGGTGAGGTCTATCTCTTTGCAACGACTATGGTCGATAATAGCCTTGTGCTTATAGTATGTAATAAGATATAATACTCCAAAGAGGCTGTGTCAAAATGGAAATTTTGGCACAGTTTCTTTTTGTTTAAGCCGCGAGGTTTCGATAGACTGTAAAATTGTCAAAATCTGATTTTTTACAGAATTTTCGATTTACAGAGGCTAAAAAGCGGATAAAAGAGCTG
>JAFXAB010000032.1 GCA_017522135.1 Bacteroidaceae bacterium
ATATGTATCAAAAATATGTGGAAATTTGGGAACCATCAAAAAGCAGCCTGAAAGTGTTAAATTTTAGAATATATTGATAATTAAAGGTTTATGTTTGGTTATTTCTGAATAATTTTGGTTGTTTTGGGCTTCTAAATACAATTAGCGAATGCCCAACCACCAATCGAAGTAACACCCTCGGGGATGGTTACTGATGTTAAGTTTTCACAATCATTGAAAGCAAACCCACCGATTGAAGTAACACTCTCTGGGATGGTAACAGATGTCAAGTTTTCGCAATCATCGAAAGCACAATAACCTATTGATTCTACGCCATCTGGTATGGATATAGACGTTAAACCATCGCATCCTTGAAAAGCATATTGGTGAATGGATGTAACACTATATGTTATTCCATTGAAAATGACTGTTCCTGGAATAGAGATAGAACCATAACCGCTAACTCCATTTACCTTTAAGGTTTTGCCTATATCGTAAGAGTAATAAATACCATCGACCTCGAAGTCGTATGCATAAAGAGATAGTGGCATACATAACACCATTATCCAGATTAAAAATAGTTTGGTTTTCATAATTGTAAAATTTTATTAGTTAGTACTTAAATCCTTATTTAGGGTGTATACTGCTATATCTTTGTTGAAATTTTCAGCATCCGGACAGATGACAAAATATATCCTTTTGTATTCATTGCTTATATAATACCCTTTATCTATATAAGACTTTATTAGTGTCTCAATTTTCTCAACGGGCTTTCCTATAGAGAGGAATACTGCTTGCTGAAAATTTAGTTTATCGATATAGACGTTTAACTTAAAAAAGTCTTTAAAGAATGTTTTTCGAGAATATTGTTTTGTTTTGATTTCAAAGATTAGCTTTTGTTGCTCACGATTGGTATGTTGTTCATTATGGCTATGATGTAGTATTAAGTCTGGTTTGAATCTTAGAATTCCATTATTGTGTCTAATACCCAATTCAGCCAAAGTATATTCCATACCTTCATTAGTCATAAGATTTTTTTTGTTTTCAAGAGACCAGAAGTGTTGTGTAATATCCTTATTTTTAATTAGATTTTTGCATCTTAAGCAATCGATTTTAGATAACAACTTAGCAACGAAATTTTGTTCTTCAATACCGCTTGCAGTTACAACCTCTTCTTTCTTGATATTATTTATAGCAGCTGTCAAGAACATCCATTCATTTTCATCAGATTCAATTAAATAATTGGGTGTTGTTTCTTCTGACGTAGGACTGTTTTCTGCTCTTTGAGGGATTTCCTTGTCACAATTTTTACATTTCATAAGAATAAAACTTTAGTGCCATATGTACTCTCCGGTTTTGGCAGGATACAAAAAAAGCGTGAGAGCCATTACAGTTACTCGTCCCGCTTTTCGAGGCTCTGGAATGCCCACACTGTAGAACGAGCAACGCAGAAGCCTCACGCCGAATATGGTATATGGCACTACACGACACACCACGTGCCGTATAGTGATTGATATACATATCCACAAGGCATCTACTGTTGCTACTATCTTGACAGTGCTTGAAATTTTCCAGATTTCGAAAAGCCAAGAAAGAGCGTTAGTAAACGCTTTTCAATAAAATGTAAAAGCATACCCACCCACTAAACCCATATCGGGCTTCTGCAAGCGATATGCAACAGCAAAAATATTAAAAAGATATTAATAAAACAAGATATGGGGTGAATAAAATATCATCCCCGAGAAGCCTCAACGCCACGTCGAAGATGTGGTGTTTTCTGCCCCTGTGTTGCAAAGCAATTTGCTTACGCAAACACAGAGGAAGAAAATGTTACCCTCGCCGTGTTTCACACGGTTTTCTAACCCCTTCCCACTGCGTGGACTTCCCCTATCTCGTTTCACTCGCAGGGGCAGAAAAGATTACCTTACGGCATGCGCCTCGTGGTGTTGTGGTAACCTTTTGCTCCTCTGTGTGCCGAAGGCATATAGGGGAGCTGTCACCCATGGTGACTGAGGGGTTAAAAATAATAGGCGTGATGTTGTTGCTATGTTTACATGAGGGGCAAAAGGATGCCGGTTACTCCACGATAATTCCACCGCCGAGGAGGGTGTCGCCGCGGTAGAAGGCGGCTGCTTGGCCGGGGGTGATGGCGGTGAGGGGTTCGTGTAGCTCGATGTGCAGGGTGTTGTCGGGGAGGAGGGTCACGGTGCAACGATTCTCTTGCTTGCGGTAGCGAATTTTGACTACGATGTCGTCTTTGCCCAAAAGTTGCGCCGGGTTGATGATGTTCCAATCCTTCAAGCGCATTGCGGTGCGCTCCAGCGACTTCAAGTCGCCCAGTACTACCTTGTTTTCCGCAGGCACTATATCTTTCACAAAAACAGCTCGATTGAGGTCTAAGCCCAGTCCTCTCCGTTGACCAATGGTATAGAATGGGTATCCCTCGTGCCAAGCAACGAACTTACCCTCTATGTCGACAAATTTACCCCTCTGAATAGCCTCTGTCGGCACTTTATCGCGAAGAAATGAGCGATAATCCATTGGGCAAAAACATACGCCGAAGCTATCTCTCTTTTGTGCCGCCTTCATAAACCCTCTCTCTTCGGCTATCTCGCGTACTCGTTGTTTGGTCAGTGTGCCCATGGGCAAAAGCATCCGTTCCAATATATCTTGTGGCAAGCCCCAGAGGAAGAATGACTGATTCTTGTCGCTATCGGCACCATTGGTGATGTGCCAATAGCCGTCGATGTTGCGTTTCTGAACATAGTGACCTGTAGCCAAATAATAGATGCCCATTTCGTCGGCAATTTGGCGGAGTAGTGGCCACTTTAATAGGTTGTTACACAGGGTGCAAGGCACAGGCGTGTGCCCCGCCATATATTCGCCTATGAAGTACTCTATGATGGTCGATTGGAAGCGCTCTCGTTGGTCGGAAATGATGTGCCGGATGCCCAAGCGATGACACAAATCGCGCGCATCGTCGAGATACTCTGTGCAATTGTCTTTCTCGTAGAAGCGAAAGGTTACACCGATTACTTCGTATCCGGCATCTTGCAGGAGCATAGCAGCTACCGAGCTATCCGTGCCACCACTCATTCCCAACAAAACTTTCTTCTTCGCATCCATAGTACAAAATTACAAATAATAATTGACTTAGCCGTGATCTCCGCTTAGTCAATTTGGGTTGAGGTTGTCTATACGATTGGTGTATGATATAAGAACTACTAACCAATATTAAGGGGTATAAGTATTGTTATGTCAATAGCATTTATTATTTTTGTTCTCTTAAATCATTTACAACAGAGTATGTCGAAAATACGCATAGCAATAGCAACATTATGCCTCCTTGCAACGTGTGTGGCAGTAGCCGAAATGCCTCGCGATTACTATCCCGATAACTTGGTGGGACGTAATAAGGGCGACCTTAAAACCGAGTTGCACAAGCTCCTCAAGGAGCACCGTCGTATAGAGTATGGCAGTAAAGGTACGTGGGTAGTATTCCGTGAGAGTGATGTGCGAGCCGATGGTACGGTGTGGGATATGTACTCCAACATTGTGCGCTATTTCCAGTCGTCGGGAGCAACACCGGGCATGAATATTGAGCATAGTGTACCCAAGAGCTGGTGGGGCGACGACTACCCCTATACGGTCGATGGCTCGTTCGACCTGCATCACCTTGTGCCGTCGGATGCCGATGCCAACTCGGCCAAGTCGAACTATATACTGGGTGAAGTAACCGGTACGGTGAAGTTTGACAACGGTGTATCGAAGGTGGGATATGATGCGGTGAGTCGTCTCAATGTGTATGAGCCGGCCGACGAGTATAAAGGTGACTTTGCCCGCATGTATATGTATTTTGTTACTTGTTATCAAGACTATACATGGCGGTCGGCTGGTACCAATATGTTTGTGACAGGTAGTTATCCCACGCTCAACAGCTACTCGCAGGAGTTACTGCTCAGGTGGCATCGTCAAGATCCTGTGAGCGAAAAAGAACTCAATCGCAACAATGCCGTGTATAGCTTCCAGTACAATCGTAATCCTTTTATCGACTATCCGCAGATGGCCGAATACATTTGGGGTGACTCTACCGAGTATGCGTTCAACTTTGATGGTGGTGCAGTAGCAGCTCCATCAATCAGCCTCAAGAGTGGCGATGTAATTACCTTTGACGGTGTGATAGGTGATGTAGTTGTTACAAAGCAATATAAGATAACAGGACGTAACATTACCTCGCCATTGCACTTGATTGTCGAAGATACACACAATTTTGAGGTGACTCCTACAACTATTGATGCCGCAGATGTGACAAGCGCACAAGGTGCTGTCATAGATATTATATATCATCCACAGACACAGGGTATACATAATGCATCGCTTTTCATTGTGTGTGATAATTTGCCCGACGATGTCGAGGTAATACTGAAAGGTGTGTGTATGCCCGACATACCCAACTTTGTAAAAATCGAGGGATTGAAGAGTTGTTACTCTCGCAGTGATGAGGATGTATTGCTCACATTGAGCAATTATACCCGGCCCGTAACATGGTTTATAGACGATATTGCCATTGGTGACAATATACTATCACCCTCAACTTTATTGCCGGGCAGCCACAAAATAACATTCAAAAACGATAGTTTGTGTGGTGATGTGCGAATAACTATAATCGAATAAAATCTGTTGAAAATGAAATTGTTACAACACGTATATACCTCTTTGTCATTGCTTGCAATGACACTGTTGACAGTAGCTTGTCAACCCACAGTTACTACCGATAAGTTTTCTCTTTCGTGTGGAGATATGCTTACGATAAGAGAAAACGATACCGACATAATTGAGGTGACAGCAGGAGGAGATTTTATTGTTGAGACCGATAACAGCAATGCCCTGTGTCGGAAGAACGGTACTCACATAACAGTGAAGGGTGTGAAACTGGGCAAATGTATACTCACAGTTACGGCCGAGAGTGGCGAGCAGGTGGCTTGCACTATAACGGTTGAGAAGAGTGCCGAACAAAAAGATTTTCTGATTTTTTCCAATCCTCGCATTGAGAACTGGCAAGACACAACTGTTTATGTAGAGAAAACCAATGGCTTGCAAGTCACTTGCGAAAAGGATACCGATGTGGCAGGTTACAGCCAACCCGGTACTACCACCTATGGATATTATTTTATTGAAAGTGGTAAATTTTGTCGTCTCTCTGCGCCTACCGACTTTGGCGTTGAAGGAAATTTCCCGGGCGGAGTAGTGGCTGTTGGTGATGGCAATAATGATACACGATATTACCTCTGTGAGAATATCGCTGTTCTCAAGGTAATGAACGGGAAGGCATGGATAGAAGCATCGATGGCTATGCGAGCCGACTTGCGTATGGTTGTAGAACTAAACTAAACAAATATAAATAAAGAGATATATCATGAAACCCGAAACTCGTAAGGCTTGGATAGATGCCACTCGCCCGCGTACATTGCCGGCATCGGCGGCTCCTGTCGTTGCAGCAACAGCCTATGCATGGTACGATGGCGTATTGGTGTGGGGTGCTGCGTTGCTGTGCCTCTTATTTGCTCTATTGGCACAGATTGCCTCCAACATGGCCAATGACTATTTCGATTATAAAAAAGGTGGAGATAGTCCCAATCGTGTAGGACCTCAGCGGGCAGTAGTATCGGGACTTATATCGCCACGTGCTATGCTGTTGGCTACTTTGGTCGTACTTTTTGTGGCGTGTTGTGTAGGATTGTGCCTGGTAGCCTATGGCGGGTGGCAATTGATACCTGTAGGTGCTGTTATTGCCATTTTTGCTATGGCCTATTCGGCCGGACCTTTCCCCTTGTCACGATATGGATTGGGCGACGTTACCGTCTTTATTTTCTTTGGACTCATAGCAGTCAATTTTACTTACTATGTGCAGGCCGGAGTTTTTACTATGCCGGTATTTTGGGCATCGGTGGCACAAGGATTGTTGGCTATCAATATTCTATTGGTCAATAACTATCGCGATATGGAAGAGGATGCCGCAGCCAAGAAGCGTACTACCGTCGTACTTTTCGGTCGTCGTTTTGCCTCTACGTGGTATCTTATAAATGGCCTGCTTGCTGTAGCGTGCACATATCATATATGGCTCAACACGCCCTATTGGGTGTTATTTATGCCTTTGATATATCTCATCATGCACCTCAGTACCTATAGGGCATTGACACAACTGCGAGGTAAGGCTCTCAACCCCATATTAGGCCGTACTGCTATGAATTTGCTTGTTTTCACCATACTGTTTGCAGTTGCCATGATTGTTGTTAAATTGATATAGCAATGAATCCGTTTCTACAGCATATTGCACAAACATTCTATCGCAACGAAAGAGGAAATCTTTCGCACATAGCCTTTGTATTTCCCAATCGTCGCAGCGGAAAGTTTTTCCAACACTATCTGGCACAAGTAGCCGGCGAGCGTTCTCTCTTCTCGCCTACAATACTCACAATCAATACACTCATGACAGAGTTGGCACAACTGCAACCTGTTGACAAGATAGAGTTGCTCTTTACGATTTATGAGGAGTATTGCCGGTTGCGACAGAGTGACGAGCCGTTTGATAAGTTTGTCTTTTGGGGCGAAATGTTGGCAAGTGACTTTGATGATGTAGACAAGTATCTGGTAGATGCAAGCAAGTTGTTTGCCAATATCAAAGAGTTGAAGGACTTGGAGCAAAACTATCTTGAACCCGAGCAGATTGCCATTATTCGTCAATTCTGGGATACATTCTTTGTGATGAGCGATGACAACAACAAGAAGATCGAGTTCAACTCTCTATGGAGTGTCATGTGTCAACTCTATGATAATGTGCGCCGGCGGTTGCTGCGCGAGGGCGTAGGATATGAAGGTATGATATTCCGGAAAGCGACCGAGGGGATTGAACGTGATGTATTGCCTGCACTCGACTCCTTGCACTCGACACATAGATGCTCCCGCATTGTCTTTGTCGGATTTAATGCTATTACACCTGCCGAGCGTCGCATAATGCAATATTATCGTGACAATGGTCAAGGCGATTTTTACTGGGACTACTATGCGCCTACCATGCAGTATGATGATGAAAACCGTGCCAACTTTTTTATAGAAAAGAATGTACTCGAATTTCCATCGCGATATCTACTTGAGGATGCGCACATCATCACAACAGCCCCCGAAATGACTGTTGTACCTGTATCGTCGGCAGTAGGTCAAGTAAAGCAAGCCGGTGTTATCTTGCAGAATTTTATCGATAATAAAAATACCGACCCGCACAATGCTATCAATACGGCAGTAGTCTTGGCCGATGAAGAGTTGCTCATGCCTATGATATATTCTATCCCCCAAGATATATCGAGCATCAACATTACGATGGGTTACTCCCTACGCAATACATCGGTAGCCTCGTTCTTTGATGCTGTTTTTGCATTGCAACGTCGTGCCCGGTGGTCGGGTGGTAAGTTGATGTTTTATCATCTCGAGGTAGCCGCTATTCTCAATCATCGCATACTCATGCAGTGTGTTGGTAAAAATGTTGTTGACGGCATGATTGCCGAGATGCAACAAAAGAATATGGCGTATGTAGCAGCCGATTTCTTGGCGAGAGAGGAGTATTCGTTGCTTGCTCTTATCTTCAAGCCTGTTGTCAATACAGGTGAATATGTGGAGAATATATTGGAGGTGTTGTTGGGCGATGAAGAGAATGTTGCAGAGTCGGGACAAAGAGAAGTGCTTACCAAGATAGAACATGAATATACCTATTATTATTACAACATCGTATCGCGACTCAATGATGTGATAGAGTCACATAAGGAGATAGGCATAAGTACAGCTACCTATTTTGCGCTATTGAGTAAGTTGTCGTTGTCTATACCCTTCGAAGGAGAGCCTCTGTCGGGATTGCAAGTGATGGGTGTATTGGAGACGCGAGTACTTGACTTTGACAATATTATTATTTTGTCAATGAATGAGGGAACATTCCCCAAGAAACAAGTTGCTGCAAGTTTTATCCCATACAATCTGCGACGTGGCTACAATATGGCTACTGCCGAGCATCAAGACAGTATATATGCCTACTACTTCTATCGTATGATAGCTCGTGCCAAGCAGGTGTATATGCTATACGACAGCCGTACCGAAGGCCTGAAGCGAGGTGAAATGAGTCGTTTTATTTATCAGCTCAAGTATCACTATGCACATCTGTTACCCAATTATCGGGTCAATGAATATGCTATCGCACACAGCATACGTGTCGATAAGCCTCCTGTTATATCTATACCCAAGGTCGGTGGCGTTGCCGATAGGTTGCGACAATTCTTGAAAGATGCCGATAATCCTCGCGCACTTTCGGCAAGCGGACTCAAAACATATATCAACTGTCCGTTGCAGTTCTATATGCAGTATGTCGAAGGAATGAGTGTTGAGGACGAGATAAGCGAAACGGTCGATAGTGGTGTGTTTGGTACGATATATCACAATGTGATGGCATCGATATATGACAGTATGAAGGACAAGTATGGCTATGATAGTACCGAAGGTGAGAGAGTCGTTAATGTTACGGTATCGATGCTCAACGAGGTCATTACAAATTCGGAGCAGATTATGCGATATATCGAACGCGAATTTAACACTGTCTTTTATCATGCACACCCCGATGCGCAACCTCCGCAACTTAAAGGCAAAAACAGTATCATCGGACACACCGTATTTACTTATGTCAAGCAGACTCTTGAGTATGATCGCGATAATTGTGCTCCTTTCATATACCATGCCTCCGAGGAACGTCTTGGTGGCGCATTGTTCTTGCCTTTGAAAAACGGCCTTAATGTACGCTTCAAGGCGTTCTTAGATCGTGTCGATTATGTGCACGATTCTCTGCGTATTATTGATTATAAGACCGGTACTGATGCCGTTGAGGCAGCATCGGTCGATGACCTGTTTGATGCCAAGGCCGAGAAGATACCCGGAGCTGTTATGCAGGTATTGTTGTATTGCAAATTGTATACCATTGCGCATCCCGAGCGCAAATGTCACATATTGCCCTTGATATATAGAGTGCGTAGGGCCTTTTCCGATTTTGTACCAATCATCAAGATTGCCAACACGGAGGTTGTTAGCTACAATGACGTAAAAGAGCGTTATGAAGAGCTGTTAGACAAGCTTTTGGTAGAGCTTTTTGATGAGTCTATACCCTTTTCTCAAACCCAAGTGATACAGCATTGCAAATATTGCGATTTTAAGACTATTTGTAAGAGAAACTAATACCGAGCACTCCTCGTTTATAAAAACAACACCATACAACATACCCTCCAACTTGTGCAAGAAGGAGGGTATACACTGGTAGTTATATAGCAGTAATTCAGTGACGTTTTTACGATTGCTTGTTGAGGGTAGGGTAAGCAATGCGTGTGTGGTATATAGTCATGAGCTTGTCTATAAAAGTCTCTTTGATTGTTTCGACATCGCGAAAACTGAGAGGCGTTTCTTTGAGCAAGCCTTCGCTTATTTGTGCATCAATGATATTGTTTACCAACTTAGATATACTCTCACGATTATACTCTTTGAGACTGCGCGATGCAGCTTCAACGGCATCGGCCATCATCATTATACCCGTCTCTTTGGTCTGAGGATTGTGTCCGGGATAAGTAAACAATGATTCATCGACTGCCTCTCCGGGATGTTGGTTGCAGTAGGTGTTATAGAAATATTTCGCCTTGCCATGACCATGGTGTGTGGCAATAAACTCCTGTACTTGCGGGGGTAAGCCATACTTTTGAGCCATCTTGATACCTTCATCGACGTGCGAAATGATAATGCGGGCACTTTCAATTATATCGAGATTTTTGTGAGGGCTGTCGGCTCCCGATTGGTTCTCGGTAAAGAATGAGGGATTGCTCAATTTACCTATATCGTGATACAGAGCACCGGTACGAACAAGTTGTGCATTGCCCCTTACATGGTTGGCTGCCGCGGCAGCCAAGTTAGAGACTTGCATGGCATGCTGGAATGTTCCCGGAGCCTCTTCCGATAGTTTTTGCAATAGTGGTGAGTTGATGTCCGACAGCTCTACCAATGTCACCGATGAAAGGAAACCAAATATGCGCTCAAAGATGTAAATGAGAAGGTAAGAGAAGAGCAGCAGTACACTGTTGATGCTTAAGTTGATAATCATGTTTACCGATATTTTAGTTATACTACCTTCGGTAAATAAGATATATCCGGCATAAGAAATAGCGTATACAGCAAACACGATAACCGTGCATCGGAAAAGCTGAGAACGCTTGGAGAGGTTGTTGAGGCTATCTATAACTGCCATACCGGCCACCATCTGCAAGAATATGTATAGCATAGGATCGGCCGCTGCAAAGGAGCATATAATGGTAGTGATAAGGTGTGCATACATAGCTGTTCGAGAATCGAAGAATGTAACAATAACAATAGGGACAATTGTTATAGGTACAAGAAATATGGCATGGAAACCTTTGGTTGAGGTGATAAAAGCGGCAATAGAAAGCAGAGTTGTGAGGAGCATAATGAGAATCAAAGCTCTATTATTGTTCCACATACGTCTACGGAAGAAAGCAAGGAAGAAGTATAGGAATGCCAAGATACAGCCAAACACAAGTATCTGTCCGACCAATATTGTGTTTTGGTGGTTTGTGTTTTTGTTGTTCTGCTTGGTCAGCATCAACTCGTACGATGAGAGAATCCGATATATCTCGGGTGTGATTATCTCACCACGATCTACAATGCGTTCTCCGGCCTGAATCATACCATCCGAAAGAACAATCTTTTGCAATAGTTCGTCTCGTACTTTGTTGGTCGTTATACTATCGTATACTACATTGGCTACAATGTATTTATTCAGATTGCACAATTGTAAGAGGTGACGTTGATAAGTGTCGGGAAATTGTGCCAGCACCTCTTCATAGGCTTGCTTGGGGGTATAGAACTCGGTTGTTTCTCGGTTGGTGAGAGTATTGTCCTCACGTATACTTATACCTGCCACATTGTCGTCGGAGAGCTTTTTATATTCCTCATTCGAGATAATACCATGGTTGTAGATGTTTTGCAACGCATCGACAAAGGCTTTCTTACTCTTTTGGTTTATAGCCGATTGGCCCAGAGCATTTAGTTCGCTACTATATCCCTGTATCATCTTATGGGTTATAGTATTGTCCTTGATAAATACGGGGCGCATATCGTTCAATACGCTGTCGCGTTCATAATTTAGGCGTGCTTCATCTTTATAAATAGGAATGTCAAATGGTGCGGTAAGCAGGCTGTAAGACCAAGGACGTCCTTCTTGGAACACATAGCGTGTTTCTCCTTGTCGTGGAAAGAAGTATACCAGCAAGGCAACGGTAATGACAAACAGTATAGAGCGTGTAAGCCATTGACCTATTTTGTTGCTTTCATTTTGAGGTTTCATATATCACGTATATTAGTATATTTGTTATTGGGGTATGCGCATGGCACTTTGCAACCCTTTTATCTTTTTGAGTAATGAGCATAACTGCTCAACAAGATGTGCATCTTGCGCAAAGATATCAATTTTTCCAACAAACACACCTTGTTCGGCTTTGATATTGAGTGAACGCATATTGATGTTGAGTTTGTCGGTAATAAGATTGGTAATATCATTGAGCATACCTTTTCGGTCTATTCCTTTTATTTCTATAGTAACAGGGAAAGATTGTGAATCATCGGTTTGCCACATGGTAGATACGATGCGCGACCCATAGCTCGACTTTATTTTCATGGCCTCGGGGCACTCTTGCTTATGCACGATAACAATGCTCTCGTTGGGGGCAACAACACCCAACACGTCGTCGCCCGGTATGGGATGGCAACAGTTGGCTATGGTATAATTGGGAATACCGTTTTGGGTGTGCAAGATATAGGTTTGCTTGCGGTCTATGCTATCCTTGATGTCGTATGTGAGTCGTGGGTCTTCCTTATGACGTGCCAATCCAAGGGTGAGATATTGCATAAACTTGTTGTTGTTGCTTTTGGCAAAAATACGTCGGTAGGCATTGTCATCGAGTACTATGCCTTTACTACCCAGTTTATAGAAAAATTCGTCGGGATTTTTAAATCCAAGTCGCACAAGGGCGCGATTTATTAACTCGTTGGAGGGTTTCTGTCCATTGCCTACAATAAAGTCATTGAATGTCTTTTCGCCCAACGCAATAATCTGTCTGCGGTCTTTGCGCAAGGCTGTGGCCAATCTCGATTTGGCAACAGAGGTTGTAACGTGTTCTACCCATTCGACTTTGGGCGATTGTGACTTGGAGGTAAGTATCTCTACCTGATCGCCACTGCGCAACTCGTGGGTGAATGATACCAACTTATGATTTACCTTGGCGGCAATACAATGATATCCGAGGTCGCTGTGCAGAGTAAAGGCCAGGTCGAGTACTGTGGCATGCTTGGGCAGGGTAATAAGGTCGCCCTTGGGTGTAAAGACAAATATTTCGTTGCTGTATAGATTCATTTTGATGCTCGACAGCATATCCATTGCATCGGGCGATGGATTGTCAAGGGCGTTTTTGATGTTCTCTATCCAGCCATTGAGTTCGGTATCTTCGGCTTTATCTCCGGTTTTATATTTCCAGTGGGCTGCCAGTCCGCGCTCGGCTATATCTTCCATCTTTTGCGACCGTATCTGTACCTCAACCCAATTGCCTTGGGGGCCCATCACAGTTACGTGCAGAGCCTTGTAGCCGTTGGGCTTGGGTGTTGCCAGCCAGTTGCGGGTGCGGTCGGGGTGTGGATGATATATTTTTGTGATAATGTTGTATATCGACCAACAGATGTCGGCTTCGTCGATATTCTCCGGACACTGAAACACGATGCGCACTGCATACAAGTCATATACCTCTTCAAAGGGGATATTCTTGGCTTGCATCTTTTTCCATATCGAGTATACCGATTTGACACGAGCCTTCATCGTATAATCGTAGCCTCGTTCTTTGAGACGTTGTTCGATGGGAGTGGCAAATTGGCTGTATACTTCGTGAATGTTGCTCTCACTCTCGGCTATCTTGCGCTTGATTTTGTTGTATGAATCGGGGTGTTCAAACTTGAAACTCTGATCTTCCAGCTCCGACTTGATGGCATACAGTCCCAGTCGGTGTGCAAGAGGGGCATATATATAGGCTGTTTCGCCTGCAATCTTAAATCGCTTGGCGGGAGCAAGTGAGTCGAGGGTGCGCATGTTGTGCAGGCGGTCGGCTATCTTGATGATAATGACACGAATATCTTCCGACATCGTGAGCAACAATTTCCTGAAGTTCTCGGTTTGCAACGATATATGGTCGGCTACTATACCACCCGATATTTTGGTAAGTCCCTCTACGATAGAGGCTATTTTACTGCCAAATAGATTTTCAATATCTTCTACGGTATAGTCGGTGTCTTCTACTACATCGTGTAGTAGTGCGGCGCATATGGATGTAGAGCCGAGTCCTATTTCTTGGCTCACGATGCGAGCTACCTCTATGGGGTGCAGAATATATGGCTCGCCTGAACGGCGACGCACACCTTTATGCGCATCTCGGGCAAAGGTATATGCTCGTTTTATGATGTCTATTTTCTTGCGATGATTGGAGCGTAGGTAGCCATCCAACAGGTCTTGAAAGGCATCTTCAATGAGCTTCTCATCGGTGGTTTTATCAATAAGTTCTTCCATAAAAAAAACTTATATTATTCGTTTACAACTCTTGTTTTCAATAAGAGTCTTTTTTAGTAGCAATTTTTATAATATACAAATATAGTTGTTTTTTTACAACCATATTATAGGATTGATGTTTTTATACAAATTTTGTGTACAGTTTGTGCTATTGCATGAGTGCTCCTATTATCTCTTCTTTTTGATATACCCCGAGGCATTGTGTCCCCTACCTCCTTGTACAGACTTGCTTACATCTTTTTTGTTGTGACTGTTTTTGTTGTTGTCGGGGCGTGTATTATGTCCCTGTTGGCTATGTGTGGGGGTAAAGGGGCGGTCGCCGTATAGCTGACGTATGAGGTCGGCTCGATGCATGCGGTTGAGCGAATTGCGTATTTCTTCTTCGCTCTCACGTTGATACCAGAAGAAGTATTTGCGTTGTCCCAACTTTTGTTCGGGCGTACGTGCTGTAAAGACCTTCTCGCCCGTATATGGGTTGATGCCGGTGTAGTACATCTCGGTTGCGAGAGTCATGGGTGTGGGGGTGAAGTCTTGTACTTGCTCAAGGTGGAAGTTGAGGTACTTGGTAGTTACGGCCAGTTCGGCCATGGCCTCTTCGGTACAACCCGGGTGACTTGAGATAAAGTATGGAATAAGTTGCTGACGCAGTCCTTCGCGTTTGTTTACTTTATCAAAGAGAGTCTTAAATGTGTGAAAAAGACCAAACGAGGGCTTACGCATATAGTTGAGCACCTTGTCGGATGTGTGTTCGGGTGCAACTTTGAGTCTGCCGGATACGTGGTGCGAAATGAGTTCCTCTGCATATAGTCGACCGCTATCGGCTATCTCCGGGTTGCGGTGGCGATGCAATACGAGGTCGTATCGAACTCCGCTACCTACGTGCGATTTCTTAATGCCGGGTAGGGCATCTACTTGCTCAAAGAGGTTGAGCAGTGGGCGATGGTCGGTAATAAGATTGGGGCATACGGCAGGAAATAGGCATGAGGGTCGGCGACAACGATGGCATGCTTCTTGGTTTTCGCCGTGCATGCTATACATGTTGGCCGATGGGCCTCCCAAGTCGCTTATATATCCTTTGAAGTCGGGCATGCGGGTTATAGCCTTGACTTCGCGCATTATCGATTGCTCGGAGCGTGAAGATATAAACTTGCCTTGGTGTGCCGATATGGTACAAAAAGAACAACCTCCGAAACAACCACGGTGCAGACACACCGAGTGGCGTATCATCTCGTATGCCGGTATAGTCTTGCCTTTGTATCGGGGGTGAGGCAGACGAGTATAAGGCAAGTCAAATGTGGCATCAACCTCCTCGGTAGTCATGGGAGAATAGGGCGGATTGATGTGCACTGCCTCATTGCCGCAACGTTGCCATAAGTGACGTGCACGGTAGGCGTTGGATTCTTCTTCGACAATCTTGAAGTTGGCGGCTTGTACACGCTTGTCGCGCAGGCACTCTTCGTGAGAGGCAAGTATGGCATGCTCGTTGCTATCGGCCGGTATCATTTCGGCCGGTTCAAGGACTACGGTCTGGGGTATATCGTGCATGGTATCGATACTCTCACCGGCGTTTATGCGACGAGCAATCTCGCGTATAGAGCGTTCTCCCATTCCATATACCATCATGTCGGCTCGACACTCGGTAATGATAGAGGGGCGTAACTTGTCTTGCCAATAGTCGTAGTGTGTAACACGTCGCAATGAGGCTTCTATACCACCTGCGATGACAGGAACATCGGGGTATAACTCTTTGAGAATACGACTATATACGATGGTAGGATAGTCGGGGCGCATGCCATGACGGCCATCGGGTGTATAGGCGTCGTCGCTACGTAAGCGTTTGTTGGCAGTATAATGATTGACCATCGAGTCCATTGCGCCGGCCGATAGGGCAAAGAATAGGCGCGGGCGACCCAACTTGCGAAAGTCGCGCAAGTCATCTCTCCAATTGGGTTGTGGGACAATAGCCACTCGGTAGCCTTCGGCTTCCAGTACTCTACCTATCACAGCAGCTCCAAACGAGGGGTGGTCGACATAAGCGTCGCCCGAGAAGAAAATAATATCTGCCTCATCCCATCCGCGCAGTTCCATCTCTTTGCGTGAGGTGGGTAGCCAATCTTGTAACTTATATTCTTGCATAACGTATGACTACTCTCTGATTTCAAATTGCAAAGATAATAAAAGCGGGCGAAACAGGGCTCTCCATGCAAAGGATATATAATTACTTATTTGTAGGAATTTGCACAGGTATTTCTGTAAGTGTGTCGGATATTCTTACAACAACATCCGACACACTTGTTTTTGTTACAATAGGTTCTATATTTTATGCTATAAGTTGAGTAACGAGACAATTTTTTCCAACCACTCGCGGTCGCACTCGTCAAAGGTGTTGAGATGTTTACTATCAATATCCAGCACACCTATTATTTGTTGTGACCTATCGAAAATGGGTACAACTATCTCACTCTTCGACTCGCTGCTGCATGCAATATGACCGGGAAACAATTCTACGTCGGGTACTACTTGTGTAGCACGCTCTTTCCATGCTGTACCACACACGCCCTTGCCATAGGCTATGCGGGTACAGGCGAGAGGCCCTTGAAAAGGTGACAAAACCAACATATCGTCTATAACTCTGTAAAATCCTGTCCACCAAAAGTCGAAAGTGGCATGTATCATGGCAGCCACATTGGCCATGCGGGCTATTAGGTCGGGTTCGTTCTCGACCAGTGCAGTTATTTGCTTGTACAGTGTGTCGTACTTGTCGGCTTTATTGCCTTGTGCTATCTCAAGATGTTCGGCCATGATTTATTCGCTCCAGTCGTTAAAAGCCTTCATAATAACTGTAGGATGGCCGTCTTCTGTAAAAGCACCTAAACGATATTGCGAAGGCTTACACTGTGGCTCCCAATAGAATACACCTTTGCAACGATTGTTGGTTGCATGCAGGCTCTCGCGTATGACTCGTGCAAGTTGTCGGCGACCCTCTTCCAGTACTTCGGGTTGCTCTTCGTCTACATAAAATCCGGTCTCTACAATCATTATATCGCTGTCAAATTTCTCACTTACGTAGCGAATGTTCTCGATGCAATCGGTAATTGTCGACTCGGCATCGGTGCGATAGCCTCCCTCCATAGCCCAATAGGGGTAGAGCGACATGCCTATCATATCCCATTTCACGCCATTCTCTCTGAGGATACCCAGGTTCCAATCGTATAACTCGCGGTCGAAACCATTGTCGAGGTGTACAATAACGATAGCTTGCGGAAATACCTCTTTGCATGCCTCATAACCGGTGGCTATAAATCCGGCATATTGTTCGGGATTGTTTATGGCGTGACCCATCGATTCGGTAATCGTTGCTTGACCGTTTTCGTCAAGTTCGGGCCATCCCCATTCGTTCGATTTTACACTCCACAGCAGTCCGAAACGGGTTTCGTTGCCCACTTGTATCCACTTTGGTTCTATGCCGTTGTCTTTGAGGTATTGCAGTACATCGATTGTGTGGTTGGCGAGGTCTTGTTTCATCTGCTCATAGCTATGTCCGCTCCACGAAGCCGGGATATTTTGTTTATTGGGGTCGGCCCACCAATCGCTATAGTGAAAGTCTACCATGACAGCCATGCCCTGTTCTTTGGCACGTTGGCACTTGACGAGCAAGTCCTCCTTGTTGCACCAGTTTCCGTGTGCCGAGGGGTCTACCCATACTCTCAGGCGAATGGCATTGAGGCCCAGCTCCTTCATAAGAGCGGTACATTCTCTTTCTTCACCCTCAAAGTTGTAGAATTTATGACCGTTGGCCTCCATTTCAGTTGCCCAACTGATATCGGCTCCCAGCCAGAACTCAGGCTCTTGTTGTGTTGCCTTCTTTTGGCATGCAACTATACTCAATAGAGTTGCTATGCAGCACAGTAATGTTTTGCTTTTGCTCATAGTATTGTTTATAAAAACGGGAGTGCGTAGTTACACACCCCCGTCTATTGTTTTTATAATGTTTTGTTGTGTTTATTTTGCCTCGCCACTCATTACAACCTCAACGATGTTTTCGTTGTTGAGGAACAAGCTGCGGAGGAAGTTGTTCAACTCGCCTGTTGTAATGCTTTCGAGAGCTTGTTTGTAACCGGTTTCGTTGTCGTTTTTGAATACACGATTTGAAAGAACGCCAAGCCAGTAGCTGTTTTCACGTTGGTTGTTGTCGTATTGCTTGAGCATATACTCTTTAACCTTGTTGAAATCTTTTTCACGAACACCATTTACAACAACTTTCATCAACTCTTCCTTAGCACGGTTCTTGAGATACTCTTGTTTCTCGATGTTAGTGTCGAAGCCAAACAAGAACATCCACTCGTTGTTCATGAAGTTGATGTCGGCACTTGTACCTACACCGTATGTACCACCTTCTTGCTCACGGATAGTTTCTGTATATACAATATCCATGATTTGGCTGAGGATGTCCATCATGATACCTTTGCGCATATTGTACTCGCATTTGCCTGAATAGATAACGTATACACTTGATGCGGGGTTCTCCATGGGAAGTGTGAAGTGGTTGATGTTTTCACCCTTGGCATAGTGATCTACGGGGTTGACACTTTCGCGAGATTGACAAGCAGGAAGGGTTGCAATGTATTTCTCTACAAGAGGACGCAATACTTCGGGGTCGAATGAGCCTACAAAGTTGAATGTGAAGTCGGCTGCATTGGCTGTACGCTCTTTGGCAATGGCAAGCATGCGGTCGTAGTCGGCTTTCTCGAAGTCCTCGGCCTTGAGAATGCTCATCATAGGATCGTGTGCATACATTGTGTTACGCAATGAGTCGCTGAAGATAAATTGAGGATTAGATGCATTGTTGGCAAACATGCTCATGTATTGCTCTTTGTTTACATTGTATACCTCTTCATCTTTGCGGATGTCGGTAAATGTAAGATGTACAAGTTGCAACATGGTTTCAAGGTCTTTCACTGCACAATTTGCATATATTTGCTCGCTGTAAGTACCTATGTTTATGCCTGCGTCGGCATTTTTACCGGCAAGGGCTTTGCGCAAGTTGGTTGAAGAGAAGTTGCCAAGACCGCCTACGTTGTGGAGGTAAGGGAATACTTTCAATGTAGAAGCATCCTCGGCATTGTATTTGCTCTTACCACCGTAGCTGGTAGCGTTCATGATAATTTCGTCGTCCTTGAAGTCGGTTTTTTTCAATACAACCTTTACACCGTTAGAGAGAATCCACTCGGTAGTGCCGGGGAATGTACCATCCAACTCGGCGATAACGCGACCGGGGGTGAGTTCTTTAGAGATGAGGGGCTCATTCGATACTTCATCGACATAGGCTTCAAGTTCTTCGGCTTGTACGGCTTTGATAGCTGCAATTGCCTCTTCGGCTGTAGGATATGTTACATCTTCTTTCTCGGGACCGGTAACACAGATAACGATGTTCTCGTCGGTGATAGCCTCGGCTATGTATTGGTTGATAGCCTCAACGGGAATTTGAGGTGCCAAACCTTGCAAAAGTTGGAACTCCAACTCGATGCCGGGGATATAACCACCGTCGATGTAGTGACGGATGTACTCATTGGCATATTGCATGCTGCGACGGTTGTTGCGCTCGTTGTAGAGGCTCTCGTAGTAAGAGATGAAGTCGGCTTTGGCACGGTCATATTCTGATGCGGTGAAGCCATAACGAGCAGCACGCTCAGCCTCACGTACAACACCTTGGAGACCTTCGATTACTTTACCCTCTTTAACGTTGGCCGACAAGGTGAAGGCATCTTTGGTAGAAGCAAGACCGAAGAACTTGCTGTCGTAGCAGCTTGCGCTGTTGAAGGGTGCGTTGGGTGTGTTGCTTATTTCGATGAAACGATTGCGGAGCATAATCGAGGCCATGTTTGCGATGTACTCTTGAACAACACCTATCATAGTACCACGATATTCGCGGGGAAGGGGGTCGTGCTTGAAATAGATATCGACATCGGTAGATGTAGCCTCAACGTCGCTACCTATTACATAAATAGGCTCAACATTGTTGGGTACTTCGTGGTAGATGCGCTCGGCTGCATTGGCGGGCATTTCGATGTGGCTGAAGAGCTCTTTTACGCGAGCTTCCATTGCATTGACATCAAAGTCACCAACTACGATGATAGCCTGATTGTCGGGACGATACCATTTGTTGTAGTAGTCGCGCAAGTCTTGGTAGGGGAAGTTCATTACTACCTCCATTGTACCGATGGGCAAGCGGTTGGCATATTGGCTGCCCTCGAACATAACGGGGATAATCTTCTCCATGATACGCCATTGAGCATTGTTGCGAGTACGCCACTCTTCATGGATTACACCGCGCTCGTTGTCTATCTCGGCATCTTGCAAGAGAATGTCGCATGCCCAGTCATGAAGCACGAGCAAGCAAGAGTCCATCAAGCCGGCATTGGTTGTGGGTACATTTGATACGCGATATACTGTCTCGTCAAGACCTGTGTAAGCGTTGATATCCACACCAAACTTGATACCGTTTTGCTCCAAGTAGTTGAGCATGGTTTTGCCGGGGAAGTTGCCTGTTCCGTTGAAAGCCATGTGCTCAAGGAAGTGAGCAAGACCACGTTGGTTCTCTTCTTCGAGTACCGAGCCTACTCTTTGTGCAATGTGAAATTCTGCACGATTTTTAGGCGTTTCGTTGTGACGAATGTAGTATGTGAGTCCGTTTTCAAGAACTCCATAACGTACTTCAGAATCGATGGGAAGGGGTTGCTCCATCGGATTTTCTTGTGCAACAGCGGGCATTACAAATGCAACGATGGCTGCTACAAGAAGTGTCTTAAAAGCTTTTACGTTCATTGTCTTTTTCTATTTGGGTTAATAATTAATATCTTGTTGTTATCAATAGGGCTTACAGTGTGTCGCACTCGGCCAACCATATTGCCGATGATGCATCGCTGGGCATACGCCAGCTGCCACGAGGTGACAAGCTCACTGAGCATACCTTGGGGCCGTCGGGCAAGCAGCTGCGCTTGAATTGGCTGTTGAAGAAACGACGGTAGAAGTTGCGCAACCAATGCTTGATAACCTCTTCGCTATATATGCCTTTGAATGCATGGCGGGCAAGGAAGTATACCTTGGCTGGGCTGAAGCCGTGTTGTAATGTGTAGTATATAAAGAAATCGTGTAGCTCGTATGGGCCTACCAAGTCTTCGGTCTTTTGCTTGATATTGCCACTTTCGTCGGCAGGAGTTAGCTCAGGGCTGATAGGTGTAGATACTACATCGAGAAGTGAATGAGCTATCTTCTCGTTCTTGTGATTGTGTGCTATCCATTCAACCAATGCACGCACGAGAGTTTTGGGTACACCGGCCGACACACCATACATAGACATGTGGTCGCCATTGTAGGTAGCCCAACCAAGAGCAAGTTCCGACAAGTCTCCTGTTCCTATCACGATGCCTTGTGTTTGGTTGGCAACGTCCATGAGTATTTGTGTGCGTTCACGAGCTTGTGCATTCTCGTAGGTAACATCGTGTATATTGATGTCATGACCGAGGTCTATAAAGTGTTGTTTTACAGCAGGCACAATTGATATTTCGCGCATGGTGATACCCAACTCTTTCATCAGAGTCAGTGCATTCTCGTATGTGCGGTCGCTTGTGCCAAATCCGGGCATGGTGATGCCTACAATGTCGGTTATGGGACGATCTATACGGCGCAAGGCCTCGGCACAAACGAGCAGAGCGAGTGTCGAGTCAAGACCACCTGATACGCCCAATACAAGAGTCTTAGTACCTGTGTGCAAGATGCGCTTAATCAAGGCCGAAACCTGTATGTTGAATGCTTCTTGGCACACCTCGTCACATGCCTCGGGACAGCGAGGAACGAAGGGCGATTGTTCTATTTTGCGAGTAAGTGTAATAGAACCTTTGCGAATACCGTCTATAACGGTCTCTCTATAGGGTTGTATTTTGCGCAATGTAGCGGCTCCTCCCATAAAGCTGGTTGTTGCTTGACGCTCATTGTTGAGACGATTTACGTCAATCTCACTGATAGCCAGCTGGGGATTGATGCAGAAACGGTCGGCTGTAGCAAGAAGTGTGCCACTCTCATATACAAGTGCGTTACCTGCAAATACGAGGTCGGCGGTAGACTCTCCAAAACCCGATGAGGCATATATATAACCACTCATACATCGAGCACTCTGTTGCGAGATGAGCGATCGCAAGTACTTGTTCTTACCTATTTGCTCGTTGCTTGCCGAGAGGTTGACCAATATATTTGCTCCGTTTTGAGCGTGGTGACAACTTGGGGGTACAGGTGTCCATACGTCTTCACATATCTCAATGGCAAATTTTGCATCTCCCAACGAGAAGAGTTGGCGGGCATCGAGAGGGGCTGTTTGTCCGCACAAGGTTATAGAGTTGCTGTATGCATCGTCGGCAGTAGCAAACCAACGCTCTTCGTTAAACTCCTTATATCCGGGAAGGTAGCTTTTGGGTACTACGCCATGTATTTTGCCATGCGATGTAACAATGGCACAATTGAATAGTTGGTTGTCACAACGTACAGGCGCACCTATTACGCTCACCATATCCAACTCACGAGTCTCTTCTATAAAATATCCAAGAGCTTTTTCTGCCTCGTCGAGAAGCAAGCGTTGGCTGAACAAATCGCCACATGTATAAGCAGTGATGCATAACTCGGGAAATACGAGCCATTCTACATCTTGTGCAGCTGCTTGACGTGCCAATTCTATCATACCATTGGCGTTGCGACGACAATCGGCAACAGTTACAGGTGGAATGGCAGCAGCTACTTTGATAAATCCGTACTTCATAGTATAAAGTGTGTTAATGCAATATCGTGCAAAGATAAAAAAAATGTACTATAAATTTTATATTAAACAGAAATATTATATTTGCATCGGTTAATTAACGTGAATTTATATACAATAATATCTATACACTTATACAAAATGAAACGCCAATATCTATTTTCGTTTGTAATTTCCTTTTTGCTCTTTTGGGTGATATGTTATTTCTTCAACACGACTGCTTTGTTGGGTAAGGTGGTTTTTGCAAAGGCTTTTATAAGTCCGTGGCTTACCTACACTACGGTTATGAAGTATATAAGTATGGGTATGGGCGTAGCACCATGGTTGGCTTATGTTTTGTCGGCGATGTTGCTTATCTTTATGTGGGTGTCGCTCTACTTCTTTGTTTTGTCGCTTATGCGTGCTGTACAATCTCAACGCAATCGTGGCTGAATTGACACGAAGGCTTATACTCCCTACCGAGAAAATAGGGTATAATGGCAAAAAGTAGTTGGTCAAATAGTCTGTAAATAGATAAAAAGATTGGTGTTGTAATTAATTGTAGCATAGTGGTTTATATGTGGTTTTACCAACCACTTTTGTCCACATTACCTAAAAATATATACGCGACTATCCTTGTTGGGGTAGTCGCGTATATTGTGTATAGAGAGTTGCTGTGAATGTTAGTGTTTGGGCTTGATGTCAAACTTAACAGGGTGCAACATGTTTTCGGGACTGAGAATTGTATCAAGTTCTTCTTTGGTAATGATGTCGTGTTCGAGCACGAGGTTATATACGCTACGGCCTGTTTCGAGAGCCTCTTTGGCAATCTTGGTTGAGTTCTTGTATCCGATAACAGGATTGAGAGCTGTAACGATACCGATGCTGTTGTGTACCATTGTACGGCAACGCTCTTCGTTGGGTGTGATGCCTTCGATGCAACGAGATACGAGTGTGTCGAAACCGTTGCGCATCAAGTCGATTGACTCAAAGCAGCATTGTGCCATTACGGGCTCCATTGCGTTCAACTCCATTTGTGCGGCATCGCCGGCCATGGTTACGCACAATTCGTTACCCATTACTTTGTAGCAGATTTGGCTCATTACCTCGGGGATAACGGGATTTACCTTTCCGGGCATGATAGACGAACCGGGTTGCATGGGAGGAAGATTGAACTCGGCCAATCCGCAACGAGGACCGCAAGCCAAAAGACGAAGGTCGTTACATATTTTGTTTACTTTCACAGCAAGACGTTTCAATGCTGCAGCATAACCTACCATGCAAGATGTGTCGGATGTAGCACCTACGAGGTCGGCTGAGTTTTTGAAAGGAAGATCTGTGATGTCGCACATTGCCTTAACACACTTCTCGGCATATCCGGGCTCGGCACAAATACCTGTACCTATAGCTGTAGCTCCCATGTTGATGGTGAGGAAGTCTTCGGCTGCATGGTTGAGGTGTGCAATCTCGTCGGTGAGGATGCTGGCAAAACCGTGGAATGTTTGTCCCAATGTCATGGGTACTGCGTCTTGCAATTGTGTACGACCCATCTTTATAACGTGTGCCATTTCGTCACCTTTCTTGTTGAGGGCATCGATGAGGCGTTGCAAGTGGGGCATAAACTCTTGGTGTGAGTAGTAAAGACCTACGTGGATGGCTGTGGGATAGGCATCGTTGGTAGATTGTGCACAGTTTACGTGGTCGTTGGGTGAGCAGTATTGGAATTCACCACGTTTATGACCCATGAGGTCGAGGGCACGGTTGGCAATTACCTCGTTGGCATTCATGTTGGTTGTTGTACCGGCTCCACCTTGAATCATGTCGATGGGGAATTGGTCGTGATGTTGACCATCAAGTATCTCTTTGCAAGCTGCTATGATGGCTTTGGCTTGTTCGTCGGTAAGCAGACCAAGCTCGTGGTTGGCCATGGCAGCAGCCATCTTGGTTATGGCAAGACCGTTGATAAATTTAGGATACTCGTTCAAATGGAACTTGCTGATAGGGAAGTTTTCGATACCACGAAGAGTTTGTACACCGTACAAAGCATCTGCGGGAATTTCACGTGCACCGAGCAAGTCGCTCTCAATGCGAAATTCAGTCTCTTTCATGTCTGATTTATTTAAGGTTTTATTGTATGCTTTCGAACCGTTTTGCCTTACTTGGCACTTTGCTGTGCAAAGTTACACTCATTGTGCGAATAAAACAAATTTTATGGGTATATTATTTTGCATATATTGGTCGTAATTATACAATTTATCACATTATATAATATACCACATGCGAGGCTGTCGTGATGTGACAGCCTCGCATGTGGTATATTTGATATTGCTATAGATGTTCAGGTGGTGGAGGGGCTTGCTTTTCCTCGACAATATTGCCTTGTTGGTCTATATACATTCGCTCTTCGCCTATTACGACTTCTGCACGACCATTGATAAAGTATCCGGCACTGTCGTATTGGCAAGGAAGTACGGTGCGACCTTTGTCGTCGATGTATCCGTACTTGCCATTTTGCTTTATGATTGTTATACCGTCGCGGAAGGGTAGGGCTATGTATGAACTTTGGCAAGCATATATCTCTTTGCCCTTGCGGTTGATAAGACCTTGCAACCCGTTTCTCTCAACGATTGCATATCCACTTATAAAGTCAGTGATTGTGTCGTATTCAAAGGGTACTGCTACGGAGCCGTCGGGGTATATAAAGCCACTCTTTTCGCCCAATTTTACACGTGCCATACCTTCGCAAAAGGGGTCGGCAATGTCATATTTAAAGGGTATCGCTATTGAGCCATCGGGGTATATATAGCCCCACTTGTGTTTTTTCTTGACAGGTGCCAATCCCTCGGAGAATGATAGTATGCGACTATATATGGGCTTTACTACCATCTTGCCGGCGCGATTGATAAATCCCCATGTGGCATCGACCATTACAGCGGCCATACCTCCGATAAATCGCAGTGCGTCTTTAAATTTGCAGGGTATTACGAGGCTGCCTGTGGTGTCTATGTAGCCGTAGAGTCCGTTTTGTTTTACGCGGGCAAGACCCTCGCTGAAGTCTTTGGCGTTTTCATATATACAAGGTACTTCTATCTCTTCCGATTCTTTGTTTTTGTATCCACATACACCTTTCTCTTTGAAAGGCTTCAAGTCGGTATCGTGTCTTTCTTCGTTCAAAGGTTTCATAATACTGCACTTTAATAGGTTACAATAGTGATGAGCAAATATAATATTTTATTGTCGATTTGCCAAATATTGTGAGACAATATTGTGATTTCTCTAAAATTTCATTGCTCTATCCATGGCTCGACGGTCGTCACGCTCTTTGATGCTGTCGCGTTTGTCATATTGCTTTTTGCCTCGTGCTATGGCTATGGCGAGTTTGGCCAATCCTTTTTCGTTGAGGAAGAGTCGGGTGGGTATGATGGAGTATCCGGGTGTCTGCGATGTGATGGTGAGGCGGGCTATCTCCTTAGACGTGAGTAGTAACTTGCGGTCGCGACGGGTCTGATGGTTGTTGTATGAGCCGAATGAGTACTCGGCTATATACATGTTTTTTACCCACACCTCTCCGTTGTACACGTAGCAGAATGTATCGGCCAGTCCGGCTTTTCCCTCTCGTATCGATTTTATTTCGGTACCGGTGAGTACTATGCCGGCATGCAATGTGTCGATTATTTCGTAATCGTATGATGCACGTTTGTTTTTGATGTTTATGTTGTTGTTGTTCTTGGTTTTCATATTAATGTGTGAGGGTGTCAAATATGCTATCCCATGCAAAGGGTAGACCTAATAATATTATGGAGGTAATAACTGTGTAACTGAAAATGTTTTCTTGGGGTATCTTTAGGTAGTCGCGCCCCTGAAATACTATCCATATAATATATACAGGCATAAATTGTATAAATGCAAAGTCGCTGGGTAGTATGTTGTTGATGAGTGCCGATAGGAGGGTGATTGTGTAGGTATATGCTACAAATACATGTGCTTGTGTCTTGCTGTAATTGGTGGTATAGTGTCTGCGACCGGGTTTTATCATCAGTACAAATGCTGTGACGATACAAGCCGAAAATTTGAGTAGCGTGATAAGTGCTTCGCGTGTGGCTTCGGCAAATGAGGTGTAGCCATACCAATAGTGTACGTAGGTAGATAGTGCTGTGATAATGAGTAGAGGATATACAAGCAACAGTGGCAAGTATCGCTCTCGTATGCTGTCGCTCGATAGTTCCTGCCACGCATTGTAGGGGTTGAATATGAGTTGTATCAATGCTCTTATCATATCGGATATATTTTGAGCAAAGATACAACAAACGAGCGAAATAATATCAAGCTCGCTTGAATATATTTCACAGCGAGTGCAAACTAATCTTCGCTGTTTACAGCAAAGATACAACAAACGAGCGAAATAATATCAAGCTCGCTTGAATATATTTCACAGCGAGTGCAACTAATCTTCGCTGTTTACAGCAAAGATACAACAAACGAGCGAGAACTTAATATTATCCTAAATAAGATGCCAAACAAGAAAAAGCAATTACTTAGGGGTTGTTTGTATGTCTTACTGAACATAAATATAAAAGTCAGTCATTGCACTTTGAGTGAGTGTAATGACTGACAAAACAGATGTATTGTTTGGTAGAATTTGATCTGTTACTTGTTGTGTGTGTCTTTGCTGTGTTGTTTGTCTTTGTGGTGTATTGAGTGATTGTCGTGAGTGTGTTTTGTATCATGTCTTTTCCATAAGCGCATGTGGTGGGGGTGAGTGGGGTGTTTTTTGTCTTTGTCGAGCAGTATCACGGTGGTGTCGGTCTCGACGTATAGATATACCGAGTCGGTCGAGCCACTGTCGGGTGCGAGGGCATATACTTTGGCGTTGTGGTGTCCGGGTATACCCCAATGGGTCGATTTCTTTCCTCGGCTCTTATGTTGTGCTTTGATGGTGTCGGCTTCGATATAGGTTGTTGTCATGGTGTATGTGCCGTTTACGCTGTCGAGTTGCTCGCTTATCACTACTAAATAGTGTGCCGGGGGCATGTCGCCAAGTGCTTTTATGTTGCCTTCATAGGCATATACGTTTATGATACCGCTTGAGTCGGCCGCTTCGATGTATGCGCCATCGTCGACGGTTGTATAGTTGGCACGATTGCCGTTGCAAGCTGTCAGTAGAGTCGCAGCCGCGCAAATGAGAATTGTCTTTTTCATCGCTGTGTCTTTAATGGGTTTTTACTTGCCTTAAAACAAGCGATGTCGGCATATTGTTCGCTCTTCTTGTGTTATTGTGTACGGTAGTTGGTAAAAGGCTTGCTTATCACTTCGCCTTTGTTGTTGATAAGGCGATAGCGTTGTGCTTCGTTTTGCATGACAATGCAGTGGGGTGTGATAGAGGGTTTTATCACACCGGGATAGTGCTCAAAAGGTATAACGATGTGACCTCTGCTGTCGATGCAACCCCAATGGTGCTGTCGGTCTTCGGCTGCATAGAGACCGCCTTCGCCCAAATATAGATTGAGATACTGTGCCGGCACTACAATTTCGCCTCGCTTGTTTATGAGTCCGTAGTATTGTCCGTCGCTATAGATGCAGTAGCCGTTCTTGAAAGTATAGGGTATTGTTGCCGGATTGTTGGGTAGGCACATGTGTAGATTGTCACTGGGAGGTATGGCTATGCGACCGCGAGTGTCGAGAAAGGCTATCTCTTGACGAATGTTGATAATGGGTAGCAGTCCGTCGGAATATTCGGTGGCAAGGGGTTGCCATTCGTTGCCAAAGGTGTATATAGTGTTGCCTTTGGGGTCTATAACCGATACCGATGGGATGCCTTTGATAATCTCCTCGACAAGTGCTACACCGCACACAAAGTTGGTGGCAAGGGAGTAACGTGCCGGGATGACTATATTGCCACGAGTGTCTACATAGCCCATGCGACGAATGGTACTGTCGGTAACAAATGGTGCAAGTCCGTTGGCAAAGAAACCTATATCTACTATGTTGTCGGGCAGTGTAGCTACTGTATTGCCTTTGATGTCTATAATAGATAGTCGGTTATTGTCTTTGCTTAGCACCGGGGTGTAGTCGCTAAGCAAGAATGGCTTGGCCATGATGTACTTGTCGTCATTGATACATTGGGTCTTTTCCTTGGCGGTATAGAATGCGTAGTATCCATCTTCTTCCTGCACCATAAAGACTCCTCGGGTAGATATGCCCGGTGGATTCATGAAACGACCGTCGAATAGTGAAGTTCCATTGGGTGACATCATACCCCAAAATCCGCTCTTCTCGGAGCGATAAGGAAAATACTCTATGGTGAAGTCTTGTTGGTTGCAAGAACCAAGCAAAACAACCAATAGCCATGCTGTGACAAGGTGATATAATTGTTTCTTCATAAGGAGCATATAGTGGTTTGTCATGGGCAAATGTAATACAAAATATATCTGCTCCGATGTAAAAAAGCGTTATTTAACTTCTTTATCTCGATTTTTAATTTTAATTTTGGAACAAACTTTGAGAAACATCATTTATTAAGGCAATTTAATCATCAAAACAACAACATATTATGGAGAAAGCAAAAGTATACTTTACCAACATGCGCACCACACCGCAATGCAATCTTATCGACAAGATGGAGCGCGTGGCGCGTCGTGCCGGCATTGCCAATATCGACTTTCAGAATAAGTTTGCCGCTATCAAAATTCACTTCGGCGAGCCGGGTAACTTGGCCTATCTGCGTCCGCAATATGCAGCCCGTATGGCGGCTATCGTACGTTCTTTGGGTGGTCGCCCCTTCCTTACCGACTCCAATACTCTCTATACAGGCAAGCGTGCCAATGCCGTAGACCACTTGCAGAGTGCTATGGAAAATGGCTATAACCCCATATCGGCACAATGTCCTGTAATTATTGCCGATGGATTGAAAGGAACCGACTATCGCGAGGTGCCCATCGATGGCGACTATTGCAAGACTGCCAAGATAGGTACAGCCATTGTCGATGCCGATATTGTTATCTCGATGAATCACTTCAAGGGTCACGAGCAAGCCGGATTTGGCGGTGCGCTGAAAAACCTTGGCATGGGAGCTGCCAGCCGTGGTGGCAAACTTGAGTTGCACAGCGGTTCGCAACCTCGCATCAAGGAACACAAATGTGTAGGTTGCGGTATGTGCGTGCGCAATTGTGCTCATGGAGCACTCTCGCTCGTCGACCGCAAGGCTACAATCGACTACACACGTTGTGTAGGTTGCGGACAGTGTATTGCTATGTGTCAGTACAACGCAGCCGTACCCGGTGCCGACGACACCACTGAACGCCTCAACTACAAGATAGCCGAGTATACCCAAGCCGTGCTCAAGGACAAGCCCCACTTCCATGTAAGCTTTATTGTCGACGTATCGCCCGAGTGCGACTGCTGGAATCACAACGACGCACCCATCGTGCCCAATATAGGTATCCTTGCCTCGTTCGACCCCGTAGCCCTTGACCAAGCTTGTGCCGACCTTGTTATAGCCGCTCCCGCTATGAAGTCCGACAATATACTACACTGCAACCACAATCATGGCACACTCGAAGGTGAGGACAAATTCCACCTCCTACACCCCGACACCCACTGGCGTGCCGCCCTCGAGCATGGCGAAAAAATCGGCCTCGGCACCCGCGAGTACGAGTTGATAACTGTGTGAAAGAGTGAAAATATCATAAAATACAAGTCCGGCGCTAAATTCTAGTGCCGGATTTTTTATATATAGACAGATAAAGCAACAGCCTACAAAAAAATGGTGTAAGTGGATAGCGTTTATAAATAATAATTTTTATATTTGCGATGACATACTAATTCGAACACCGGAAAGTGTTTAGCACTCTCGTTAGTGAACCTAGGAAATTCTACTAAGGCAAGAGACGCTAAGCAAGCTTTTCCACCCCGTGATATCTATACCCATTTAGATAGCCGCGCGTGTGGGCTGTTGCTTACATCTTTGCCAAGGCATTCCTAGGGCCTACTAACAGATTGAGCTAATAGACCCGCACTTTTTTATTGATACCTAATTAAAAAACACATAATTAATAAGTGAAATATTATGAAAACACAACAAAACGCCGAAGAACCTATTTCAAAAGCAGGTATTGTAATAAATAGAATGTACGTAGGAGATTATCTATCAGAAAATCTCGGTCATGAAGTAATTAATTTCTTTAAAGCCGATAATGGTAGACATTATATATACCTCAATGCAACAGGTAATTTTGCCAAAGAGCATGAAAACAAAATTGGTTATATGCTTTTTGTTAAATACTACGACAAAGGCTTGGTCGAGGTAATAGGTATGGCTAAAGGGCTTGAAGAGGTGCCAGGTGCCAATATGTCACTCAACAGAAGTGGAGTAGATAAGGAAATTTGGGAGATGCAGAAGGATTACATTGATAAAGAAGGGGGAATATCTTATGCAGGTGTTTCTATTTTAGATATCTTCAATAATGCCGAACAGCAGAGCATCTTTATTACATACAAGGCAGATAAAGTTTATCGAATCAAAAGTTCTATTCGCAGATTCATCCGTTTTAGCAATGCCGATGAGAATAGAGGATCAAATCTGCCGACAGATGAGGTAATCCAATTAGGTGAACATAAACAGGCAAAAGCCTCATTAAAACAATATATCTACCCTTCTGATAGTAGCGATTATGATAGTTTATTTGCTCTATTTAACGACTCTTCATTATGGGAAGATAAGGTTGTTGATGAAGTTGATGTTGATAATTTAAGCATTAAGTCTCAGCGAAAAGTATCGATATTTGATATCTGCAAAATTCAGAACAATGAAAATTGCTTCTCTGATGCTCTTAAATATTTTATGAAGCAATCCGAGTATTATGAATTGTGGAAGGAGTTCTTTGCCAAATATGGCATTGACCTCCAAAAGAACTTCACAGTTGCACGAGAGGAGTCTGCAAAAATCGAAAGCACTGAGTGGAATAGAAAGAATCCAAGCGGAGGCCGAGTAGATTTGCTGATTCGTGATGGAGAGAATATTGTCGTTATCGAGAATAAGATTAAATCGGACATCAACACAATTGCCACCGATGGTGATGATAGTACACAGCTCAATAGGTATGTAAACTATGTAAATTGGCTCGTTAAGAATAACGAAGGAGCAAAGCCTCACTTTATAATCCTTACGCCATCATACAATAGTCCTACAATTAAGGACGAGAATATGGCAAAGATGTACTCTATTATAAAGTATGCAGATTTGTATAACTTCTTGGAAGAGCATCTATTCGGTTTCTATAATGACGCAAACTTTGTAGCCTTCTTCGAGGCAATGCACCGTCATACACACAAGAATGTAAATGATTATCTCTATTATGAGATGCTTGAAAAGTTTGTGCGACGTATCAAAGAAAGAGGTTAACTCAAAAATTAACTCCTCTTGACTAAATCTTTTAAAATATCCCGTATATATAAAGAAAGGAGCATGTTATGATAAAAGTAAAGACATTCTTAATGAATAGTACCAATCCACTTCATCATGAGCGACTGGATCATGCAATCAATTCGTTTATAGAGAGCAATAATGTGGAAGTGGTGGATATAAAGTACTCTACAAGTTGTAGTTCAAACGGAAATGGTTCTTATCATTGGGTTCCATCGGCTATGTTGATTTATAAAGAAAAGTAGTATTACAACTATGAGTATATTGGATGACAAATTGGTAACCCGCCATATCCGTGTAGAGGTGACAATTGAAGAACACGACTATGTTGCATTTGACACAGACGAAAATATTGTGGACGAATCTTTTGCCTTCAATGGCGATTGTCCACCTGAAAGTGTACGTGTTTATGTGGATGGTATAGAGATAGAATTTGATGAGGATGCACTGGGAGATAGGGGTGAGTACTCTGCTTATCAATCCTTTGATTTGGAACAAAAGTGGGATGATGAGTGTCTCGAAAGTTTCGGATATTATCAAAACCGAGAGCATAAGGTATGGGAGTTTGATGTGGAAAATTTCGATATCGAGAAGTTGTCTTTTTATTACGAATGTTTTGATGTAATCTTTGATAGGGCTGATTATGAAATCGAGGAGCATCGAATTACTTTGCGCTATGATGGCAAGGCTATTGAAGAAACTGAGTGCGATAGTGAATCTGGTAGCTTCGAACAACTATGGAGCTTGTATGAAGATGACGACGAAGATGATGATTGAGATGAAATCTGATGTAGGATGATGAAAATCCTAAATAGTATATTCACAATTAACAAAATCCAAAAATATCTATTATGGCAAAATTAGAAATAAAAGATGGTGTTGCAATAATTCCCGAAGGTACAACAGCAATTGAATATAACGCATTCAAGGGTTGTACGGGCTTGACATCTGTTGTGATTCCCGATTCGGTAACAAAGATTGGTTCTTGGGCATTTGAGGATTGCACCGGCTTGACATCTGTTGTTATACCCGCTTCGGTAACGAAGATAGGCAGTAGCGCATTCAAAGGTTGCACCGGCTTGACATCTATAACTATCCCCGCTTCGGTAATCGAGATTGAAGAATCTGCTTTCAAAGGTTGTGCCGGCTTGACCGAGATAACCATCCCCGATTCGGTAACAGAGATAAGCAAGTATGCTTTCGAAGGTTGCATCGGCTTGACATCTGTAACTATTCCCTCTTCGGTAGAAAAGATTTATGATGGTATACTATCGGGTTGTGTGGGATTGAAAGAAGTAAAAGTAGCCGAAGGGAATCCTGTATATGATTCGCGCAATGATTGCAATGCGATAATTGAAACAAGTAGCAATGAACTGATTGCAGGTTGTAAGGCAACAATAATCCCCGATTCTGTAACGGAGATAGGTTGGTATGCTTTCAAAGGTTGCACCGGCCTGAACGTGATAACCATCCCTGATTCGGTAACCAAGATAGGCTCTATAGCTTTCCAAGGTTGCACCGGCTTGACATCTATAACCATCCCCGATTCGGTAACAGAGATAGACGGTAGTGCTTTCTATGGTTGTACCGGCTTGACATCTGTTGTGATTACTGATTCGGTAACAGAGATAGGCGGTAGTGCTTTCTATGGTTGCACCGGCTTGAGAGAGATAACTATCCCCGCTTCGGTAACAGAGATAGGCAGTAGCGCATTCGAAGGTTGCACCGGCTTGACATCTATAACTATCCCTGATTCGGTAGCTGAGATAGGCTTTAGTGCTTTCGAAGGTTGTACCGGCTTGAGCGAGATAACCATCCCCGATTCTGTAACCAAGATAGGCGTAAGTGCTTTCGATGGTTGTACCGGCTTGACCGAGGTAATTATCCCCGATTCTGTAACCAAGATAGGTGTAAGTGCTTTCAAAGGTTGTACCGGCTTGACCGAGATAACCATCCCCGTTTCGGTAACGGAGATAGACAGTTTCGCTTTCTGTGGTTGTATCGGCTTGACATCTGTCGTGATTCCCGTTTCGGTAACAGAGATAGGCAAGTATGCTTTCGAAGGTTGCACCGGCTTGACCGAGATAACCATCCCCGCTTCGGTAACTAAGATAGGCGAGTATGCTTTCGATGGTTGTACCGGCCTGACCGAGATAACCATCCCCGCTTCGGTAACAGAGATAGGCAAGAATACTTTCTATGGTTGTACCGGCTTGACATCTGTTGTTATCCCCGCTTCGGTAACTAAGATAGGCGAGTATGCTTTCAAAGGTTGCACCAGCTTGAGTGAGATAACTATCCCCGCTTCGGTAACTAAGATAGGCGAGTATGCTTTCAAAGGTTGCACCGGCTTGAGCGAGATAACTATCCCCGCTTCGGTAATAGAGATAGACAGTGGCGCATTCGAAGGTTGCACCGGCTTGACTGAGATAAAAGTTGCCGAAGATAATACCCGTTACGACTCGCGCAATAATTGCAATGCAATAATTAAAACTGATAGCAATGTGCTAATTATAGGTTGTAACTCAACCGTTATGCCCGACTCGGTAGCAGAAATAAGAGAGCGTGCCTTTGAGAATTGTATTGGCTTGATTTCGATAGCTATACCCTCTTCGGTAATATACATTAGTCCCAAATCCTTTATCGGTTGTACGGATTTGACTGAGATAAGAGTTGCTGAAGATAATACCCGTTACGACTCGCGCAACAATTGCAATGCGATAATTGAAACAAATAGCAATGAACTGATTGCAGGTTGTAAGGCAACAATAATCCCCGATTCGGTAACAGAGATAGGCAAGTATGCTTTCAATGGTTGTACCGGCTTGAGCGAGATAACCATTCCCGATTCGGTAACTAAGATAGGCTTTAATGCTTTCGAAGGTTGCATCGGCTTGAGTGATGTAACTATTCCTGATTCGGTAACGGAGATAGGCAGTAGCGCATTTGAAGGTTGCACCGGCTTGAGTGATGTAACTATTCCTGATTCGGTAACGGAGATAGGCAGTAGCGCATTTGAAGGTTGTACCGGCTTGAGCGAGATAACTATCCCCGCTTCGGTAACAGAGATAGGCAGTGGCGCTTTCAAGGGTTGTACGAGCTTGACATCTGTTGTTATACCCGCTTCGGTAAAGGAGATAGGCAGTTGCGCATTCGAAGGTTGTACCGGCTTGACATCTATAACCATCTCTAATTCGGTAACTAAGATAGGCGATAGTGCTTTCGGGAATTGTACCAGCTTGACCGAGATAACCATTCCCGATTCGGTAACAGAAATAGGCAGTAGTGCATTCGAAGGTTGTACGAGCTTGACAGCTATAACCCTCTCTGATTCGGTAACCAAGATTGAAGCTTATACATTCTTGAATTGTTCCGGTTTGCCCGAGATAACAATCCCGTCATCGGTAAAAGTGGTTTCAAGAGAGATATTTGCAGGGTGTGAGTCATTAGAAACACTTATATTGGGTACCGGTATCAATAAATTTGAAGAAGATGCTTTTTGGGCTTGCAATGCAATTAAGACCATCTATGTACCGGCTAAGAAGACCGATTACTATATAAAGCGTTTGCCCAACAATTTGCACCCGTTCATTGTTGAGCTTGAGTCGGTGAAGAAAGCGAAAAAGAAATAATATTGTGGTTGAGGCTGTGTCGGAATGTAAATTTTGGCTCAGCCTCTTTTACACTTTTGCTTTTTCTGCCATTTTCGAGTGGTCGAACAGATGGCTTTTCTCTTTTGTATGTAATTGATTTATTTCGCGCTGATTATTAGATGTAAAAATATAATCTGCCGAAAACACTAAATTTCTTCTTGTTTTTCTTATATACAAATAGAAGTGCCTCACAAAACGGAGGTAAGTATAAATACAAAACTAAAAATATGAGATTAATACGCGATAGTGTATCTTTGTTTGTGAAAAAAATAACTGAGATGGGGCCTGAGTATTATGTGAGAGATGTGTATGGATTCGAAAGCGAAAATGGCGAAGTCGTAATCCCCGATTCGGAAACAGAGATAGGCTGTAGCGCCTTCGAAGGTTGTACCGGCTTGACATCTGTCGTGATTCCCGATTCGGTAACCAAGATTGGCATGAGTGCTTTTGTTGGTTGTGTCGGCTTGAGCGAGATAACTATCCCAGCTTCGGTAACGGAGATAGGTTGGGGTGCTTTCAATGGTTGCACCAGCTTGACATCTATAGTGATTCCTAATTCGGTAACTGAGATATGTGAATGTACTTTTTGGGGTTGTGCCGGCTTGACCGAGATAACCATCCCCGATTCGGTATCCGAGATAGGTGAGTATGCTTTCAAAGGTTGTACCGGCTTGACCCGGGTAACCATCCCTGATTCGGTAACAGAGATAGGCAGTGGCGCTTTCGAAGGTTGTACCGGCTTGACCGAGATAACTATCCCCAACTTGGTAAAAGTGGTTTCAAGAGGGATATTTGCAGGGTGTGAGTCATTAGAAACACTTATATTAGGTACCGGTATCGATAAATTTGGAGAAGTTGCTTTGAGGGGTTGCGATGCAATTAAGACCATCTATGCGCCGGCTGAGAAGGCCGATTGTTATAAGAATTTGTTGCCGAATTATTTGCATCCGTTCATTGTGGAGCTTGAGCCGATGAAGAAAGCGAAAAAGATATAACATTGTGGTTGAGGCTGTGTCGGAATGTAAATTTTGGCTCAGCATCTTTTACACTTTTGCTTTTTCTTCCATTTTCGAGTGATCGAACAGGTGGCTTTTCTCTTTTGTATGTAATTGATTTATTTCGCGCTGATTATTAGATGTAAAAATATAATTTGCTGAAATTACTAAATTTCTTCTTGTTTTTCTTATATACAAATAGAAGTGCCTCACAAAACGGAGGTAAGTATAAATACAAAAACTAAAAATATGAGATTCATACGCGATAGTGTATCTTTGTTTGTGAAAAAAAATAACTGAGATCGGGCCTGAGGGTTATATGAGAGTTGTGTATGGATTCGAAAGCGAAAATGGCGAAGTCGTAATTCCCGATTCGGTAACGGAGATAGGCAGTAGCGCCTTCGAAGGTTGTACCGGCTTGACATCTGTCGTGATTCCTAATTCGGTAACTGAGTGCAATTGCTTGGCTTAATACTTTATCTTGAAATAGTCGAGTATGGCTTTGTAGTGGTCTTGTGCGGTGAGGCATGTGTCGATAAGGTATCCTGGGGTACGTGACCATTCGTGCAAGCCTCGATAGTAATACATCTTGATTTCATCGGTGATGATAAAAGGTACGATATTGTGAGCAAGGCACTCCTTAAACATGATAAGTCGCCCAACGCGACCATTTCCGTCTTGAAATGGGTGTATGGACTCAAATTTCTGATGAAAGTCGAGTATTGTTTCAAATGTTATTGGTTTAGTATTGTAATATTGCTTTATTAGCATTTTCATGGCTTGCTTTACCTCCTCCGGTTTGGTAGTTTCCATTCCGCCTACTTCGTTGGGTAACAGTTTGTATTCTCCTATGGCAAACCATGATTTTGATGCTTCGCTTGTTCCTGATTTGAGTAACGTGTGCAGGTGCTTGATAAAGGCTTCGTTTAGGGGGTTGTGGGCATGATCGATGATATAATCGATACATCTAAAGTGATTGGTTGTCTCTATTATATCATCAACAATTATAGCTTCTTGTGTAATTTCGATGGTATTGGTTTCGTATATATAGCGAGTCTGTTCTTTTGTCAGTCGGCTACCTTCTATATGATTTGAGTTATAGGTTAGGTCTATTTGAGTGCGATGATATATGCCACCTTTTATGCAACCGGCCTTTTGCTCGCGAAGTGCTTTCAAAAGAGGACTTATTTTACTTTTCGCATTCTTGCGTTCAGGTACGTGTGCATCGGCCGGAAGAGTCCATGTTTTGCCTATTAGTTGAGCATTAGGTATTCGGCCTTTGGCGCAATAGTTTCTAACGGTGCGTTCTGAAATATTGTGCATAATGGCGTATTCTTTAGTTGTAATAAAGTTGCTGCTCATATATCTATTGAATTTTGGTTTTATGCAAAGATAACTCTTTTCTTGCCGTTATCGGCAAGAAAAGTGGCGGTTTTTACTCTGTTTTATTCCTTTTTTTGCCGATGGGGTGTGGTTGTGGCGTTTGTGTGATGTTTTGTGGCTCTAGATCATCCACTCTACTAATGGTAGTAGTAGTGATATGGCTACGCCGGTGAGGCCGATGGCGAGGCCGCTTACTGCGCCTTCGATGGCGCCGAGTTCGATGGCGCGTGAGGTGCCTATACCGTGCGAGGCGGAGCCGAGTGCAAGTCCGCGAGCTATGGGGTGGGTGATGCCGCACTTGTCGAGTAGCCAAGGGCCTATGAGGCTGCCGACGATGCCGGTGAGGAATACGACAACGGCGGTAATGGCGGGTAGTCCGCCCGACTGTTCCGATAGGGGTATGGCAATGGGCATAGTGGCCGACTTGGGCGCAAGTGAGGCAATGAGCGCCTCATCAAGGTTGAAGAAATATCCTAACAAAACAACGCTCGCTATGCCAACAGATGCACCAATGATGGTTGCCACGAAGATGGCTATCTCGCGACCGCGAAGATGTTCGAGTTGCTCATATAGCAGGTAGCCTAATGCCACAACCGTTGGCCCTAACAAGAAATCGAGAAAAGCAGTGCCGGCCTGGAAGGTGGAGTAGTCGATGCCTAAAATGAGCAACACAACAATACATAGTATCATAGCTACAGCTACCGGATGTACCCATGCCGAGCGCAAACGACGATATAATAACGTGCCAATGTAGTAACTACCGATGACGAGCAGTAACATTGCCGGTGTTGATGATAGTATATCTTTCATTTGCTTTTGTTTATATTGTTATTTTTAAAGCGGTTGTTTAGATATTGGGCAATACCACCGGTCGAGAGCAGTACAAGCAGTGTACACATGATGGTAATAGTGATAATTCCTACCCAATTTTGCGCAATCAAGTCATATTGCGCCATGATACCTACACCGGCCGGCACAAAAAGTACAGCCATGTTATGAGTAAGAGCCCGTGCTACACTGCGCACACTGTCGGGCTTGACAATGCCCCCGCATAAAGCAACAAAGAGTAGTAGCATGCCACATACACTGCCCGGTATAAGGCCTCCTATAAGGTTGCTTGATACTATACCAAGAATGTAAAACGATAAAATTATAAAAACTCCTTTAAGTATCATGTTTTATATATTTGTATATCAGTATTGTATAGTTATTTTATTTCGTTTGCGAATGGTGTGTTTTGTTTTTATTTTCAAGGTTGTTCGTGTAATGATATTTCGATGCCGTTGCTTGTCAATATCTCCTCGTCGATGAGCCTGCGTATTACCTCTGTCACCTGAGTGCGAGGGTAGTGTATGGTGTTCACGGCATGCGCAATTGTCAAGGTATTATGTTTGTTGAGCAGTCGTTTTACCTCGCTTGTTATGGCATCTGTTCGTGTCTTGTCGAGTGCTTGTGTGCGAGAGGCACGGCACACGTCGCAGGTGTCGCAATCGCTTGTCGATTCTTCGTCGAAGTAGCGCAGTAGCATCGAGGCACGGCAGCTCTCGGCAGTTGCATATCTGATCATGTATTCGATGCGCTCTTGCATGCGTTTTTTGCGTTCTTCGTATACGCTATGCGGAATAACAATATATTTGCCCTCTACGCGACGAACAGGGAAGTATATGAATGGTGTACGCTTGCGCGGGATATAATGCAATACGCGCAAACGAGAGAGTTTTAGCAGGGCTTCGTATACGGTTTGTGCATCGAGGTTGAGGCGGTTTTGTAGTAATTCCTCGTGAATCATCACATAGTCGGCAAACAGACCGGTGTAGGAGCGTAGCAGGCACTGCAACACGCGGTCGGTGGTGTCGTCTACGTCGGGTAAGTTGTAGAGCTCGTCGCGACGCATTTCCATCATTACGCGCGAGAGGGCATCGGTCTCTTCGATAAATTCCAGAGCACCTGCCTGTGTGAGAATCTCCAATGCACTGATTGTTTGAATAGTCTGTGTATTAAATGTTTGACAGAACTGATTTAAACTAAATTCTCGCATCTGTTCGGCACCTTCGCCTATGGCAAAACCCAAGAAATTGCACACTCGTTCATAAGTGGTGCGTATAAACTCCTTGTCGGGAAAGCTTTCGCTAATGCGCTTGTGCAGGGTAGTACGGTCGCTCTTGGCGTATAGTAATACGGCATACGAGCGTGCGCCATCGCGCCCCGCACGTCCGGCCTCTTGATAATACTCCTCGGGTGAGTTGGGGGTATCTACATGTATGACTATTCGTACGTCGGGTTTATCAATACCCATGCCAAAGGCGTTGGTTGCCACCATGACACGTATCTCGCCATTTGTCCAACGTTGTTGTCGGTCGTTCTTATCTTCGGGTGAAAGTCCGGCGTGATAGTAAGTGGCCGCAATATTATGCAGTAGTAGTTCGGTTGCTATCTCTTTTGTGCGTTTGCGATTGCGAACATACACAATGGCACACCCCGGCACACGTTCCAGAATGTGAACAAGCTGTTGTATCTTATTCTCTCCTTTGCGCACAACATACGATATATTGGGGCGGGCAAAAGAGAGGCGCAGGCGTTGAGGATTGTGCATATGTAGCTTGTTGCATATATCGTCGGCTACAGCACGTGTGGCAGAGGCGGTAAGAGCCAGTACGGGTATGCCCGGTAGCTGTTCGCGCAGTGTGGCAATGCGCAGGTAGGATGGGCGGAAGTCATAGCCCCATTGCGATATACAGTGTGCCTCGTCGACAACCAACAGCGATACGTTCATTTCGCGCAGACGGGTTTGAAACATCTCGGTAGAGAGGCGCTCGGGCGAAACGTATAAGAATTTATACGCACCGTTTATACAATTCTCAAATGCAACATTGCGTTCGCGACGCGTCATGCCCGAGGCTATCATGGCGGCCTTAATGCCACGTTTACGCAGGTTGTCCACTTGGTCCTTCATCAAAGCAATAAGTGGTGTAATAACAATGCACACACCATCCATGGCTAAGGCGGGAACTTGAAACGTAAGCGACTTGCCACCACCGGTAGCCATCAATCCCAACGTATCGCGACCGGCCAATACCGACAAGATAATATCCTCCTGTAAGGGGCGAAACGAATCGTACCCCCAATATCGATGCAATATGTCGTGAATGGCTTGTCGCATGGTGCAAAATTACAAAAATATATTGGTCGTATATTGTGATATAGTGTTATTTTATTGCACTTGGTTAGTGTAGGAGAGTAGGGTTGGTATATAAACACACTGCGCTGTTCCGCAGGGAACAGCGCAGTGGTTGTTTTGTGAAAAGTATTGTTAAAATACTGATTATTTGGCAATTTCTTCAGCTACAACATCAAATGAGAGCTCAACCGATACTTCGGGGTGCAATTTGATGATGGCATTGTATGTACCAACTTCTTTGATAGTATCTTTAACGATGATTTTCTTGCGGTCGATTTCTTGACCGAGAGCTGCCAAAGCCTCCGAAACCTTAGCATTGTTGATACCACCATAGATTGTGCCATTCTCGCTGGCTTTAGCAGTGATAACCACCTTGAGCTCAGCAACAGCTGTTGCGATAGCTTCAGCGTCGGCTTTGATCTTGGCGAGTTTGTGGGCACGTTGTTTTTTGTTTTCAGCCAAAACTTTCAACGCAGAGGCTGAAGCGATTACAGCCAAACCTTGGGGGATAAGGTAGTTGCGACCGTATCCGTCTTTTACTGTTACTACATCATCTTTGTAGCCGAGGCTTGCGATATCTTCTTTCAATATAACTTGCATGCTAATATCCTCCTTACGTTAAAATTATTTCATCATATCGGTTACATAGGGAAGCAATGCCAAGTGGCGTGCTCTTTTCACTGCTTGAGCAATGCGGCGTTGGAACTTCAACGAAGTACCTGTGATACGACGGGGAAGGATTTTGCCTTGCTCGTTCAAGAATTTCTTCAAGAATTCGGGGTCTTTGTAGTCGATATACTTAATACCGTTCTTTTTGAAACGACAGTATTTTTTCTTCTTGACATCTACCGACGCGGGAGTCAAATATCTGATTTCCGATTGTGCTTGTGCCATGTCTTAGTTCTCCTTTACTTCTTCGTTTGTAGTTGTGTTTGCTTTTGCGCCTCTTCTCTTGATGGCATACTCATGAGCAAATTTGTCTTGCTTGAATGTCAAGAAACGGATTACACGCTCATCGCGACGGAAGTTTACTTCGAGAGTCTTGATTACTGTAGGCTCTGCGTCAAACTCGATGAAGGTGTAGAAACCTGTTGATTTCTTTTCGATGGGATAAGCCAATTTGCGCAAGCCCCACTCTTCTTTGTTGACGATAGCTGCACCGTTGTCGGTGAGAATCTTTTCAAATTTTTCTACCGCTTCCTTCATCTGCTCGGCAGACAAAACGGGAGTTAAAATGAAAACGGTTTCGTAGTGATTCATACTGTTTTTAATTGTTTATTTGTTTGTTTTGCAAAATTGCGGTGCAAAGATACTCATTTCTTTTTGAATAGGCAAGTTTTTCGCTTTACAATTTTGTCTTTGCTCCTGATGTGATGCGTTTTTCGGATAATAACAATAGCGTATCCGGTCGGGTTGGAAGAGTTGGCCGGATAGAAATCTTTATATCATTGTTTTGAGGGTATAATAATGGTTTTATTGGCCATTGTTGCTATTTGATGGCTTGAATCTGACTATGAGAATTATTTCTTTCTCAATTGCCAGAAGGCTACTGCGGCTGCTGCGGCTACGTTGAGCGAGTCTACTCCGTGTGCCATGGGTATGCGTGCCACATAGTCGGCTTCGGCTATCACGTTGTCGGCGAGTCCGTCGCCCTCTGTGCCCATGATGATGGCCAGACGTGGCTCGTTGTTGAGTGTCTCGTCGTCTATCGATACCGAGTTGTCACTGAGTGCCATGGCTACGGTCTTGTAGCCTATCTTGTTGAGGTCGCCGATGGGGGTATTCAGCCATGTCCAGGGTACGAGAAATACCGACCCCATCGATACTCTTACGGCGCGACGGTTGAGGGGGTCGCACGAGGTGGGTGTGAGCAGTACGGCATCGATACCCAGTGCTGCCGCCGAGCGAAATATTGCGCCTATATTGGTGGTGTCTACCACACCGTCTACTACCACCACACGACTACTGTTGCCACACACCTCCTCGATACTGCGCGGAGCAGGGCGACGCATGGCACACAATACACCTCGGGTGAGGGTATATCCGGTGAGGGATGTCAGCAAGTCGCGTTTGCCGGTATAGACGGGAATGTTGCCACATCGAGCTATGATGTCGGCAGCGTCGCCATCTATGTGCTTTTTCTCGCACAATAGTGCCAAGGGGGTATATCCGGCGTCGAGTGCTACACGTATTACCTTGGGACTCTCGGCTATAAACACACCCTTGTCGGGCTCTATGCGGTTGCGTAGTTGTGCCTCGGTGAGGGTGGCAAATACCTCTACGCCGGGGTGGTTCAGTGATGTTATTTCTATAATGGGCATGGTTGTGTAGGACGGTTGGGTGTTTACTCAAACTTGATTGACTTGGCGGGGCGGATAAGTGACACAATATACGAAGGTCCCACAAGCATCAGCATCGATACCGAGAGGGTGGCAATATTGAGCAGTATGATATGCCATATATTGATCTCTATGGGTACGTAGGCAATATAGTAGGCCTCGGGATTGAGCTTGAGTATATGCAGGTGTTGTTGCAAAAGACATACTGCAAGTCCTATGACATTGCCCCATAGCATACCACGACCTACCAAGTATGAGGCTACTTGGAGAAATGTTTGGCGGATTGAGCGGTTGTCGGCTCCGAGGGCTTTCAGTGTACCTATCATCGAGGTGTTTTCGAGAATGATAATGAGCAGTCCCGATATCATGGTAAAGCCTGCCACGATGGCCATGAGTATGAGTATTATCCACACGTTCATATCGAGCAGGCTCAACCATCCGAAAAATACGGGATTGAGCTCGCGCACCGAGCGCACATAATAGTGTGAGCCGTATGAGTCGTGACTTGCTATAAGTAGCCGATATAGGCGGGAGTTTACCTCATCGAGCTTGTCGAAGTCGTGCAGACGCATCTCTATACCGCTATATTGGTTGGCATCCCATCCGTTTATTTGTTGCAGTTGTCGGGCGTCACCGAGTATAAACAGGTTGTCATAGTCGGCCAAGTCGGTCTTGTATATTCCTGTGATATTATATTTGCGAGCCCGAGCGCGGTTGTTGTCTACAAAGTATGCCAGCACGTCATCGCCCACATTTAGTTGCAATTGCGAGGCGATATGTTGCGAAATGACAATCTGTGTAGATACCGTCGAGTCGGTAATTTGTGGTATTGTACCCGCAACAAGATTACGGGCATAGAACTCCCAATCGTAGTCGGGCATCACGCCCTTTACCACTACGCCCATATATTGACTGTCGGTCTTGAGGATGCTTGGCTTGGTAGCGTAGGGTTCTATACGGGCTATATCGCTATCGTTCTGCAATATCTGTTGTAAGAACTCGCTATACTCAATGGGTGGAGTCTCGTAGGATGTATTGCTCGAGAATGCCGATATATTGACGTGCGAACCAAATCCTATCACCTTGTCGCGTATCTCGTGCTTGAAGCCCACGACAATGGCCACCGAGATAATCATCACAGCCAGACCCAAGGCAACACCGGCCACTGCCAACCGCACAGCCGGTGGCGAAACCTCGCGCCTCTTGTCCTTGTCGAAATAGATGCGACGTGCTATAAACGATTCCCAACTCATAATATGTGTGCAAAGATAGTGAAAGGCGAGAGAAGAAAAACCAAGTTTACTTGAGTTTTTTTCCGAGCCGCATCCTATCTTATTTAAAGATAACAAGAATGGTGAGTAAAAGAGAATTGTGATAGTTTAATTTATTTTTTATCCTTCAATCTCGCTCAGTTCGAGCCAGCGCATGCCTTTGTCGTCGAGTGTGGCAATGAGTTCTTCGATACGACGTGAGTGTGCTATGAGTTGGTCGGTAGTGAGTGTGCCACTGCACATTTCCACCTCAAGGCGGGCTTTTTCGGCTTCGAGTTGCGGTATGAGAGCATCGAGTTCTTCAAGTTCCTTGCGCTCCTTGAAGGTGAGTCGCTTGCGCTCGGCGGGTTGCTCTTTTTTAGGAGCCGGCGTTGCAACAGCTTGTTTGCGACGTTGTTCCTCGGCGGCCTTGCGTTCCTCTTGTTGTCGCGCATCGCGCCACAGGCGATAGTCGGTGTAGTTGCCGGGGAAGTCCTTAATCTCGGCATTTCCACGGAACACGAGCAAGTGGTCGACCACCTTGTCCATGAAGTAGCGGTCGTGCGACACAACGATAACACAGCCCTTGAAGTTGCGCAGATACTCCTCCAAGACGCTCAGTGTGGTGATGTCGAGGTCGTTGGTAGGCTCGTCGAGCACGAGGAAGTTGGGGTTGCGCATGAGTACGGTGCAGAGGTGCAGACGACGCTTCTCGCCACCGCTGAGCTTATATATATAGTTGTGTTGTTTCTCGGGCGAGAAGAGAAAGTGTTGCAGAAACTGACTTGCCGAGAGGCGACGTCCATCGCCGAGCGAAATCTCTTCGGCTATCTCGCGCACGGCATCTATCACCTTCATGCCTTCTTTAAATTGCAGTCCGTCTTGACTATAGTAGCCAAATCGTACTGTCTCACCAATGTCAAATCGACCACTGTCGGGCGCAACTTCGCCTATGAGCATCTTGATAAAGGTTGACTTGCCTGTGCCGTTTTGTCCGATGATGCCCATCTTTTCGTAGCGGGCAAAGTTGTAGTAGAAGTTGTCGAGAATCTTCAGGTCGTCGAATGACTTGCTTACATATTGCGCCTCGAAAATCTTAGAACCTATGTAGGTCGATTTCACGTCGAGCTTTACCGGACCTTCGTCGATGCGACGGCGTGCCTTGGCTTCAAGGTCGTAGAAGGCATCTACACGAGCCTTGGCCTTTGTGCCACGAGCTTGCGGTTGTCGGCGCATCCAGTCGAGCTCGGTGCGCAGGAGGTTACGGGCGCGAGCTGTCTCGGCATTCTGTACGTCGAGTCGTTCCTGACGCTTTTCGAGGTAGTAGCTGAAGTTGCCGTTGTAGCAGTAGGTGGTCTGGTTGTCTATCTCGATAATTTCGTTGCACACGCGGTCGAGAAAGTAGCGGTCGTGTGTAACCATGAGCAGGGTAGTGTTGCCACGGTTGAGGTACTCTTCGAGCCACTCGGTCATTTCGATGTCGAGGTGGTTGGTAGGCTCGTCGAGGATGAGCAGGTTGGGCTCGGTGATAAGCACATTGGCCAGTGCCAGACGCTTGATTTGTCCGCCCGACAATTCTCCTACAGGTTGGTCGAAACGGGTAATGTTGAGCTTCGACAAGATTTGTTTGGCGCGTTGCTCGTAGTCCCAGGCCTTGAGGCGGTCCATTTGCTCGAGGGCAGCTTCCAATCGGGTGTTGTCGCCGGCAACCAAGGCTTGTTCATACTCGGCAATGACTTGTACCGTCTCGTTGGGCGAGAAGAAACAGGCTTGCAGAACGGTCAATTCGGGAGGATAGGAGGGTGTCTGCTCCAGATATCCTATGCGTATTCCGTTGCGTAGTGTAATGGTTCCGCTGTCACAATCTTCTTTGCCGGCAATGATGTTGAGCAGGGTGGTTTTACCGGTTCCATTTTGTGCCACAATACCTATACGATCGCCTTCGCCTATTCCCAGCGTTATGTCGCTGAAGAGTAGGCGGTCGCCGTATGATTTGGTTAGTTTCTCTATCTGTAGGTAGCTTATCATTTCAATGTGTATTTCTTGTCGCAAAATTACATAGCCTTACCAAAAATAGCAAATTTTTAGCTCTTTTCTACGTTCTTGGCCTTGCTTATCTGATGGTTTTTTATCTCTTTCTTTTGCTTTTGTATGATGCTGCTTATAATTTGTAACCTTGTTTTATGTGTTTGTAGGGTCGATTTTGCCTTAAAAATGGCTCGATTTGAAAAAATATCGAAAAATATGTATACTGTTAATAAAAATAGTGCTATCTTTGCATCGCCTTAAGAAAAGTGCAAACGATTGATTTAACCAATCTAAGTTACCTATATTATACTATAGAATTACACATTTACACTTGATGTGAAAACAGGCCTTTGAGCTTGAGTCAAGTTGTAAAAAGTCTTGTGAGAGACAGAGAAAATTTTTGTGATTGTTAACAGCAGACCTGCGCTGAGCATCTCTGCTGTTTTTTTTGCTCATTTGAAATAAATGTCGTAAAAATATTTAATACAAATTTTGTGTGTCATCTATGTCGTAGGTAGGTGAAATAATTTGTATTTTTGCAATTCATAGGGCTTGTGGGCAAGTATCAGATTATAATTTGTAATTTTGCTGTGTATAACAGCCCTATGAGTAGAACAAAAAATCAGTAAGTTGTAGTGAATATAGCAATGCAAAGTATAAATCTTGATGGCTCGCAAATAGTGTTTGAACGAGACAATCATATACATTTTGATGAAGCTGAGCATCGTTACAGTGTGGATGGTCACGGTGAAATGCGTCCTGTAAGTTCCATTATTGCCCAGTTTTTTAAGGAATTTGATGCACAATATTGGAGTATGCGCAAGTGTAAGAATGACCCTCTTGCGGCTGCACAATTGCGCGATGAATGGAGTATGCGCGGGTGCGTGGCAAGTCAGGTGGGAACATACTTGCATAAGCAGATAGAGGATTACCTTAACGGCAAACGCGACATTGATATGGAGTGTGAGGTGTGCTACAAAGGGGCTTATAAGCAGATATGTGATAGAGTGGATATTACACGCGAATGGACTTTCTTCAAGGCCTTTGACAGTGTTGTGGGATATACTCCGTTTCGCACCGAATGGCGCGTGTATGATGTAGATGCGCGCATGGCCGGTACTATAGATCTTGTGTGCGCTTGCTCCGATGGCACGTATGAAATATACGATTGGAAGCGAAGTAACAAGGTGAACCCCGATGAGATAAACCGCTGGGCATGCGGGTTGAATGGACTAGAACACCTTACCGACACCTCTTACAGTCACTATTGCCTGCAACAAAACCTATATCGTTATATGCTTGAGCGCAACTATGGCATACGCATCAGTCGAATGAACTTGGTGGTTTTGCACCCCGACTATTCATCCTATCGCGTAGTACCCGTTCCGCGCATGGATAGCGAAGTAGCTATTATACTATCAAAGATATAAGTAATATTTTTCGTTTCTTATTAATATTGGGCAGTAGAGGAGTAACTCTGCTGTCTTTTTTTGTATCTGCCAATGTGCTATTTAAACGTTTTGGCAGTAATTGTTGTTGGTATTATACTGCATTGTCATATTGTATGCGGTTTTGTTAATTAATCAAAAAAATAAACTTAAAATATTGCAGTTGGTTAGATGTTTTATATATTTGTAACGATTCTAAAAGTGTAAACAAAATAAAAAGAATATATATCATGAAAAATTATTTCGATCTTAAAGGACAAGTAGCTGTCGTAACCGGTGCATCGGCCGGTCTTGGGCTACAAATGGCAAAGGCTTTTGCCAATCAGGGTGCTAACCTCGTATTGTTGGCTCGTCGACAAAATCTCTTGGAGGAGAATGCCCGAGCTATCTCGCAAGAGTATGGTGTAGAGGTGTTGCCTATTGTGTGCGACATAACCGTTACCGAACAGGTGCAGAATGCTGTAAAAAAGACAATGGAGCATTTTGGTCGTGTAGATATTCTCTTAAATAATGCCGGTACGGGTGCTGTAGGACCTGCCGAGGAGATTACCGACGAGCAGCTAAAGCATGAAATCGATATAGACCTGTTCGGAACATACATTTGTGCACGTGAATTTGGCAAGGAGATGATAAATGCACAATATGGTCGCATTATCAACATAGCCTCTATCTATGGACTTGTAGGCAATATGATAATAGGTAGTGCGCCCTATCATGCTGCCAAAGGTGGTGTTGTCAATCTTACCCGCGCCTTGGCGGCCGAGTGGGGCAAGTATGGCATTACGGTCAATAGCATTTGCCCGGGATTTTTCTATACCGAACTTACTACCGCTACGCTTGATAGCGACTTCTTCCAAGATGTTGCCAAGCGAAGTATACCATTGGGTCGCTACGGAAAGTCGGGCGAACTCGACACCTGTGCTCTCTTCCTCGCATCGCCCAATAGTACCTATGTAAACGGCCAGAACATAGCCATCGATGGCGGCTATACAGCCGTGTGACAGTATTGAGAAGATAAGCAAAGTGCCATATTAAGGTATAAAAGTCACTTGCGTGTTTTTAATCATTGCACCCCTAAAGATACTATATCAATATAGTATCTTTAGGGGTGTTCCCTATAACTTTTACCTATAAGTATGTTTCCGAGATTATTATGACTTTATACTCAAAAATATCGCTATATCCTCAGCTCCGGGCATTTGAAGTGTTTGGCGAATGGTGCTTTTGCGTTGATACACCGTGCGAACGGATTGTTGCGTTACAACACTTATCTCTTTAGTGGAGAAGTTTGCCTTAAGAAGACAACACAACTGTATCTCTTTCTCATTGAGCGTTGTGCCAAATCTCTTAATTAACGAAGTATAGAACCCGTCATAGATATAATCGATGGTCTGATAGAGGTCGTTCCAGTTCAATAAAGAGTCTACATCCACCTCTTGGTTAGAAATATCTCTCATTCGCTTCAGCAATGCCAGATTTGCGGATGTAGGATTGGAGGTTGCTAATCTTATTACGCCCAATTGCTGTAGCAATATCTTCTTGAAAAAACGATCATCTTTGTTATCATCTGCTACATTCGAGGATTCTGATAGAAGCTTGCGTAGCGTGTCAATCTCTTCCTCTTTCTCTACAAGTTTGCTTTTTCTATTACGCATCCATAACAATAGCCCTATTATGAATAGAAGCAAAACGAATGTCAAAGCCCCAAAAAGCATCAGCTCCTTCTGTCGTTGTATTGTTATCTGCATGTTCTTCTCTTCAAGCCTCCAGTTGGCCTCGCGTTTGGCCTCGGTAATCTTCTGGGCAACCATAGCCTTATCGCCAAGACCATTGACGAAAAGCCCCCATTCCTTAACATCTATATTCGAACTCTCTGCATAATCCAATATCATCTTAACTATCTGCAAATAACCGGCTCTTGATAGGTCATTATCAAATGTTTCATCCTTGGTAGCCTGTGCCAATTCAATATAATGGTGGGCTGTCGAAAGGTCGTTGAGTTGCAGGTGATACCATGCCAATGATGCATACGATAAAGCCTCGTCTGTCGCATTATTTCCTCTATCGTGTTCAAGAACCCTTTTACGAATTTCTATAGCACGTCTTTGGTCGCCGACCGAACTGAGTATGTCGGCATATGCCGGCAGTGCAAGTTTCCACATCAGCGTAGAATCTTCGGCTGTCATGTCTTGAGAAAAAGCCTCTTCATAAATAGCTATTGCCCCATCTGTATCATCATTATAAAATTTTACAACAGCTACTTCGTGTAACTCTTTGAATGATGAAGGTGTCTCTTCTCTTCGTTTTATAAGGTGTTCTTCCATTTTCTTGTAATCGCTATCCAATACAAGAAAGTTTAGCAATGTATATAGGCATTCACTATCATTGGGATACTCTTCAAGATAGCGTTCCAATATGTCATAAGCCTTAGCCTTTTCTCCCGCCCACCAGTAGTGACCGGCTACAAGTCTTGTCGCCGTCATTATCATAGTGGTATCGGTAGGCTCTTGTGCTTTATAGAATTCCAATGCTTCCACAACCCCTATATCTTCACTCAGCGAGGCTCCCTCCATCTCGTGTTGCATAGCCAACCTTATACTTTCATCAGCCTTTTGTTTATGGTTGTTATATGATGAGCAGGAGACTGCCAATGAACATAGACCGAGTATAAAAATTTTTATCATCATATCCATCTCAATGCAATAGTATGTATTCATATGCAAAATTACACCTTTTTTCGGTTTATCCTATTCGATATAATCCAATCTAAAGCGCAGAATACCCCGATATAAACTTTTCTTGTTTTGAATGTTTGTAATTTGCTGATATTCAGGCTTGTACAAAATAGGCTGCACTCCATATAGTCCACAATATAAATCAGTGATAAATACCTTTTGAGGTACTTTTGCAGTAGATAATAACATTTAAAAGCAACACTTATGAAAAAGATTTTATTTCTTATCGGGCTTATTTTAGGAGAGCTCTCGGCTTATGCAGGTCTCACAGTTAGAGGAAGAATCGTAGATGATGTAGAAGGTGTGCCACTCATTGGCGCTACTGCTACCATGCTTGATGACAAAGGCAATATTGTAACGGGCACAGCAACAGATGTCGATGGTCGTTTCGTTCTTATGAATGTCAATAATGGTAGTTATGACCTGCTGTTTCAGTATCTCGGATATGAAGATATGTATATTGAGATAACCAACCTTGATGAAGATATGGATATGGGCGATATAAGACTTGTTGTCTCTACTGTATCGTTAGATGAGGTTGTAGTAAGAGGTGATGCCGTAATAAAAAAGTCGGACCGACAGATGATTTTACCTACACAAGAGCAAAAGCGAGCAGCCACTAATGGTATCAACCTATTGCAACAAATGCCAATATCTCGCATCTCAGTAAGTTCGATCGATAAGACTATCAGAACAACGCTGGGTGAAGAGGTACAGTTGCGAATAAATGGTGTTGAAGTCACTAAAGAAGAGGTTAGTGCCATTCGTCCGACGGATGTAATACGAGTGGAATATCACGACAATCCGGGTTTGAGATACGGAGGTGCTGTGGCTGTGCTTGATTATATAGTGAGGAAGAAAGAGAATGGTGGAAACATTGCTGGAGATTTCACAAATGGCATTACTCATCTTGGGTATGGCGAGTACAATTTCTCGGCAAAGTACAATTGGAAGAAGTCTGCCATAAGTGCAGTAGCTTCGTGGCAACGACGTGACTTGGAATGGACCAGAGAGAATTATGAGGATTTTGTATATCCCGACTACACTGTTCATAACATTGAACTTGGAGAGCCTACCCAAGTGAAATTTGACTATATAAACTTCGCCCTCAACTATAATAGAACAGACGAGCGCAGTGTTTTTAATGTTGCACTGAGGAATAGTTATGATGATAAACCTAATGCTGTAACAGATAGAAATAGTACCCTATATCAAGGAGATAAGATATATAGTATTTCGGATAAACTACAACAGCGTTCCTATATCCCATCGTTAGACATCTACTATCAGTTGAATTTGAAAAACGACCAACATCTATATTTCGATGTTGTAGGAACATATATCAATAGTAGCAGTAATAGGCAATATTCAATGATAGAAATAGGTACAGAGGATAATAATAGACCGGCAATTATCTCACAAACTGAGGGTGATAAGTATTCAATCATAGGTGAAGCTATATATGAAAGACCTCTTGGTAAAGGTAAAATGACTGCCGGTATTAAACATATACAGGCTTATATGAATAATATATATGATGGCAACATTAGCACAAAAGTAAGTATGAATACCGCAGAGAGTTATCTATTTGCCGAATATAACCAGACGGTGGGTCGATTTACTTATGTAGTGGGTCTCGGATGTATGAGAACATGGTATCAACAAGGAGAACTTTCACAAGAGAAATATATCTTAAGACCAACTATTACTCTCTCATACAATGCTCCGAAGAATTTCTATTTCAGATACAATGCCTATATGTCAGGCTACTCACCATCACTCTCCGACCTTAGCGATGTTACTCAGGAAATAGACATCTATCAGGTGCGCCGAGGCAATCCTAACCTTGGCAGTGTATCATTCGTGTCGAATAGCCTCACTGCGAGTTGGAAATGCAAGTATGTATGTATAGAACTGTTCGGACGATATAGTTATGACCATAAGCCTATTATGGAGGAGACTCTACTTGAGGATAATAAATTTGTAAGAACAATGGCCAATCAGAAGAACTTCCACAGGTTGAATCTTCAATCGACAATACAGATATATCCTTGGAAAGAATATATTATGATAAAGTTGAATCCATTCTTCAATAGATATATAAGCAACGGAAATAATTACACTCATACACACTCAAACTTTGGATTCCGAGGTAGTATTGTTGGTAGGTATAAAAAATGGATTGTTATGGCTGAAATGAATACGAGTTTTCATGACCTCTGGGGAGAGACATTGAGTAGAGGTGAGGCATTGCACTCTATTGCAGTCGGTTATAATCACGACAAGTATAGCATACAAGGTATGATACTAAATCCATTTACAAAGAGATATGAGCAAGGTGTGGATAATCTTTCGCAACTGGCTCCAAATAAGCAATTGGCATATTCGACACAGTTAAGTCGGATAGTAATGCTTAATCTATCATTCAACCTCGACTTCGGTAAGCAGTACCGTAATGGTGGAAAGAGGATAAATAATAGCGATAATGATTCAGGTATTCTGTCAGGAACGAAATAATCTGTTGTATATTATCCCTAAAGGTGAGAAGTAGAATCCTTGCAAGACGAGTGAGCTGATTTTAGACAATGAGTTCCCTAAGTAAGGGTTGCTGTTGAGCGATGTTGCATAATATTCACGCCCTTTATATTATTATCAATTCTCGTAAAAAAAGAGACTGTACCGTATGATTGTTCGGTACAGTCTCCGTATTACAGTGCAAAATATTTATTATTTCACTTCCTCGAAGTCTACATCGGTGAAGTCGCCGGCGCCTTTGTTGTCGTTGCCGGGTTGGCCTCCTGCGTTCATGTCGGGTGCAGGTTGACCTCCTTGTTGAGCTTGAGCGTTGTAGAGGTCTTGAGCAGCGGCTTGAAGTACGTTGTTCAATTCCTCGGTAGCAGCGTCAATGGCAGCGATGTCTTGAGCTTTGTGAGCATCTTTGAGTTTGCCCAATGCACTCTCGATGTTGCTACGCTTGTCGGCGGGGAGCTTATCGCCCATCTCTTTGAGTTGTTTTTCAGTTTGGAAAATCATGGCATCGGCATGGTTGAGCTTCTCGATGCGCTCTTTTTCCTTGGCATCGGCCTCGGCGTTAGCTGCAGCCTCTTCCTTCATGCGTTGGATTTCGGCATCGCTCAAGCCACTTGAAGCCTCGATGCGGATGCTTTGCTCTTTGCCGGTACCTTTATCCTTGGCCGAAACATTGAGAATACCGTTGGCATCGATGTCGAATGTTACCTCAATTTGGGGTACACCACGCATAGCGGCGGGTATGCCGTCGAGGTGGAAACGACCGATAGTCTTGTTGTCCTTGGCCATAGGACGCTCACCTTGCAATACGTGTATCTCTACCGAAGGTTGGTTGTCGGCTGCTGTTGAGAAAATTTCGCTCTTGCGGGTGGGGATAGTAGTGTTGGCGTCGATAAGTTTGGTCATTACACCACCCAGTGTCTCGATACCGAGCGAGAGGGGAGTAACGTCGAGCAAAAGTACATCCTTAACGTCGCCGGCCAATACCGCACCTTGGATAGCAGCACCGAGTGCTACAACCTCGTCGGGGTTGACACCTTTCGAAGGTACTTTGCCGAAGAACTTCTCAACAATGGCTTGGATAGCGGGGATGCGAGTAGAACCACCTACGAGGATAACCTCGTCAATATCCGATGTTGACATGCCGGCATCGGTCAAAGCCTTGCGACAGGGCTCGATGGTAGCTTGAATCAAGCGGTCGGCAAGTTGCTCAAATTTGGCGCGAGTAAGCGTCTTAACCAAGTGCTTGGGCACACCGTTTACGGGTGTGATATAGGGAAGGTTTATCTCGGTCGATGTTGTGCTTGACAACTCGATTTTGGCCTTTTCAGCGGCCTCTTTAAGGCGTTGCAATGCCATGGGATCGTGGCGGAGGTCTACACCCTCTTCGTTCTTGAACTCGTCGGCAAGCCAGTCGATAATAACGTGGTCGAAGTCGTCACCACCTAAGTGTGTATCACCGTTGGTCGATTTTACTTCAAATACGCCATCGCCCAACTCAAGGATAGAGATATCAAATGTACCACCACCCAAGTCAAACACGGCAATCTTCATGTCACGGTCGCTCTTGTCGAGACCGTAAGCAAGTGCGGCAGCTGTAGGTTCATTGACGATGCGGCGTACTGTAAGACCTGCAATTTCACCGGCCTCCTTGGTGGCTTGACGTTGTGCATCGTTGAAGTATGCAGGTACTGTGATAACAGCCTCGGTAACCTCTTGTCCGATATAGTCTTCGGCAGTCTTTTTCATCTTTTGGAGAATCATTGCCGATATTTCTTGAGGAGTATAGAGGCGACCATCAACATCTACACGAGGTGTGTTGTTGTCGCTACGCACTACTTTGTAGGGCACACGCGATACTTCGTTGGCAACACGATCGTATGTCTCACCCATGAATCGTTTTATTGAGAATATTGTGCGAGTAGGGTTAGTAATAGCTTGACGCTTGGCAGGCTCGCCTACCTTGCGCTCTCCACCATCAACAAATGCTACGATTGAAGGTGTTGTGCGACGACCTTCGCTGTTGGCAATTACTACAGGCTCTGTGCCTTCCATTACTGCTACACACGAGTTGGTTGTACCTAAGTCGATACCGATAATTTTTCCCATAATTCCTATATTTTATTTGTTTTTACTATTCTGTTTATATTTTGTCCCATTGTAAGGGGTGTTCGTTTTTTTTATTTCAAATCCCGTGCCAAAGTTTTTTGCTATTCTCACAGCTCTTATTGGCAGTGAAAGTGACTCGAAATATGTCAATCCTTGTCAGTTTTTATGCCTATTTGTCACTTTTGAGTAGTGGCATCAGCTCTCCACTTCCTATCCGTTACCACAATCGCTACTCTGTAGCAATGTACATAGCAATGTATACATCTCCCAATTATTATTAAATTTAATGTACCTCTATATTATTTTGGTAATTTCAGTTTATCTTTGCCATAAATCACATTTTAAGTTTTGTATCGACGACTATATATATTATTGTGTGTGCTTGTGGCAAGTGCTATGTTGTGTGAGGCTCAAACAATCGCATTGCCCGACACCTTGTTTGATGCCTCCGATAGAAGAGTCATCACCGATGCACGCGAATTACCCTCACAGGATACACCACGTTTTACGTTTGAAGAGCCTTTGTTTAGAGTTGCTCCGGCTGTGACGGTCGAAGATTATCTCACAGCACCCGATTATAGCAATTCTTTTTTTCAATATTTCCCCGAATTGCCCTCTGAGTTCTTTCTCCATGTATTGGTCTTGCATCTTTCCAAAGTAGAGATACCGGGATTGGAAGCAGAGTTGGCGCGTCATAATTTGATGTTGGAGAATTTCAATCGCAATCTTTATGAAGGTGGAGGCTACACAATACCTTATGTGCCGGCTATAGTGAGTGATGTGACCACTATAGCGCACAGTAATGCGGCAGGAGGCGGTATGGTGGTATATAATGGATGTTTAGACCCCTTGGAGGCCTATCGTCGTTGGGTGCAAGAGCGTCGATTGTTGCGAGCGCGCGCTATTATACGAAACTTGGAAGAAATGCCCACCAAAGAAGAACAGAAGTCAAAGCAACTTGATATAGCACCCAATTTCATGCAGATGAACGATGCCGGGTATGAAGTAAAGGTAAAAACGGATGGCGATAATCCACCTTATCGTCCATGAGTAGCACTCCCTGTTATATAAATTTGTCGCTGTTCTTTTATCGGACTCCAATAATTATTATATAAGCTTTATCCTTAACTCCATGGGATCTGTGGGGCGCAGTGTGTGCCATGTGATAGGGGATATTGTGTATATGAGACACTCACTGCCTATTGTGGCAGGATTGTTGCGATAGATGTCGTTTTGTTGTACGGCATTGGTAATGGTGAGTTGTTGATTTTCTTTCAATGCCTCTTGCAGTTGCTTGAGAAATATATCCTTTTGGGTGTGAAATGAGTGTGATACAACAATGAGTAAACCATCGTAGAAAGAGGTGTTGGGAGTCTCGGTTATAAAGTTGTCTATGTTGCAGAGTATGTTGTCATTTACACATACAATACTCTGCTTATAGGCTGTATGGCCACAGCAACAATAATGCGACAGATAGCCTTTTTTCATTTTATCTTATCTGTTTTCAATGTCTTGCGTTCAAAGATTTTCTTACTTTTTTCTTTTTTCTTTGACTCTTGCTTTGTAGGTGTTACAGCCTTATCATCATTTTTTTTGTTTTCGATGCTTATGGCATGAAATTTTTCGGTAGACATTGCTGTGGTATTGTGTATGCGAATGAGTTCAATACTGTCTACATACATGATGTGATTGTCGCTCCGAGGGGGCATGGCAATATAGCCATAAACTTCGTTGAGGTTGTTTATAGAATCACTTTGTACCTTAATGGTGTTCCATCCTTCTCGAATGTTTGCGTAGTTGTAGTGAATGAGTTGATTGTTGTGTCGAACAGCCAGATATACAATCGTTGGGCTTCCTGTTTGAGGTATATTGATTGTGTGAAAGCGTAGTGTAAAGTGGTCACGACGTTTGAAGTTGTCGTCTTTGTCTATGTTAAACGCCAATATGTTCTCGCCCTTGTTTGGGTTGAATACATGCCAACGCTCTTGTTTCCATATATCGACAGTGTCGCCATCCAATGTGAGAATTTGCACATTCTCCTCGGCAATAAGTTTCTTTATCTCTTCGTCTTCCTTCTTGAGCTGTTCTATAACACGGTCATATACGTCCATGTACACATCGAGGTGGTTGCCATACCACACGAGCGATGTGTCGAACTCGGCCTCGCTGATGTTGTGGCGCATGTATACGGCTTGACGCATAGCGCGTTTTTTCTCATCGGTAGGATATGATGTGTAGTTGAGTGTTATTACTGCCTCGGTCTTGTGTATATCTATGAGCAGGTCTACCATGCGGTCTTCGTCTATTACATATTTGGGCTGACTGCGGCATGATGTCAGCACGAATACGATGGCGAGAGTGATGTATATGAGGCAGTTGTGTTTCATTCTTATTTCTTGTCGTGGTTGATTGTTGTATTGGTCGATGAGGTCTCTTCGGCCGACAATTGCTTGTAATAGAACAATAATATAATAGCAACTCCTACGCATATAGCCGAGTCGGCAATGTTGAATATGGGCCGGAAAAATTCAAAATATTCGCCACCTACAAAGGGCATCCAATCGGGCCAATAGAATGAGAAGAGCGGAAAGTATAGCATATCTACTACGCGACCATAAAAGAATGGAGCGTATCCACCTTCGGCCGGAAACAAAGTGGCTACCTCGGGGGGCGCAGGGGCATTGAAAATGAGACCGTAGAACATACAGTCGATAATATTGCCAATAGCTCCGGCCAAAATCAGTGCAACACAAGATATGAACCCCATGGTGTACTGAGGACGACGGCATATATACCACAAAGCATAGCCCAATGCTCCTGATGCTATAATGCGAAAGATAGACAGAAACAACTTGCTACCCAATTCCATACCGAAGGCTGCTCCGTTGTTTTCGATAAATGCTATCTTAAACCAACTTGTAACATCTATCGACTCGCCAATGTACATATTGGTCTTGACAATAAATTTGACGCATTGGTCTATGAACAATACTGCAACAACTATGATTGTAGCCCATTGTCCGCGTGATAATCTTTTCATATATTGTTGTTGTGTCTTCTTCTGTTCGACATAATATTGCAACCACATACTATCTGCCCCTCCAATCGTGGAGCAGAAAAGTATGTGGTTGTATGAGAAAGAGTCTTATTTCACACCCTTGTTTTTGGCCTCAACGCTGAGTGTTGCATGTGGTACGGCCATCAGTCGCTCTTTGGGAATGAGTTTGCCTGTTTCACGGCATATACCATAAGTCTTGTTCTCGATGCGTATGAGGGCTGCTTGCAAGTGCTGGATAAATTTCATCTGACGCTCGGCAAGACGGCCGGCCTCCTCTTTTGACAAGGTGGTAGCACCCTCTTCGAGTACCTTAAATGTGGGTGATGTATCAGTTACATCGTTGCCATCATTGTTCATGATAGCAGATTTGAGACTTTCATAATCTTTCATAGCCTTGGCGAGTTTCTTATTGATTACCTCGCGGAACTCTTCCAGTTCGGCATCTGAATAGCGTGTTTTCTCAGCCATAGTGTTTGGATTTTTAAGGTTAAATAAATTACTTAACAACTCGTTTCCATAACAGTTCAAGTGGTAGGCTTTTTAAGCCTTTACCACTTTAACCATTACTTTGAATGTGTCGAAGTCGAGTTCTGTAACATCTGCACCTTCTTGCAAGTCGCCTACAACAAAACTTTCGGCAAGAATCTGACGTGCCATATATTCGCCATATTCGGCTACAACGGTATCGGTCTCTTCGTGGTGGGCGAGTGTTACATTTATCTTGTCGGTTATTTCGTAACCATTCGACTTACGAATATTTTGTATACGGTTGATTAACTCACGAGCGTAGCCTTCACGTCGCAATTCGTCGGTAACTGTGATGTCGAGAGCTACTGTTAGACGTCCTTCATTGGCTACGAGCCATCCCGGAATGTCTTCCGAGAGTATCTCTACATCGGCTGCCTCTACAACAGCCTCTGTACCATCAATGTTGAAAGTAAATGTGCCATTCTTTTCAAATGTAAGGATGTCTTCTTGGCTCATCTCGGCGATGGTTGCGGCAAGCTGTTTCATAATCTTGCCATAGCGCGGACCGAGTTTCTTGAAGTCGGGTTTCACACGTTTTACCAAGATGCCGGCGGCATTGTCTACAAAGTTCAACTCCTTGACATTCACCTCGGCAAGAATAAGTTCGCGCATGGCTTCTATGTGGCGACGTTGTGTTTCATCAACAACAGGAACCATGAGGGTGGTGAGGGGTTGACGCACCTTGATATTCACCTTGCGACGCAATGCCAATACCATTGAGGTGATGTCTTGTGCTATGCGCATGCGTTCTTCCAACTCGCTTTCGATATACTCTGTATTGCATGTAGGATAGTTGCTGAGGTGTACCGACTTGTCGTCTCTTCCGGTGGCTGTAGTAAGGTCGGTATACAAGCGGTCGGCATAGAATGGTGCTATAGGTGCCATTAAGCGTGCAATGGTTTCGAGGCAGGTGAAGAGTGTTTGGTAAGCAGCAAGTTTGTCTTGATTCATATCACCACCCCAGAAACGTTTGCGGTTGAGGCGCACATACCAGTTGCTCAAGTTGTCGTTTACAAAGTCGGCAATAGCACGACCTGCACGAGTAGGCTCGTACGATGCATAGTATTCGTCAACCTCTTTGATAAGAGAGTTGAGCAATGAGATAATCCAACGGTCTATCTCGGGACGTTCTGCAACAGGCACTTCTGCCTCTGTACCGGTAAAGCCGTCTACGTTGGCATATAGTGCAAAGAATGAATAGGTGTTGTAAAGTGTGCCGAAGAACTTGCGACGTACCTCCTCAACACCCTCAATATCAAACTTGAGGTTGTCCCATGGCGACGAGTTGGTTATCATGTACCAGCGCAAGGGGTCTGAACCATATTTTTCGATGGTCTCGAATGGGTCTACTGCGTTGCCAAGACGTTTCGACATCTTGTTGCCGTTCTTGTCCAATACAAGACCGTTTGAGATAACGGTTTTATATGAAATGTTGTCAAATACCATTGTCGATATGGCATGCAATGTATAGAACCAGCCACGTGTTTGGTCTACACCCTCGGCAATAAAGTCGCAGGGGAATACATCGCCACGCTCAAAGGCGTCTTTGTTCTCAAAGGGGTAGTGTATTTGGGCATAGGGCATTGCACCCGAGTCGAACCATACGTCGATGAGGTCGCTCTCGCGACGCATGGGCTTGCCACTTGCCGATACGAGCATGATATCGTCTACGTATGGGCGGTGCAAGTCTATCTTATCGTAGTTTTCTTGTGTATATACACCGGGTATAAATCCGTTGTCGCGATAAGGGTTGCTTGCCATCACACCGGCAGCAACAGCCTTGTCTATCTCGTTGTAGAGTTGCTCGGCCGACTCTATACATATCTCTTCGTCGCCCTCTTCGGTGCGCCAGATGGGGAGAGGTGTACCCCAGTAACGTGAGCGACTCAAGTTCCAGTCATTGAGGTTTTCGAGCCACTTGCCAAAGCGTCCTGTACCGGTAGCCTCGGGCTTCCAGTTGATAGTCTTGTTGAGGGCTATCATGCGGTCTTTGGCTGCAGTAGCGCGGATAAACCAGCTATCCAACGGATAGTAGAGTACGGGCTTGTCGGTACGCCAGCAGTGTGGATAGTTGTGTACGTGCTTCTCCATCTTGAAGGCCTTTTGTTCGGCTTTCATCTTCATGCAGATGTATACGTCGAGGCTTTCGGCGGCCGCTGCGGCTTGCTCGTCATATTTGCCGTTTACGGTAAATTGTGGGTCATAGGCGTTTTTCACCCAGCGACCTTCGTATTCGCGATATACATCTTCGTGGATGCACTCTTTTATAAATCGCTCGTCGAGCTCGTCCATAGTATAGAACTTACCGGTAAGGTCTACCATAGGACGGGTTTCGCCTCGCTTGTTTATCATGAAGAGAGAGGGAATACCTGCGGCACGTGCTACAAATGCGTCATCGGCACCAAATGTGGGTGCAATGTGTACAATACCGGTACCATCCTCGGTGGTTACATAGTCACCGGGAATTACGCGGAATGCCTTCTCCGAAGCCTCCTGCCAATTGCCCTCCTCGTCTACGGTTACGGGTTTTACCCAAGGTAACAATTGCTCATAGTGCATGCCTACAAGGTCGGTACCTTTGTATTCTCCTACTACTTTGAATGGTATGAGTTTGTCGCCCGGCTTGTAATCTTCGAGAGCAATGCCCTCAGCCTTTTGATTGAAATGGTGGTAGAGCAGGGGTTTGGCCAATACGACGGTCATCTTTTCTCCGTTGTAGCCATTGTATGTTTGTACGGCAACGTAGTCTATTTTGGGACCTACGCACAGTGCTGTGTTAGAGGGAAGTGTCCAAGGTGTTGTAGTCCATGCAATAAAATAGGGTGTACCCCATTGTGCCATCTCGGGCTTGGGGTCGACCATCTTGAATTGTCCTACAACAGTGAGGTCTTTCACATCGCGATAACAGCCGGGTTGGTTCAACTCGTGCGAGCTGAGACCTGTACCTGCTGCGGGTGAGTAGGGCTGGATGGTATAACCCTTGTAGAGCAAGTTCTTGTTATATAGCTGTTTCAGTAGCCACCACAAGGTCTCTATATAGCGATTGTCGTATGTGATGTAGGGGTTTTCCATGTCTACCCAATAGCCCATCTTGTGAGTGAGGTCTTCCCACTCATGGGTATATTTCATTACATCTTTGCGACAAGCTGCGTTGTAGTCGGCTACAGTGATGGTTTTGCCTATAGCCTCCTTGGTAATGCCCATAGCCTTTTCAACACCCAACTCTACGGGGAGTCCGTGTGTATCCCAACCGGCCTTACGCATTACTTTGTAACCCTTCATAGTCTTGTAACGGCAGAAAATATCCTTGATGGAGCGTGCCATTACGTGGTGAATACCGGGCATACCGTTTGCTGAAGGTGGTCCTTCGTAAAACACAAACGAGGGACAACCTTCGCGTGTCTCTATACTTTTATGAAATACATCGTTCTCGTCCCATTTTTTCAATACCTCTTTGTTGATATCCGAGAGATTGAAACCTGTGTATTCGGTAAATTTTTTGCTCATATTCTTGTTTTATTATGTTCAATAAAAAATATCGGCGAAGATAAGAAAAAAAAGTGTATATATAGTTATTATTTAGTATTTATTGACTATATATTTTTATATATTTCATCCAACACCAAGGTCGGTGTTGTTTATGAGTACTTCTATGCGACTGTCGTTGATGAGGGTGGGATATACTTCGTTTGCAAACCATTGTGCCAAGTCGTGGTCTTGTTTGATTTTTGTACTGTTGTTGTTGAAAATATTTACACTGGTATATTCAAAGTATTTTTTTGCTGTGGCTATATCGTGCAATATGCGTTCTCGGCTGTCACCCTCAGTGCAACAAAGCAGACACACACCGTCGAAGTATCGGGCTACATCCTGAGGCGACACTTGTTGTGGTATGCCTTTGTTCCAGCTATCTCGTTGCTTGCCATCAAAACTCTCTATACCACAGCGAAATTTTACTTTGGCAGGGGTAAACTTTGCGGCAAATTCCCTCAGCCGGTGTCGGTACATATAATGCATCTCAAACCACAGCGTTTCTATCTTCTTTTCTTGCACAATGCTTTGTATCAGCTCAATAGTTTGGCTGTCGAGCTCTATGCCCGAGCCTGAATTGATAATGTCGAGTGTACCCAATCGGCCTGTAACGTGCGACAACACCTCGCGATTGATTTCGTAAGATGATGCACCGATGTCGGTGTGATAATCGCAAAATTGGCATCTTCCCCATCGGCATCCGCTGCCCTGCAACAGTACAAATTCACGCGGAAACTTATGCTCTATAATTGCATATCGTTGCATAATTATTTATTCAATGTGAGGTTGCGTTTTATCCATCCTATCACAAGATAGGCCATAGGTGTGCCCATTGTTGCTTCTATGGTCAATTTTGAAATATATTGAAACACAAGCATATATAGTAGGTCGTGTGTGCTCACGACGCCTGCAAAGGCTATCAGTACAAAGGGTACGGTATCAAATATGTATCCTATGGCCGAGCTGCCTATCGTGCGCACCCACAATTTGCGCCCATTCATGCGCATCTTGATACGTTCCATAAACCATGCATTCGATAGCTCCCCGCACAGAAATCCTGCCAATGAGCCGAGTACTATGCGAGGTACATAATTAAATATGTGGTTGTAGGCACTTGCTGTTGTATCGAGGTAGGAGGGCGAGGGCAGCCACACACCTACTTGTGTGCATAAAACAAGTATAATATTGCACACAAGTGTAAGATATATGACACGTTTGGAGGTGCGAAACCCCCATATCTCGGTGAGTACATCGCCCAGCATGTAGGCAAAAGGAAAGGTGATAGTGCCGGCATCGAAGTACAATAGCCCAAAGAGGCCTATTACCTTCACAGCCATTATGTTCGATACGAGATAAAGCGTTACAAACAACGCTGTTACAATCATCAATGGCCAATGATTGACTCCTCGGTTTTTTAAAGGGTTTTCCGTAACCTTGTTCATTGTCTTATGTCGTTTGGCTTACAGTACCATGCAGTGCTGTAATGGGTTTTCGAGGTGCAAATTTACCTAATTCTTTTGGATTGTACGATTATTCCGGTGTTTTTTGTAACTTTGTTGCTTACAAGTATAGATATACATACAGTGAAAGTAGCAATCATAAATCGTAGCGATGTGCGTGGTGGTGCTGCGCTATCGTCATATCGACTCATGCAGGCATTGCGTCAAGAGGGGGTCGAGGCCACGATGTTGGTGTGCGATGCCATGGAACACGATGCTCATGTAGTAAGCTATGCACGTTCTATACCCGATAAGTATCATTTTCTGGCTGAACGAATACAGATTTTCTGCAACAACGGTTTCTCGCGCGATAATCTCTTTAAGGTAGATACTGCCGATTGGGGCCGCGACTTGAGTAATCATCCGGTTGTGCGTGAGGCCGATGTAGTGATGCTCAATTGGATAAATCAGGGTGCACTCTCGCTCGATAGTATTGCACGCATCTGCCGTACCGGTAAACCTGTTGTGTGGACTATGCACGATATGTGGAACTGTACCGGTATATGTCATCATGCCTACCATTGCGAGCACTACAGAGATATGTGTGGAGCTTGTATGTATCTTACTTCACAATCTTCAGCCGACCTCTCGCATCGCTCATGGCGTAAGAAAAAGGCTCTCTATGAGTTTCCCAATCTGCACTTCGTTGCCGTGAGCAATTGGTTGGCCGAGAAGTGTAGACAAAGTTCTCTTCTGTGTAACAAGTCGGTAGAGGTCATACCCAATACCATGCCGGTAGAAAGTTTTGCCTACAATCGCAAGCCTAATGCCGATGTGGGTCTGCAACCCGAGGTCAAAGTACTCGCAATGGGAGCTGCCCGACTCGACGATCCTGTCAAGGGTTTTGATGTGCTTATAGATACCACTCGTTTTATAAGAGAGTTTCGCCCGCAATTGGCCCCAAAACTCCATCTTGTTCTTTTTGGTGATATTCGCAATGCCTCGCTGTTGCAGCAATTGGCACTTCCCTATACACATATAGGAGCCATCCGTAGTAACCGGATAGCCGATGTTATGTCGCATGCCGATATTGTGTTGTCTACATCGTTGTATGAATCATTTGGAGCTACACTCATTGAAGGGCAAGCAGCCGGATGTGTGCCTGTAACCTTTGGCAATGGGGGACAGACCGATATTGTCGATCACCTACGCACGGGCTATGTTGCGCAGTACAAGTCGTGTGAAGATATGGCAAATGGAATTGAATGGGCGGTATCGGCCTCTATCGACCGAGCCATGTTGCACAATGAAGTAGTCAATAGATTCTCTCCGCAAGTGATAGCCCGTCGATATATCGATTACTTCTCATCGCTGCTATAGTACTCCAAGTTAAGAGAAAATAAAAAAAGGAAACAACCTCGTGCTGTTTCCTTTTTTTCTGCGGAGAGAGAGGCTCTCGAACCTATACATTCAAGAAATATCATAAAATTGCAAATTACTGATAATCACACACAATTTGGAATACATAGTAAATCTAAATCTTTCTGAATATCTTTTGCTATTCCAAATATTGGGTGTATATTTGGGTGTAGAATTTCAAACGCACCCAATTATGAATATCAAACGAAACATCATTTTTGCATTGGAAAGCCGGAAAAAGAACGGTGTGCCAATTGTGGAGAATGTCCCCATCCGTATGCGCGTCATATACGCAAGCCAGCGCATTGAGTTTACAACGGGTTACCGCATCGATGTAGCCAAATGGGATTCCGACAAGCAGCGAGTAAAGAACGGGTGTACCAACAAATTAAAGCAAAGTGCATCTGAAATCAATGCCGATCTGCTGAAATACTATGCCGAAATTCAAAATGTGTTCAAGGAGTTTGAGGTACAGGAAACCATGCCAACTACCCAACAACTAAAGGATGCATTCAACCTGCGGATGAAGAATGCCAACGAAGAACAGCAGGAAGAAGCACAGATAAGTTTTTGGGAGGTGTTCGATGAATTTGTAAAAGAATGCGGCAATCAGAATAACTGGACTGAATCCACATACGAAAAGTTTGCAGCCGTTAAAAATCACCTCAAGGAGTTCAAGGAAGATGTGACCTTTGAATATTTCGATGAGTTCGGATTGAACGAGTATATCAATTTCCTGCGTGACAAAAAAGACATGAGAAACAGTACCATCGGTAAACAAATGGGATTCCTCAAATGGTTCCTGCGATGGAGCTTCAAGAAAGACTATCACCAGAATATAGCATACGATACGTTCAAACCGAAATTGAAAACCACCCCCAAGAAAGTAATCTTCCTGACATGGGAAGAGTTGAACAGACTAAAAGACTATCAGATACCCAAAGACAAACAGTATCTGGAACGTGTCCGGGATGTTTTCCTGTTCTGTTGCTTTACCAGTCTGCGTTATTCAGATGTTCGTAACCTAAAGAGAAGTGATGTCAAGTCCGACCATATAGAAGTCACCACCGTTAAAACGGCAGATAGTCTGAGTATTGAACTGAACAAGTACAGTAAAGCCATACTTGAAAAATACAAGGACATCCATTTTGAAAACCACATGGCATTGCCTGTTATCAGCAATCAGAAAATGAATGATTATCTGAAAGAACTGGGAGAACTGGCAGAAATTAACGAACCTATACGTGAAACCTACTACAAAGGAAATGAACGTATAGATGAAGTTACACCGAAATACGCATTACTCAGCACACATGCAGGAAGAAGGACATTCATCTGTAATGCACTGGCTCTCGGTATTCCTGCACAGGTTGTAATGAAATGGACAGGGCACAGTGATTATAAAGCCATGAAGCCTTACATTGACATAGCAGACGATATTAAGGCCAATGCAATGAACAAGTTTAACCAACTCTAAAAGTATCAGTCAGTTTCACAGATTATCCATTATTAGAGTTATCTTTGTTAAGTAATAGTTAGTGATATGGAAAATAACAACGAACATAATATAAAGAAAGGTCATTTTGATGCCTTTGTCCATGCTGTCGGTTCGGAAATAGAACAGGCACAAGTCCGACTCATTACCGCAGCCAATGCCCAGATGTTGTTCCATTACTGGAAAATGGGGAATTATATACTGTACCACCAACACCTACATGGGTGGGGTGGTAAAATTATCAAAAAATTGGCACAGGCAATCAGATTCAATTATCCTGAAAAGAAGGGATATTCGGAACGTAATCTTACTTATATGTGCCAGTTTGCCCGTTTATATCCGTTAAATGTACTTCGTAGTTTTATTGAAGCAGATTCAATACTGTCGGTCCCAAATATTCAAAACATTACTAATGAAGTCCTTAAGCTCAATAGCGGACAATTTACGCAGGAGCTTACTGCGCAAATACAATCAGCTGATAATCAATCTTTAGAAATTACGCAGGAGGTTCCTGCGCAATTTCAGAATGTAGCAAAAACAGTAGCAACCATCTATAAAATAAAAATAGAGGATATAGAAGATTTATTCTTGGCGTCACCGATTGCAAGAATAAATTGGGCAAGCCATATGGTCATACTCAATAATCCGCTACCATTGGGCGTAAGGTATTGGTATATGAAACAATCTGTAGAAATGGGTTGGAGCAGTAATGTGCTGAAAATGCAGATTGAAAGTAATCTGTATGACAGACAAATCAAGAGTAACAAGGTAAACAACTTCACTGCCACACTTCCGGCACCTCAAAGCGATCTTGCCAATTATCTGTTAAAAGACCCGTATATCTTTGACTTGGCAGGAGCAAAGGAAAAGGCTGACGAAAGGGATATAGAAGAACAGTTGGTAAAGCATGTAACCCGTTACTTGCTGGAAATGGGTAACGGCTTTGCTTTTGTTGCCAGACAAAAACATTTCCAGATTGGGGACAGTGACTTTTTCGCCGACCTGATCCTATATAATATCAAGCTCCATGCCTATGTTGTCGTGGAATTGAAAGCAACGCCATTCAAACCGGAATATGCAGGGCAGTTAAATTTCTATATCAATGTTGTAGATGATAAACTGAGGGGAGAAAATGATAACAAGACCATCGGTCTTTTGCTGTGCAGGGGTAAGGATGAGGTCGTGGCACAATATGCCTTGGCTGGATATGACCAGCCGATAGGTATCAGCGACTATCAATTGAGCAAGGCAGTACCCGAAAATCTGAAATCTGCCCTACCGAGTATAGAAGAAGTGGAAGAAGAACTGACCTTATTCCTTGACAAGGACAAGAACCCATAATATAAAGTATATGGCAGGAAAGATACAGACGATGATTCCCCAATATGGAGAACTCAACAGAATATACAGAGACTATATAGATAATTACGCTTTTTCTTTTGACAGGCAGAAATTCATATCGGATTTCTATCAGGAGTATAATGACATGAAATCCTTTGAAGCCGCTATCCTTGAACTGGTGCTTGACAAGCAAAAAGAGCAATACACCTTGATACTCAACAGCCTGAAAACTGAAATAGAAAAGAGCATACAGGCTTATGAGATACGCCCGTTAAGTGACAGAGCCATAGAACGTGCTTGCTATCAGCACATGGAAAGGTATTCTCAGGAAATTGAAGCCCAGCTGGATGTTACAAGAAGTCTGAGCAAGCCGCTGAATGAAGCCAACAACAGGTATGATTCCATTGGTTACAGGGAGCATACAGCCGAAGAGGAAAAACAGGCAGAGAAAGAATATGAACGCTGCAAGGCTGAATATGACAGGGAAAAAGCCAAACTGAACAAACTCTATGATCAGCAAAAGGCTGCAAGAACAGAGGCATTCCAATACATGAAGAACTGTTGTGCGGACATATACCGTCAAAGCTGCCTTTTTCTGGATATATTGAAGAAATACATTCCTGACGGAAAGCAAGAGAATAAATCAAGCGAGCCAATCAGTCAGCAGGAAACGACAGAAGAACAACAGGAATATTTCAGCATGAAATTACTTTCGCTCATTCATGAGGTGTGCATAGGAGAACAGTTCGAAGAAATTTCCGCACTGGATTTCTATGCCAATATGAATCTTCACCCCTGCAACTGTAAGCTGAAAATAAAACCGAGAGAGAAAATACGTGTATGCTATCTGATATTCCTGATGAGCGAGAAACTCTCCAAACAGGACAGGGACAAATGGAAAGACAGAATACTGAAACTGCTGGATATTGACGACAGCTACTACAAATCCAAGTACAAGGAGCCTGTTTCAGATTTCCCCAGTGACAACAACCAAAATTTCGCCAAGGAAATGGAACATATATTCAGATAATCCGTAATATATCCTGATACTTTACGAAAGTTCCACTTTTACCACTCAAAATAATTTTTGAGTGGTATTTTTATTTTCTGATATTCAATAAGATACAATGATATTCAGTTTGTACCGTCCCCATCCTTACCACTCATAACCCTACCTAATTTTGCATCGTTCGAGAACAGAAATAACAGCCAGTGCGCAGGGCTGATTGTTTAACGACTAAATAGATTGGACGATGACAAATATCCAAGAATTATTATCAAAACCCGTCTGGCAGATGACAGGCGAAGAATTCATATTCCTGAGTAAGCACGCTTCAGGTCAGGCCGAAGCATTGCCGCAACCCGTTACAGACACGGAAAAGAAGTATGTGTACGGAATACTCGGTATAGCCAAACTGTTCGGGTGCAGTCTGCCCACTGCCAACCGCATAAAGAAAAGCGGTAAGATAGACAAGGCGATTACCCAGATAGGGCGCAAGATTATCGTAGATGCGGAATTGGCTCTTGAGCTTGCCGGGAAGAAAACAGGAGGACGGAAATAATGGGAGGTATGCTTATGGACTATATGAAAGAAATAAAGGAGATTTCGGCAGAACAGGCAATAATCCTTTGGCAAGCTTCACGCCTGAGTCTGTCGAAAATCTACGAAAAAGCACCTGAGATTCTAAAAGTGCAAGGTTCGGTCATTGGTACACTGGGCAATTTCAGTGCATCCATCGGCAAAGCCAAGAGTAAAAAGACTTTCAATGTATCGGCTATCGTAGCCGCCGCATTGAAAAACGGTACGGTACTGCGGTATGTTGCGGAACTACCGGAAGAAAAAAGGAAGATTCTTTATGTGGACACGGAACAAAGCCATTATCACTGTCTGAAAGTCATGAAACGTATTTTACGGCTTGCTGGTCTTCCTGATGACAGGGACAATGAACATCTGGAGTTTCTCGCTTTGAGGAAATACACGCCCGAACAGCGTATCAGGATTGTCGAACAGGCTATCTATAATACACCGGACATAGGGCTTGTAATCATAGACGGCATCCGTGATATGGTATATGACATCAACAGTCCGGGAGAATCGACACGCATTATATCCAAACTGATGCAGTGGACGGATGACAGGCAGATACACATCCATACGATACTCCACCAGAACAAAGGCGATGAAAACGCAAGAGGGCATATCGGTACGGAGCTGAACAACAAGGCGGAAACCGTTCTGCTGGTGGAAAAGGACAAGAGCAACGGGGATATAAGCAATGTTTCAGCCATGCACATCCGTGCAATGGATTTCGAGCCTTTCGCTTTCCGTATCAACGACAATGCATTGCCTGAACTCATAGAGGGGTACAGACCCGAAGCGAAGAAACCCGGAAGACCGGAAGAGGAAAAGTTTGACCCTTACAGACATATTAGCGAACAGCAGCACCGCATAGCACTGGAAGCGGCTTTCGGACTGAAAGAGGAATACGGCTACAAGGATCTGGAAACCTCCTTAATCAAGTCATATATGTCGGTAGGTGTAAAACTGAACCATCAAAAAGCGGTATCACTTATCACCATGCTCCGGAACAAACGGATGATAGTACAGGAGAACGGCAGGAAATACACGTTCAAGCCGGACTTTCACTATTAGACCGTATAACCTGTAATCACTTCACTTTATTCGGCAGGTCTATATATTAAGAATAAAGCGAAGCGGTTGTAGGGAATAGAAAAGCGCTTCACTTTATTACCGTATCCTATATATACGAAGATAAAGTGAAGTGATTATACAGACCGTACTTCATAAAAAAGTACGGGCGAAAAGAGAAATAAATATTCCAACCATTATTCAAACACTCATCTTATTATGGATATACAGACAGCAAAACAAATCAGGATAGCGGATTTTCTGTACAGTTTGGGATATTCTCCCGTCAAGCAGCAAGGTATTAACCTATGGTACAAATCCCCGTTACGGGAAGAGACAGAACCCTCGTTCAAAGTAAATACCGAGCGCAACCAATGGTATGATTTCGCAATCGGCAAAGGTGGAAATATCATCGCACTGGCACAGGAACTCTACTGTTCCGACTATGTGCCTTATCTTCTACAGAAAATCGAAGAACAGATACCACACATACGTCCCGTGTCTTTCTCTTTTGGCAAGCAATCATTTTCCGAACCGAGTTTTCAGCAATTGGACATTGTGCTGCTGGCTTCTCCTGCCCTGCTTGCCTACCTACAGGAAAGAGGGATAAACACGGCACTGGCGAAAAGAGAATGTAAGGAAGCCCGTTTCACCCACAACGGCAAACGGTATTTCGCCATTGCCTTTCCGAACATATCAGGCGGATATGAAATTCGCAACCGATATTTCAAGGGATGTATCGCACCAAAAGAAATATCCCATATCAGACAGTCAGGAAAACCAAGGAGTACATGTTACGTTTTTGAGGGATTTATGGATTACCTTTCCTTTCTTACTTTAAGGCTGGAAAGCTGTCCGCAATCACCCGACTTCGACAGACAGGATTACATAGTTCTTAATTCCGTAGCCAATGTTCCCAAGGCACTCTATCCGTTGGGAAGCTATGAGCGCATCCACTGTTTCTTTGACAATGACCGTGCAGGAATGGAAGCAATACAGCAAATCCGAAAGGAGTATGATGCTACCCGGTATATACGTGACGCCTCGCAAATCTACAGTGGATGTAAAGATCTGAACGAATATTTACAGAAACGAATAGCCGATAGGAAAGAGCAAGCGCAATCTGTCGAAAAGAGGAATGATACGCTATCCAAGAAACCGAAAGGCTTCCGGTTATAGCCCACTATAACTACACGCTTCGCTTTCGTAGTTGTGGGCTCTCCCGAGGGGATTAGGGCTTTGCCCTAATGACCCACTCAGGGCGTTTCACCCCTGAGAACCCCGAGCAAAGAGTGACCCTCTCTTTGCAATCTCCGCTTATGGGTTACCCCTAAGAACCC
>JAFXAB010000003.1 GCA_017522135.1 Bacteroidaceae bacterium
ATCAAATGGAACTTTACCAAGTTCCTCATCGATCGCAATGGCAATGTCATAGCCCGATACGAACCCACAGCCGATATGAACAAAATCCAAGAAGATATCGAAAAACTCCTTTAACAACTTATCACACCCTATACACACCATCACAAAAAATAATCGCACCACCCTTCACCGGGCAGTGCGATTTTGTTTTTGGCCTTCTGTACGCTCAATTACTTGTTTACGCGGAATTTCTCAATACCATCGCGCAAGAAACCGATAGTTTGGTGAGCGGCAGCAATACCGGCGTTGATATTAGCCTCGGCTGTTTGAGCACCCATTTTCTTAGGTGTAGCAAACACGCGATTGCCAAATTTCTCCTTCAACTCATCAAGGTTAGCGGGAGCGATATCCGATGTGTAACGGAAGTCGGCACGCTCTTCCATAATGCGCACAAGGTCTGCCTCGTTGATAACCTCTTTACGAGCAGTATTCACGAGCATAGCACCCTTGGGCATGATAGAAGTAAGTGAGTAGTTGATAGAGTTTTTAGTCTCGGCAGTTGCAGGAATGTGCAACGAAACATATTGGCAATTGCGATACAACTCCTCTACGCTCTCTACGGGCTTAACACCTGCAGCAGCAATTGCCTCTGCGGGGCAGAAGGGGTCAAATGCATACACATCCATACCGAAACCTTGAGCTATACGAGCCACGTTACGACCTACTTGACCGAAAGCGTGGATACCCAATGTTTTGCCCTTCAACTCTGTACCCGATGTACCATCGTATTGGTTACGAGCCATCATCACCATCATACCGAGTGCGAGCTCGGCAACAGCGTTAGAGTTTTGACCGGGTGTGTTCATTACACACACATTGTGTGCTGTTGCAGCCTCGAGGTCTACGTTATCGTAACCTGCACCTGCACGTACTACAATCTTCAAGTTCTTAGCAGCATCCAATACCTCTGCATCAACTTTATCACTGCGGATAATGATACCATCTACATCGGCTACAGCTGCAAGGAGTTGAGCCTTCTCTGTGTACTTTTCGAGCAATACGAGTTCTGCACCGGCAGCCTCAATCACTTCACGAATACCTTTAACAGCTACTGCTGCAAAGGGTTTTTCGGTGGCAACAAGAATTTTCATTACAAAAAATTGCTTTTTTATTTGGTTAAATGCGCCACCACGCAGTGGCCCGCATGGCGACGCAAAAATATTTTTTCTGTATTATACAGGTTTATTATTTGTGGAGGTTTTCAAACTCTTGCATGCAAGCTACCAATGCCTCAACCGACTCTTTGGGACATGCGTTGTAGAGTGAAGCACGGGAACCACCTACCGAGCGGTGACCCTTGATACCTACCATACCGCGCTCTTTGGCAAATGCAAAGAACTCGTCTTGCAAGGCCTCTTTACCGGGAGCCATTACGAAGCATACGTTCATCAATGAACGGTCTTCCTTAACAGCTGTACCTACAAACATTGAGTTGCGGTCGATCTCGTTGTAGAGCAACTCGGCTTTCTCTTTGTTCATCTTGTACATTACCTCAACACCACCGAGTTCTTTCACCCACTTCAATGTTTCGTGCATAACGAAGATAGGCAATACGGGAGGTGTATTGAACATTGAACGGTTGCGAGCCTCTTCGGGATAGTGTGTTGAATAGTCAACCATAGTTTGCAATTTGCGCTCTGAGCTACCGAGAAGGTCTTTGCGGATGATTACAAATGTTACACCAGCGGGACCTACGTTCTTTTGAGCACCACCATAGATCATACCATATTTCTTCACATCAACAGGACGAGACATGATATCCGATGACATATCAGCTACCAATGTGATGGGGCAGTCGATATCTTCGTGAATCTCTGTACCGTAGATTGTGTTGTTGGTTGTGATGTGGAAGTAATCGGCATCAGCGGGGATAGTATAATCTTTGGGTATGTAAGTGTAGTTCTTGTCTTCCGATGAAGCTACAATCTCTACATCTCCATAATATTTTGCCTCTTTGGCAGCTTTCTTAGCCCAAACACCTGTTTGCAAATAAGCAGCTTTGTTTTTCAACAAGTTAGCGGGAACTTGGAAGAATTGTGTTGATGCACCACCACCTACAAAGAATACTGCATACTCCTCGGGGATGTTCAACAACTCGCGCCACAATTGCTCAGTCTCAGCCATGATGCGCTCCCATCCGGGTGTACGGTGTGAAATTTCCAAAAGACCGATACCGGTTCCGTCAAAATCACGGATAGCCTCGATGGCAGACTCTACAGCTTGTCTGGGCAATACGCAGGGTCCTGCGTTAAAATTGTGTTTTTTCATAAATGTTCCTTTTTTATTTTATTTGTTGTTTTTTAGTCAAGACTATATTTATAATCTCTATTTATAGTAGCAGACATACCGAGGCCAAAGCCTCGATATGTCTGTGTGTATAGGTCGTATTTATTATACAATACCTTGCTCCAACATTGCTTGAGCTACCTTCATGAAGCCGGCAATGTTTGCACCCTTAACATAGTCGATAGTACCGTCTGCTTTCTTACCGTACTTAACACATTGTGCGTGGATGCTCTCCATGATGTAGTGGAGTTTCTCATCAACCTCTGCACCTGACCAGCTGATGTGCATAGCATTTTGTGTCATCTCAAGACCTGATACTGATACACCACCTGCGTTCACTGCCTTACCGGGAGCGAAGAGGATACCTGCGTTTTGGAATGCAGCGATAGCTTCGGGAGTACAACCCATGTTCGATACCTCGCAGCAGCACCATGTACCGTTGGCAAGAAGTTCTTTTGCGTCGGCCTCGTTAAGCTCGTTTTGGAATGCACAAGGAAGTGCGATGTCACACTTAACGCTCCATGCTTTCTTACCGGCTGTAAACTTAGTTGCCTCGGGATATTTAGTAGCCATATCCTCTACTTTGTTGCGGTTTGATGCACGCATTTCGAGCATGTAGTCAATCATCTCTGCTGTGATACCACCGGGTATTTCGCATACACCGTCGGGACCTGAGATAGCTACTACCTTAGCACCGAGTTCTGTTGCTTTCAAGGCAGCACCCCATGCTACGTTACCGAAACCTGAGAGAGCTACTGTGCAACCCTTGATATCTTTACCGGCTGTCTTGAGTACGTGCTCTGTAAAGTAAAGTGCACCGAAACCTGTTGCTTCGGGACGGAGGATTGAACCACCCCATGTTGCACCCTTACCTGTCAATACACCTACGTTGTACTCACGAGCAAGCTTAGTATACATACCGAAGAGGTAACCGATCTCACGACCACCTACACCTACGTCACCGGCAGGTACGTCTGTGTCGGGACCGATGTTGTTCCACAACTCAAGCATGAAAGCTTGGCAGAAACGCATGATCTCAGCATCTGATTTACCAACGGGATCGAAGTCCGAACCACCTTTACCACCACCCATGGGGAGAGTTGTAAGAGCGTTCTTAAATGTTTGCTCGAAACCGAGGAATTTCAACATTGAAGGATTAACGGCTTTGTGGAAACGGAGACCGCCTTTGTACGGACCGATTGCACCGTTAAATTGTACACGATAACCAAGGTTGGTTTGTACTTCACCATTGTCATCTACCCATGTTACACGGAATGTGAAAATACGATCGGGCTCTACCATACGCTCAATGATGCGAGCTTTTTCGAATTCAGGGTGTTGGTTGTAAACCTCTTCAATTGAGTGAAGAACTTCTGTTACTGCCTGGATGTATTCGTTTTCACCAGGGTGTTTTGCCTCAAGATTGGCAAGAATTTTTTTAATGTCCATTGTATTAGTTTTACTAAGATTGGTACTTATGTTAACTTTACTGTTTTGACTGCGTTGTAAATCTACGGACAAATGTACGGCAACATTATTGAAAAAACAAATTTTTTTGCCAATTTTGACTAATTATTTAATAAAGTATCTTATTCACTCTGCATCCATCCCTATTTTACCCATATTATTACCCCTTTACCCACGCAAATACACCCTCAATACATTTTTTCTGCCCATCTATACTACTTTTCTCTTCTCTTTTTTCGCACTGCAAAGTTTTTTTGCTCATTCTTCGCAAATATTATTCGTTTTTTTCCCCAGATAGCAAAAATTAGTTGTAACTTTACACTCAAATTTTTTATTGGGCAATTTCTCAAATTACCCAACGCAATATCCACCGATGACGAAACACCTATCACCACCGGTGGCATATCTGCACCCAAACGTACTACTTGTACTTTACAATAGCTTATACCCGAATTTTATACACATTATTAAGATATGTCATTTTTCAAAAAATCTCTTCGAGCTCTCGGTTTTGGCAAAGACGACGACAACGATGAACGCACATTTACAGCCAAGGATATTGTCAATGTCACAGCCAACAACAACACTATTATCGACAAAAACAATCCCGACGAGAAAAACCCGCCTGCAAACACCGACTCTGACAACAACAACAACATTAATAATACAATCCTGCCCAACGACCTGCTCGACAAGATTGTACAACTCATCAACGCTTCATTCCCCGACTTTGTACGCAATTGCATCGATATCGAGAGCGAGAAAAAATACATATACAATCAACTCGGCGACTCTTTTGCCCAATACATCGACGAGCTCAACCAATCGGCTATATCTCAATCGCAAGCCAACGTCGCTTCGGCTCAAAAACAAATCGAATCCGAGATGGAATCTCTCCGTCGCAAAGCAGCTGAACTGGAAGAACAAAAGCTCGAAAGCAAAAACGCCCAACTAAGCGCCGAAAGACAAAAAAGAGCTCTCAACGAAAAAGTACACGAGCTCGACAACCGCATCGCTACGCTCGAAGCCGAAAAAGAACAATACGACCTCGAAAACAAGAGCCTCATAAACAAGCTCAAAGTATCGGGCGTCAAACAACAAGAACTCGACAACGCTCAAGAGGAAATAACCCGACTGCTCGGCGTCATTCAAGACCTCAAGAAAAATGCCGTCATCCCCGAGGAGACTCTGTCGCAACTCAACGAAAAGAATGCCGCAATAGATGCGCTTCAAGAGCGCATCAGCTACCTCTCGTCCGAAAAAGAAGAACTCTCGGCAAGCATAACAACCCTCAACGACAACAAAGAGGCTCTCGAAAAAACGCTTGCCGAAAAAGAAAACATCATAGCTCAACTCACCGACGAGATTGCAACAATGATCACGCAACAGGACAATTCAGCTCGCGAAATTTCCGAATTGAATGCCGCCAAGGAAACCTCTGCCTTGCTGCAAGCCTCGCTCGAAGAGTCTCGCAAACAATACACACAGCTCCAAGCCCTGTTGGAAACCACTACCTCCGAGAAAGAGAACACCATCGAGCAGTTGCAACAACAACTTGCCACAGCTCGCACACAACTCAACGAGACAACGGCCCAACTATCCCAAGCCACCGAGCAACTATCTCTATCAGAGAAACAAGCACAAGAAAACATCTCATCGCTCAACGAGCGCATCGACGACCTGACACTGCAACTCAACGTCGCCACAAACAACTACACCCATGCAGCAGAACAACTCGAAGCATCTATCGACGAGAATACAACACTGCAAGACAACATCGAACAACTCCAACAACAAATAGCCGAGCTGGGTGCTGCCAACGACGCACAACAAGTCGCCCAAGGCATTATTGCATCACTCAAAGACGAAACCGCTCACTTGCAAGAACAACTCTCTCAACTACACAACGAAAACGACACACTTCTCGCGCAAGTCACTCAAAGCAATGAAGACAACAAGCAACATCAAGAGCGTATAGCACAACTCACACAACAGACTCAACAACTCAACGACGAGCTGCAACAAAAACAAGCACTCCGACATGAGCTATCGGATGCACAAGAACGCATCGACACATTAAACAAACACAACAACACCCTTCAACAAGAGACCCTATCATTGCAAAAGCAGCTTGCGCAAGCTCAACAACAACTCACCGATACACAAAAGGAACTCAACGAAGCACAACAACAAGCTCGCAACGCAACATCGCATACAACACCATCGGGCATAGACCCACAAGAACTTGAACGCGCCAACAACATGATTGCCGCCCTCAAGAAACAACGGCAAGACCTCGTATCGCAAACAGCAACCCTGCGTTCTCAAAACAAAGCATACGAAAACCAAATCGCCATCCTCGAGAGCAAGCTCAACAATGGCGACAACGACGACAACTACGATAACGTAACCGACCTCGACGACGCTCTCAATTGGATGATGCCCATCATTCCCGATACACTCGAAGAGGAAGCACGACGTCGCGAAGAAGAAGAAAAACTCCGTCGCGAAGAAGAAGAAAAAGAACGTCAAGCCGAAAAAGAACGTATCGCAACACGTGAAAGCTCTTCTCAAATGAGCCTTTGGTAAGAAAATTAACTAACGACTATATATAATTATGAATCAAAAAATCTCGGAATACGTCGACATTATCAACAATGCACTCGACAACATCCAATACCCCAATCAACCCGACTCATTATACGAACCCATACGATACGAACTATCATTGGGTGGTAAACGCATCAGACCCGTACTCATGCTCATGGCATGCGAACTCTTTGGCGGCGACATCAACCAAGCCATCAATCCCGCCATCGGGCTCGAAATGTTTCACAACTTCACACTCCTCCACGACGATGTGATGGACAAGTCCGACCTGCGTCGCGGCAAACCCACTGTTCACAAAATGTGGGACGAAAACCACGCAATACTCTCGGGCGATGCCATGCAAATTATCTCTACTCAACTCATGACACAAGTCCCACAGCGTTTCATGCCCGCCGTTATCGAAACATATCTCAAAACTGCTCTCGAAATATGCGAAGGACAACAATTCGACATGGAGTTTGAGTCGCGCAACGATGTCACAACCGACGAATACATAAACATGATACGTCTCAAAACGGCCGTTCTCTTGGGATGCGCTCTCAAGATTGGTGCTATCATTGCCGGTGCTCCCATTGCTCAAGCCAACTCGCTTTACCATTTCGGCGAAAACCTCGGACTCGCATTCCAACTTCAAGACGACTACCTCGACGTCTATGGCGACCCCATCATATTTGGCAAAAACATCGGAGGAGACATCATCAACGACAAAAAAACTTTCATGCTCATCGAGGCATCACGTCTCGCACAAGGCAAAGATGCCGAAACACTCAACCTATACATTGGCAACAACGACGTTGATGCCCGAGAAAAAATAGCTGCCGTAACAAACGTATACAACAATCTGGCCATCGATAAGCTATGCAAAGAAAAAGCCGAAGCATACTACAACGCTGCACTGGCTTGCATGGACGAAATCCTTGTCCCCGAAGACCGCAAACTCCCGCTCCTCGCCCTCGCCAAGGCTTTGTTGAATAGAGACCATTGATATGCCATACCGTCGCTTACCCAAGACCGATGCGGCTCGAATTGCCACTCTCGAGAAGGCTGTCGATATGGATATCAAACAATCTTCCGATAGGCAACCGGCTTCATTCAAGTCGCTAAACCAAGCCAAGGTACTTCTCCCGCGTTTCATCGCAATGGTAAAGCAATTTCGCTATCATTACGACGAGCTGGCCAAGTACAACTCCCGTCTTCAACCCCTCGGGAAGACGGCGCGGTTGTACATCTCGCACTTTATCCAAGTACTCAATATGACCATACTGCGCAACGAGATAAAGGAGCAATACAAACCGCTATACGGCTTGCAACCTCACGACTATACCCTACCCGACCTCTCTACCGAGGCCGCTCTCGTCAAGTGGGGCGAGAACATCATCATAGGCGAGAACCGGAGATTGTCTCAACGCGGCGGAACACCTATATACAATCCCACCATTGCAAAGGTCAAGGTTCACTACGACATCTTTATCGAGGCGCGAAACGAGCGCGAACACTATAAAAATCAGATGCAACGCTCGCTCGAAAAACTCAACGAGATACGCTCCGAGGTCGATGCCGTCATACTCGATATATGGAATCAAGTAGAGGTTTTCTACAGCGACCTCCCACTGACTCAACGCATCGACAAGTGCCGCGAATATGGTATCATATACTATTACCGCAAAAACGAAAAAGCGCAACAACAATGATCGACAGCCACACACATATATACATGGAAGAGTTTGACAACGACCGCAACGAGGCTATACTCCGCGCTGCGAGCAACGGTGTAGGCACAATGATACTACCCAACGTCGACATCGACTCTATCAACAGACTTCACAACACAGTGGCCCAATACCCATCTCATTGCCATGCCGCTATGGGGCTTCATCCCACCTCGGTTACACCTCAATATGCCGAGCACCTTTCTTTCATACGCAAGCTATTCGATACCCATCGCTATTGCGCCGTAGGCGAAATAGGCATAGACCTTTATTGGGACAAGACCTATTGCAAAGAGCAATGTTATGCCTTTGCCCAACAGATACAATGGGCTCAAGAATTGAACCTGCCCATTATCATACACTGTCGCGAAGCCCTCGACACCACACTCGATGTGCTCAAGCAATTTCCATACAACTCTGTAAATGGCGTATTCCACAGCTTCACCGGCACACCCGAGCAAGTCGACACCATACGTCGCGAAGTGGGCGACTTTTACTTTGGCATCAACGGCATTGTCACATTCAAGAATGCACGTCTCGACGACCTAATCACAGCCATTGGCCCCGACCGCATCCTGCTGGAGACCGATGCTCCATACCTCGCTCCCACTCCGCATCGTGGCAAACGCAACGAGCCGGCATACATCCCATACATTGCCGCCCGTATTGCTCAAATTTTTGACATACCTATACAAGAAGTAGACACTGTAACAACAAACAACACTCGCACTCTATTCAATTTATAATAGCATGAATTGGGACTTAGCATTAGAAATATTCGGCACCATCATAGGGCTCATATATCTATATTATGAGTACAAGGCTCACCGATTGCTGTGGATTATGGGCATCATCATGCCGGCTGTATCGTTGGGAGTATACTATAATGCCGGACTATATGCCGACATGGGCATCAACGCATACTACATCATCGCCGGTGTATATGGCTATCTTGTGTGGACCTTCAAAAACAAGCGTCGCCGGCAGGTTGAGCTTCCCATCACTCACGCACCTCGACGCACCTATGTATACTCTACGGCCATTACTATATGCCTGTTTGCCATTATATACTTTATTCTGAAGTATTACACCGACAGCACCGTACCCCTATGGGATGCACTATCTACAGCTCTCAGTGTCACAGCCATGTGGATGCTCGCACGCAAGTACATCGAACAATGGGGTGTATGGATTTTGGTCGATGCAATATCTGTAGCTCTATACATATACAAGGGTATATACTTCTATGCCGCACTGTACGCACTATACATCATCATTGCCATATTGGGTTACTTCAATTGGCTCAAAATCATGAAAAATGAACACAATAAATCCCTATAAATACCCCTCTACCGTTATTCTCGGCAATGGCGAGTATCCTCACGCCGCTCTTCCGCTCGAAGTACTCGACAATGCTCGATGCTTGGTTATTTGCGACGGAGCGGCCAACAACTACGTACTCACGGGCAAGCCCTTCGACATCATCATTGGCGATGGCGACTCCATTGCCGACAATATTCGTCAACAATACGCCTCTCGCATCATTATCTCTTCTTGTCAAGAGACCAACGACCAGACCAAGGCCGTGAAATATCTTGCCGAAAAGGGTGTAGACAACATCGCTATCGTTGGGGCTACAGGCAAACGCGACGACCACACCTTGGGCAACATCAGCCTTCTCGTCGAATACTTCAACCAAGGTATCATGGCGCGCATTTATACCGACCATGGCATTTTCATACCCACATGTGGCAACACAACTCTCATCACCCGACCGGGGCAACAGATTTCTATCTTCAATTTCGGTTGCTCTTCACTCTCGGCACAAGGTCTGCAGTACCCCATACGCCCTTTCAACAGCTGGTGGCAAGGCACGCTTAATGAAGCTACCGCCGACCGCTGTATTTTCACGGCCGACGGTACTTTCCTCATTTACGTTGCCTATTGACGATTGGCTCCATTTCTTTTGCGCACTCGCTCTATATCATACAACGACGGCATTGGCCATCCATCGCGGAATAAATACCTCAACTCCCTCTGACGCTGAGAGTTGCGTTTCTCACTCACGGTGCTGTTGCGATAATGTTCTTCACTTCGTCGCAACAAATCGTATACGCGCTCTAATGCTTCATTTTCGCTATGGCCTTGATATTGGTCACGACGCTCGGCTTTGAGCGAAATCTCTTCTTCATACGGCTTTTCACCATCAAACACCGACGCTCCTATTTCCTCCAAATCCTTATTATACGCCTCATCGCTATCATATAATTTGGGCAATCCATAGTGGCCTATGGCCTCATGACGCAACACGGCCGCCATATTTGAGGCTGTAAGTCCTCGGCATCTTTCCAACACCACATATATACCCTCGTTATCAACAGTCACCGCACCCGATTTTCCTATCACTCCATTTTTTATCAACACCTCGGGCACATCATCCATTGTGCTATACACAGTCACAGGCACACCCATATCGGCCGCGATGCTTTGCACCACTTCATTGCGCATGGCATAGTATTCGTCGGTCGATGAGGCTTGTTTGGCATCGTTCCACACCCTGCTATACTCCTCCATACGCTCGCTGTTCACATCCCAACTATCGCTCTTGTCGTTTGTTGCACCTTGCTTGTGCGCCTCGCGATACGAGCCTCCCGACACATTTCGCACATCGTATTTGCCCTTTATCGGATCACCTCCTGTCGAGGGCGACACCTCTCCGTGTACATACTTCTTCCTGCCATCTGTCTCCATCGACTCTATATCTATTTCGCTTATTGGCAACTTGTTTTCTGCACGATTATTCATCTGGCTCACATAGTACACATCATTCTTGTCCATGCGCTGCTGATGCTTACGCATTGGCGTGGTTGCTCCGGTTATTGCACCTTGCATCATACCCGATGCAAAACCGCCCAACACCGATGTAACAATACTCTCCAACTCGGGTGCCTGTCCGGTATAGATGCCTTTTTCGGCCTCCATCATTCCCGACGATACTCCGCCTACGACCCCCGATTTCACAGCCTCTTTTCCTATCTCTTGGGGTAGCTGCTGCATCTCGTTTTTTATCACTTGGCGCGTCATGATGTTAAACTCTTGTTGTGCAACCGGACTCTTTAAAATGGCCTCCTTCAACTCGCCCGACAACGCATTACTCATCTTCGGCGACAACCCTTTAAGAACTTTTGAACCAAGCAACACGTTCATAATGGCATCCGTCGCCAGAGTGGCCGATACATAAGCTGCTCTATCCTCTTGCGATACATCTTCGCCTGTTGTGCGTTCATAACTGTCTATTTCCATATTGGCTCGCGAGGCCGAGGTTGCCATGTCTATCGATGCCAATCCGCCTCCCACTACCGCAGCGGCTCCCGGACTGGCCAGTGCTCCGGCTATAATTGTAGGCAATGCCACTCCCACGACATTCACACCTATCGATCCTATTTGTGCCGCACCTTTCATCTCGGGTATAGAGTCATACTCCTGCCCTATCCTTTCTATATCCTCATCCAACGACCGGAGTTTCTTTTCGTCGCGTGTCAACATTTTTTGCACATTCTTTATCATGTATTCCCACGACAATCGCACCTGATCTATAGCCGCACTCACACCCTCATCCAATCGTGTCAACTTCTCGCCCGACTGCTCGGGCTCTGTCGCCGGTTGCGGTTTCTCGATTTCCTTGATGGGGGTTGGGTTGCTCAAATTCTCAAAGATTTGCATTGGGGGCACACCTTTTATTTGCCCGATGTTGTCTACCATATTGTATCGGCGGTCGGCACTCGTCAGTATAGCCGGCTCGATAAATTCTTTGTTCGTAAAACCGTTGGGCTGTTTATGCAATTGCTCTTTAGAAATTCTTAATTCGCTACCGATAGCCGGTTTTAGCCCCCCTTCTTCATCCACACGAAACAGTGTGTCACGAAAGTTCTCTTTTTCCATATTCTCATCCACTCGGTGCAATATGCCATCCATCGTTGCATCCTCTTGCATGGCATATATAGGCTTTCCGTTTATCATGCCTATATCCATGAGTCCTCCGCCACCGTCTACGGGATAAAGACCTCGAAAAAAATCTGCCAGATGGCGTTTTTGCTCTTTTTTCTTATTTTTCTTTTTGTACAATTTTTCTTCTATCTCATTCATACTTTTTCCTCCCTCTTTTTCATGCGTTTGGCAATAAGTGTCGGCAGCTTGCGCCACACGTTGTATCGCTTCATATAGCACATAACATCTTGCTCATTGCGAGGCATATACCATGAGTGTATAGTTCTATACAATTGGGTATCTTCTGTCACTTCCTTTCTACGTCGCATACAACTGCACATCTCCTGCAAGCCCTCTCGCACATCTTCTTCTGTGCCCTGCTCTTGTGGTGTCACATCGGGGCTCTCTACATTCCTGTAATTCTTCATAACTGCTTTTTTATTGTAATACTTCCAACTCTTGGGGCAACACATCATCTATCTTACCCCCCAACATGTCCAATATCTGATTGAAATAGGGCGATATGACGGTGGTCATATTTTGAGCACTTTGCTCTTTGATGGCATTGCGCTTCACGGCATCGTCCATGCGCATAGTGAATATAAAGTCATCCAATTTGCTACGCACCTTGTCATAGTCATACAAAGCCTTCTCTTTGGCTTG
>JAFXAB010000033.1 GCA_017522135.1 Bacteroidaceae bacterium
AGACTGCAACCTTATTAAGGTGGTTATAGCACCGGGGATCCACCTCTTCCCATCCCGAACAGAGAAGTTAAGCCCGGTCACGCCAATGGTACTGCGCAAGTGGGAGAGTAGGCAGCCGCCACTTAAATCGCCTCGACAACAGAAGTTGCCGGGGCGATGTTTTTTTGTATACCTGCCACATATCTTCCACACACCTCTACGCCTTGCTCACACGCCACCTGTCGGCATCACTCACCAAGGTAGAGCAGCAGTGATCTTATACCTTGCGCATTCGTTAGCGTTGTGGATGATATCATATTGATAATCTATATTTGCAAACTATTTTTTTTTGTTTTACCTTTGTGCATCTATCGGTGAATTAATACACTAACTATATTATTAACAATGAAACAATTCAAAAATCTTGTGTTGCCTATAGTGGCAATAGTTGCATTTATGACAAGTTGCCAAACTGTTCCTGTCACTGAAGGCGATTATGATAGCTATCCTGCCTATAAAGGTGATGACTTGGAAATGACCGTAAGTGATAGCGAGACCAATTTTACTCTTTGGTCGCCTACGGCCGATAGTGCTGTGGTGAGAATTTACAATGAAGGTATTGGAGGAGAGGTAATAGAGGCTCGTTATATGGATCGTAAGAGTAGCAATGAGCCTTGGCGTGTTGCTTTCGATAAACCTCTTTATGGCAAGTTTTATACATTCAGTATTTTTCATAATGGCGAGTGGCTTGCCGAGACTCCCGGAGCTTATGCCCGAGCAACCGGTGTAAACGGTCGTCGTGCCGCTATTATAGATTTTGCAGCCACCAACCCCGAAGGATGGGATGAAGATGTTCGCCCTGCTCTCGATAAGTTTACCGATATTATTATATATGAGATGCACCATCGCGACTTCTCGATACATGCTTCGGCTGGTAACAAGTATGCCGGTAAGTTCCTTGCTCTCACTCAAGAGGGTACTCGTTCACCCGAGGGCGAGATGACAGGTATTGATCACCTTAAGGAGTTGGGTGTAACGCATGTACACATTCTTCCTTCGTATGACTATGGCTCGGTAGATGAGAGCCGTCCCGACAGTGCTCAATATAATTGGGGTTATGATCCTGTCAACTATAATGTGCCCGAGGGCTCATATTCGACCAATGCCTTTGATCCTTCTACCCGTATACGCGAGATGAAAGAGATGGTGCAAGCCATGCACCGCCATGGTATACGTGTAATTCTCGATGTTGTGTATAATCACACTTACATCAATGATGGATCAAACTTCAGTCTTACAACTCCCGGTTATTATTATCGTCACAATGAAGATGGCAGCTATGCCGATGCCTCGGCTTGTGGCAATGAGGTGGCAAGTGAGCGCGAAATGGTGCGCGACTACATAGTAAACTCTGTTAAATATTGGGCTGAGGAGTATCATCTTGATGGTTTCCGTTTTGATTTGATGGGTATGATAGATATTGAGACGATGAATGCTGTTCGTGCCGAGTTGGACAAGATCGATCCCTCTATTTTTATATATGGCGAGGGATGGGCAGCAGGAGCTCCCGTTATACCCAATGAAGAGTGTGCCATGAAGGCCAATGCCTATAAGATACCCGGTGTAGCAGTATTCAGCGACGATTTGCGCGATGGTGTCAAGGGACACTTCAGCCAAGCCACAGGTCGTGGTTTTGCCACCGGTGCCGAGGGTTGTGAAGAGAGTGTGAAGTTTGGTATTGTTGGTGCTATCGAGCATCCTCAAATCAACTATGAGCTTGTAAACTATTCGAAAGCTCCCTATACCAATCATCCTACACAAGTTATCAACTACGTTTCATGTCACGATGATATGTGCTTGACCGATAAGTTGCGTGCTTCAATGCCCGATGCAGATGAAAATACTTTGCAGCGTTATGCCCGTCTGGCTCAAACCATTGTGTTTACTTCTCAAGGTATCCCCTTTATGTTTACCGGTGAAGAGATTTTCCGCGACAAGAAGGGTGTGCATAACAGTTACTGTTCGCCCGATGAGATCAATGCAATCGACTGGAGTTTGAAGCATAGCAACCGAGAGCAATTTGACTATTATCGCAATCTTATCCAATTGCGCAAGTCGCATCCGGCATTCCGTTTGGCAACAGCCGAGGAGGTGCGCGAGCATTTGCAATTTATCGAAAACACTCCTGCACAAGTCGTGGCCTATACACTTAACGATAATGCCGGTGGAGACGAGTGGAAACAAATAGTTGTAGCCTTTAATGGAAGTAACGAGGCGGCTGAGATAGAGATACCCGATGGAGACTGGATGGTGATAGCCAATGATGGTCGTATAGATCTTGCGGGAAGCGAGAAGATAAAGGGTGCAAAAGCCACTGTTGCTGGCAGCTCGGCACTCATATTGGCACGTCAATAAGAAGAAGTGCGATAAAATAAATTCAGCATTAAAAAATCATAATAAACCCGAGGAAGTCGTAAGATTTTCCTCGGGTTTTGTCATTATTCAAGTAATATTATTATCTTTGTAGCAAAATTTGGTGTAATATGGCCGACAATTCAATGGTAATACTCACATCACTGCGAGCGCATATCAATGAGCTGACCGTGCAACATGCTAATTTACAAGCGCAATGTAAGGCGTTACAAGCGCAATGCGATAGCCTGAAGCAAGAGATAGAGAGCCGTGATAGGAGTATAGAAAAGCTTACCAATGAATTAGCTCAACGCGATGTCCGCTATAAAAATCTTCAAATCTCGCAACGAGCAGAATTAGATGCCCGACAATTGCAAGAGAATAAAGAGCGATTTGCCAAATTGGTGCGGGAAATAGATAAGTGTATCTCTTTACTAAACGAATAATATCATGGATGTTTCGGAGTATTTCAAGATAAATGTGAAACTCAACGATATTGAGCACCCTTTCAGCCTCACAGTTAAGCGTAACACCGAGGAGGAAAAGATATTTCGTGATGCTACAAAGATGATAAACGCATACTATAATGAGTATAAAAGCCGTTTTAAGGGGATGGATAGCACTTCTTACTATGGCATGGTAGCACTACTCACAGCAAGATTATATATAGAGACTTCTAATGCCAAGAAAAACATAGAAGCCACTCTGAGTGAGTTGGAAAAAGAATTAGCTGCTTATCTTGACCAGAATAAGTTATAATAGTCATAAAGATATTATTATAATATAGTTACAAACCTTACCGCACCATGTGGATAGCTTTTTTATAGGGCTATGCAGTGGTGTTTTTTTATATAACCAATTAATTAAACAAAAATGAGCATTATACTGACTGTCAGTTTGGTGTTGGTGGCATTGGTAGCGGGAGTCGTTGTGACTCACGTAATCAATAAAACTGTGCTTGCCAATCGCGCCAAAACAATTATTGAAGAAGCACAAAAAGAGGCCGAAGTTCTTACCAAAAAGAAATTGCTTGAGGTAAAAGAAGAGTTCTTGCAGAGAAAATCTGAGCTTGAGAAACAGGTAAATACAAGAAACTCGAAGTTGCAGTCGGCCGAGGCCAAACTCAAGCAACGTGAAATGCAACTCAATCAACAACAAAGTGAGGTGCAACGTCGCAAGAATGAGGCTGATGTGGCAAAAGCCAACTATGAGAAGCAACTTGAAATAGTAGAGAGAAAAGAGCAAGAGCTTGACAAAATGCACAAGGCCGAGATTGAAAATCTCGAGCGTATCTCGGGACTTTCGGCCGAGGAGGCCAAGGAACGTCTTATACAGTCGCTTGTAGACGAAGCTAAGACCTCGGCTGCATCGTACATCAACGATATTATGGACGACGCCAAACTTACTGCCAACAAGGAGGCAAAGCGCATCATAATACAAAGCATTCAGCGTGTAGCCACAGAGACCGCAATAGAAAACTCGGTGACAGTGTTCCATATCGAATCGGACGAGATGAAGGGTCGCATTATCGGCCGCGAAGGTCGCAACATTCGAGCTCTTGAGGCTGCTACAGGTGTAGAAATAATTGTAGATGATACACCCGAGGCAATAGTGCTTTCGGCATTTGACCCTGTTCGTCGCGAAATTGCCCGATTGGCATTGCATCAACTTGTGACTGACGGTCGTATTCACCCTGCCCGCATCGAAGAAGTTGTTGCCAAGGTCAAGAAGCAAATCGAAGAGGAGATTATCGAAACAGGAAAACGCACAGCAATAGACCTTGGTATTCATGGCTTGCACCCCGAGCTTATACGTCTTGTAGGTAAGATGAAATATCGCTCGTCGTATGGTCAAAATCTCTTGCAACACTCGCGTGAGACAGCCAACCTTTGTGCAGTAATGGCATCGGAGTTGGGTCTCAATCCCAAGAAAGCCCGTCGTGCCGGTTTGTTGCACGATATAGGTAAAGTACCCGATGAGGAACCCGAATTGCCACACGCACTCTTGGGTATGAAAATGGCCGAGAAGTATAAGGAGAAACCCGATATATGCAATGCAATAGGTGCTCACCACGACGAAACCGAGATGAACAGCCTTTTGGCTCCCATTGTGCAAGTGTGCGATGCTATCTCGGGTGCACGTCCCGGTGCACGTCGTGAGATTGTTGAAGCCTACATCAAGCGTCTTAATGACTTGGAACAACTTGCACTCTCATATCCCGGTGTTACCAAGACCTATGCCATACAAGCCGGTCGCGAACTGCGCGTAATTGTAGGTGCCGATAAGATCGATGATCTTGAGACAGAGCGTTTGTCGGGCGAGATAGCCAAGCGTATACAAGACGAAATGACATATCCAGGACAAGTGAAGATTACTGTAATACGTGAAACACGTGCTGTGAGCTTTGCAAAATAAAGTTTTTCGCTTAACCAATCTATAGCATCATGGACAATTCCATTAACGAAAATATAGAGAAAAGCGAATTTGACACCCGAGAGTATCGTCGCAAGGAGACCAAGCTCGAAGTCTATGACTGGCTGAAGGACTTGCCTGAGGCGCAACAAGAAAACGACCTCGTAGAGGTGCGTTTTAAGAACACGCGCAAGGGGTATTATCGCAATACGGCTCACCTGAAACTTGAGGTGGGCGATATTGTCGCTGTAGAGGCTTCGCCCGGTCATGATATAGGAGAGGTAACCTTGATGGGACATCTTGTACCGTTGCAAATGCGCAAACATGCCCCCAAACACGAAGTAGAACTGAAGCGCGTGTATCGTAAAGCCAAGCCCAACGATATAGAAAAATATGAGGAGGCCAAAGCTCGCGAGCATAGCACCATGATACGCGCACGTAAGATTGCCGAGGACTTGGGGCTGAATATGAAAATAGGCGATGTAGAGTATCAAGGTGATGGTAACAAAGCTATATTCTACTATATTGCCGACGATCGTGTCGACTTCCGTCAGCTCATCAAGGTGTTGGCCGAAGTATTCAGAGTGCGCATAGAAATGAAGCAAATAGGTGTGCGTCAGGAGGCCGGTCGCATAGGTGGTATTGGACCTTGCGGTCGCGAGCTGTGTTGTGCCGGATGGATGTCAAATTTTGTTTCGGTAGCTACCAGTGCTGCGCGCTATCAAGATATTTCGCTCAATCCGCAGAAGCTTGCCGGTCAATGTGCCAAGCTCAAATGTTGTCTCAACTTTGAGGTCGATGCTTATGTTGAGGCTCGCAAGAAGATGCCCTCGAAGGAGATGGAACTTGAAACGAAGGACAATGTGTATTACTTCTTCAAGTCGGATATTTTTGCACGCAAAATTACCTATTCGACCGATAAAACCATTCCGGCCAACCTTGTTACGATAGATGCCGGTAGAGCTTTTGAAATTATCGCCCTCAATCGTCGCGGAATAAAGCCCGATAGATTGGAGCGTGAAGAGCAGCAACGCGAGCAAACGCGCAAGGAGTATCAGGATGTGGTGGGGCAAGATAGCCTTACACGTTTTGATAACAAAAAGCGCAGAAAAAAAGGCGGCGGAAATAATGCTCAATCAGGTAATGGTAAAGGCGAACGCCGAAAGAGTAATGGCAACAATCATGCACCTAACACCAATGGCAATGTTGCTAATACTGCCAATAGTAATGCACCCAAAAAACGACGTTTTACACCTTCAAATAACAATGTAAACAATGAAGGGCGACACAATAGTGAAAACAGACCTACGACCGAAGAGTAGCCTTTTGCTACTCTTCGGTTTGTTGCTTCTCATATCGTGTACGGGCAACGTAGTGTACAATGATTATGTTGCAATACCCGGTCAAGGATGGGAGAGTCACGATGGTAAAGAGTTTGTCATAACGCTGCCGGCCAACGACAGCTATGATATCAATCTTTTTGTTCGTCATGGCAGTCTCTATCAGTATAGCAATTTGTGGTTGTTTGTCGATCATATTTCGCCCGATAATGTTGTTACTACCGATACTGTAAATATTATCTTGGCCGATGCTTATGGAAATTGGCAAGGTAAAGGATGGGGAAACTCACATCAAGTAGAGGTAAATATAGCGCATAAGCAACCACTTGATAGTGGAGTGCATGTTGTCAGGCTCAATCAGGCTATGCGCGAATATAAGTTGCGAGGTATTGCCAATATCGGTGTCTCGGTTGAGAAATCGAGATAGTATTAATAGTCGTGTTCTACTTATCTGTGTATGAGTGTGTTGTACTGTTGACTATGATATGCGTTATTGATGCTTTGGCCGAGTGCTTTTATAGACTTTGTTTTCTTCTATTTCTCCATAATTAATATATTGTCAAACTCTATAGACCGACTGTTGCTGTGTCGAAGACTTCATTTCGACACAGCATTTGTTTATATATTCAACAGGTGGTTGTAGTCGGGTACTGTCGTATGGGATGTAATAGGTGTATAGTTATATATCTATATATAGCAATATGTATATAATGTAGAAAATCAATAAATTACAAATTGTTTTAGGTGTATGTGTGTTGTTGGTGTATTGAATATTTTCGCAATACGTGTTATTGAATGGCTTGGTTTTAGATATTTTTTCTTGAAAAGATAAAAAAATAATAGCAAAAATCAATCAAATATTTTGCTAATTTATATAAAATTCATATATTTGCGATGAATATAAAACCTATTAGTATGAGAATAAAGTATTATCCCATGATTGCCGTTGCGTTGATGTTGTCAGTCGCAACGCTGTCGAAGGCCGATAAAGTTATTCAAATTCACTCTTATGACACTGAAGCTGTACCGGTGGAGTTTGCTATAGCAGATATAAGCAAAATTCAGTTTGGAGAGGGAAACTTCAGTGTGCTATTGGGTGAAAGCGAAACCGGAGGGTCATTCGATTACAAGAATGTAAGCAGAATTTCATTTGCAGAAAGTGCTGCAGTTAATTCGGTAGAGAGTACAACTGCAATGGTAGTTACTCCCAACCCAGTGAGAAACAACCTTGTTGTCAAAGGCGGTCAAGAATTGTACGGAAGTGATATGAACATATATTCCGTTACAGGTATGCACGTATTGCGTGTTGTCGCATGGCAAGGCGAGACTATCGATGTGTCGCAATTGCCCGCAGGTGTTTATGTTATCAATATCAAATCAGAAACTATTAAATTTGTGAAATTATGAAAAAGTTCTTCTTAACTCTATTATCAACTATATTGTGCCTTAGTGTATTTGCACAAGATATCGAGCCCAACCGTTTTGTGCTAGTCGAAAAGTCGGGTAATTTTAAGAGCTATGTTGTTGACAAACTCGACTATGTAGAATTCAAAACAGTAGAAGGCGAAGTTGCTGCCGATATAGAAATATTGGATGTGACTCTTGAGAGTGTTACCGTAAAAGTTATGCGTACACAATCGTGTCAAGCATTTAAGCTCTCATGCTACCCTACAGCACGTATAGCATCGGCCTCTGACGATGCCTTGGCTGCACAAGTCGATAGCGAACCGTCTGATATGTACTGGCAAGACTACGAGCAAGCCACTATGTCGGGTGCTGACTTGGAGCCCAAGACCGATTATACTATCGTAACAGTAGGTTATGACTCGTACGGTACAGTATGTGATGTACGCAAGGCCGAGTTTACAACTCCTGCAATTCCCCTCGTAGGTAATCCTGTAGTTGAAGTTGAAGAGGTGGATGTACAAAAGTATGAGTTTACACTCAAGTTTAAGCCCAATGCCGATGTTTCAAAATACTCTGTAGTTGCAGGTGCTGCCGGCGAAATGCAATCGCAATACGAAATGTTTGCTCCCATGTTTGGTTTCAGCAATTTCGGTGAAATGATTGCTATGTGGGGTGTATCTTTCGAGGCTGAAGGTGAGTTTACTTGGAATAACATGCAACCCAATACTCAATACGAAGTATTTATCCAAGCCTATGATGCTGCCGGTACAATGGCCGATTATACTGTTTACAACCTTACAACTAAAGCATTAGGTGGTGAAGGTGTTGCTGAAGTAACTGTGACTTTGGGCGAGTATGTAATGGCCGACTGGTTTGGTGAAATGTTGCCCAGCCAATACGTAACCTTTACACCCAACGATCAAAGTAGCGCATATCGTTTCGGCGTTTATAAAGCTGAGAACTATGATGCCGATCCCGAAGCTATCAAGGCCGAACTTTGCTCAGAACCTCCCATGCCTATGTCAAATTGGTTCTTCTACGAAGAGATTACAACCGATTATCAAATCGATCCTAATACAGAGGCTGTAGTAATTGCTGCTGCAAAGAATGTCAACAATGAGTGGGGTCCTGTTACCGAAGTTCGTTTCACCACTCCGGCCGAGGCTGCTCCTGTTGCAGCTCCTGCCAAGGCTGTAAGACTCGGTGCTCCCAAGGCTGTGAAACAAGCCGGTGTAGTACCCGCTATTAAGAACACACAAATAAAACTCAAAGCTTTGTAAAAAGCTGTATGAATATAGTTGCTTGGGAGGGTGGCCACTGACGGCCACCCTCCTTTGCTTGTATGAAGGGCGTGTGATAAAATGACATTCGTGCGCGATGAATTTTTATGTAAACAAGAAATAATCGTATAATGGTATTAGTGGCCTAAATATAGAGCTGGCAATATATGAAGTAACGATATAGGATTTCCAACCCCTTCCCACTGCGGGATGTTTTTTATCGACCAAGTTACTCTTGCTCGGCACAGCTCATGCAGGCACGATTCTGCGCACGTTCAGTCACAACACCCCCTATTTTGCTAACACTCGCATGGGCAGAAAAAGTTACTGTTTGCCGAAGGGTATACTTTGTCGCGGCTGTGCTTATTTATCGCAAGGAGTAATAAACGGAGTCTCTTCGATTTTTATCGGACTCCGATAAGAATAAGTTGAGCCTGGCAATTGCTTAGAATTGCAGGTATATGAATGGTACGACTTGGCTTGAGCGCAGTTGTAATACTATGTAAATAAATAAAGAGAATATAATGACCTTGACTGCAAAAGGTGTTTTCTCAAGTATCTTTTGTAGTGCCAAAGACCATTTGTGCGGGGTGTAGTGCAACAGATAACCTACAATCATAGCAAGGATGACGTAGCGATAGCCATCGACAAGTTGACCCAGCACCTCGGGGTGGAATTGGGTGAATATCTGTGTGGCCATTTCGCCTACCGTCGATAATGAATCGGCACGGAAGAACACCCAGCCTACAGCCACAATGTTGAAGGTAATAATTATGTTGATAATGTGCAGCAAGTGTGCTTTCACACCGCTATGTTCCTGAACCGAGAACAGTTTGCGGTAAATTTTGTGTAGTACGAGCATGATACCGTGCCAAGCCCCCCACAAGACGAAAAGCCAAGATGCTCCATGCCATAGTCCACCTATTACCATTGTAATAAAAAGATTGAAGTAGTTGCGCCAAAGAGGAACTCGGTTGCCCCCTAACGATATGTAAAGATAGTCGCGAAGCCAAGACGACAAAGTAATGTGCCAGCGTCGCCAAAATTCGGTGATGGATGCCGACTTGTAGGGCGAGTCGAAGTTGATAGGAAAGCGAAAACCTAAAAGTAAGGCTATACCTATGGCCATATCGGAGTATCCCGAGAAGTCGCAGTAAATCTGTAAAGTATAGCCATATATGCCCAGTAGATTTTCAAGTCCGGTATATAGAGCCGGTGCGTCAAATATGCGGTCGACAAAATTGATGCTGATGTAGTCCGAGATAACAACCTTCTTGAAAACACCTGTCATAATCAAGAAAAGTCCTTCGGCAAACATTTGGCTCGTTACCACCGGTCGGCGACGTATCTGAGGCAGCAGGTCGATAGCACGCACAACGGGCCCGGCTACCAACGGCGGAAAGAATGAGAGGAAGAAGAGATATTCGAGCGGATTGGTGGTAGGTTGTAACTTGCCTCGATATATATCTATAATGTAACTGAGAGAGCGAAAGGTGAAGAATGATATACCTATGGGCAGTGCTATATCCCACAATTCGATAGGCTTGCTTATAAAAGAGTTGATGGTGTCGACAATGAGTGTGGTATACTTGAAGTAGCACAGCATACCCATATTGATGATGGCACTTGTGGCAACACACCATTTGCGAGCAGCAGTGTTGCGCACTTGTCCCAGGATGAGGCCGATGCAATAATCGGATATTGCAACCGACAGTAGACACAGTACATATACTCCGCTCGACTTGTAATAGAAATAGAGCGAAAAGAGGATGACAAAAATCATGCGCCCCGGGTTGTAGCGATAGAGTGCGCGATAGATGATGATAAATATCAGAAAGAGAAAGAGAAACAGTCCGCTGTTGAACATGAGCGGATGTCCCGGCGAGTATGATAGCAACTCGCCTATCTTCGAGAGGTCGATGTTATCGAATATATTCTTCATAGGCTTTCAAGATGCTTTGATATAGAAGATTTCCTTGTAGAGCATACCCTTTTGTAGTGTAATGGATATGGTCTTTTTTCATGCCGTCTTCCTTTACCCATATATCGCAAGAACCTTTTCCACCACCTATGGTATACCAGTCCCATACGGCAATATTGTTATCCGAGCCATAATCTTTGATGGCTTCTATGATGGTGGGAAGTTGGTTGTTGTGGGTGTAATAGGTACGTCGTTTTCCGTTCTTGCGGTATCGTTTTCGCAATTTGTTGTCGGCCGGTGTAGTGAGCAAAATAAGAGCATCGGGGCTTTTCTCGCGTATCTCGGTGACAAGTGTGTGTATCTGCCGGTACATTGTCTGGTAGGTTATATGGCTTGATACCGATTCGTTTGTACCCATCGAGATGATTACCAAATGTGGCTCTAATAGTGACAATTTGCTGCCATAGTTTTCTATGCGATTGTAAGATTGGTATGTGGCACTGTTGTTGCCTATGGCGTGAAGCAGAATACCGTTGCTGTCATTCTCAAGCGATGCACCATATATGGTGGCATGCTCATTGCTATGATTATTCACTCCTTGCAGATGAATAATATGTGTCGTGTCGCTCCATGTATAGTAGGTTTCGCCCGGATGCAATGAGTAAGTGTTGAGATTGGTGGGCGTTTCGGTAGGCATGAGTTGAGGAAATTTGTCGGAGGGTGTATGAAAGAGTCGTACTCTGTTGAATCCTATCTCTTCGCCATATCTGCTCATGGTTTCTATTGTTATGTCTACCTTCCGAGCGGTGGGTGTTATAGAAATGCCACTAACACCCACAGTGTTACTGAATTTTTTACCTCTGATGCAACGTTTATACAGCCAAGAGTGAGGCGATGTGAATTTATAATCGGCCGGCTCATTGGTCTTGCTTAAGCGTAGCGGAGCAATAAGGCCACGCCCGGCATTTCCCCAATATTGTTGTAATGACAATCGCAATGCTTCGCTGAAATATCCGGCTTGTACATGTGAGTCGCCCAAGTGTACTATTGATACGATGTTGCGCTCGGCATGGGTAGTATCTTGTAATGAGCGCATACGGTCGAATACAGGCGACCAATCGGAGCCGTTGAAGATTATGGTGTCGGCATCCCAATTGATACATGAAATTGTGTCGATCTCAACGGCATGAGAGGAGGCTGCCGTGTTACACAAGATGGTGATGAGTAATAGTATTATACTTCTATTCATATATGCAACTTGCTGTCTCTTGCGATTGAGTGATGATGGGTTGGGATAGGTTGTTGAGTGCATGATTGATGGCCTTTACAAACTCCTCGGCAAGTGGCGCACCTCCTTGATGATTGATGTGGGTGTAGTCTTTGCCGGCCCATTTGTTGTTGACAAAAGTGTTCATGCCTCCTATTTGCCTCATGGCTTCGTAGCAGTCCCAAAAGAGGCACTGTGCCTCTTTTGCCGCATTGCGTTGAGCCTTGCGCATGCCATATATGGCCGGCATGGTTTTTATCTCGCCATTTTCGTTTTGACAGCGGTCGCCTATACCCATAATGAGGATGTCGGTGTGAGGTAGTGCGTGGCGTAGATGAGCTACGGCATCGACCATTTGTTGCGTATAGGATGTATAGTCGGTAATACCCTGACTCATGCGGTTGAGTCCGTACTGCAAGACAATAAGGTCGTAGGGAATGGCTTGATATAGTTCCTGTAGACGGTTGCTTGAAATCATCTCCAATGATGTACCGCTATAACCGCGCATCGAGATATTATCGACAGCAATACCGCTTGTCCCGTCGAGCCAGGCACCCCACATAGCTACATGATTGTTGTTGCATCGTATCTCTATATTGCTTGTCGGCTCACAGATTGTAATGAATTGCGCAACATCTTTTCCTTCGATGTTGTATGTATGGCTTGCCGAGTCGGTCTTGAGAGTTATTACAGCAGAGTCTTGAGCAATAAATCCGATGGTAGAGATATCCCAACGGTCGATATGACGCAACTTATTTACACCCCTGAAGCGGGTGTATGCTTCGTTCTCGGCACGGTGATATTGTAGAGGCAGTGATATGAGATTATATTCCGGATCTTGAGTGATGACATTGATGCTTTTCCACCCTTTATCGACCTGAACTATAGAGCGACGAAAGCCCGGAAAGTCGCTGTGCATAGCCATATATCCTACACCGCAACCGCCAAAGAGGTCTTGCAAAAGCATACGGATGTTTTGTGTAAAGATGTCGGCCTCGATAAAGGAATCACCCAGGAATGCTATGCGAATAGGACGTTGTAGGTTGTTGCGATTTTCAACAGCCGATATGAAGTTTTGCAAGCCGTTTTGCCGGGTTGTATAGTCTTCAATGAGAGTTGTGTCGCCTTCTTTGCGCTTTACGTTTTTTATAATCAGTTCTCTTGCAATAGAGTCGGGTAGGGGAAATGAGTCGGATAACGTTGTTGTAGGGTAGGCAACAACGGTGTCGGCCGTATGGTATAGAGTCTCTTCGTCGACAAGAATATCGTTGTTCTTGATGCGCAAGTCGCTGAGAATATCTATCGGCTTGGTTGTAAAGATACTTTCGATAGGAGGAATGGCGGATAAAACCATCAGCAAGATGATGGTAAGGCCAACCAGCCACGCGACCTGCGAAAGGTAATTTTTATTCATTTCAGAAATGGTTCTTATTGTATGTTGAACAGAGGCAAAAGTAATAAAAATGAGTGAAATAAAATAAATTTGGTCATTTGAAATAATAGTGTATTGATATTATTTAGTAAATTAGAGCCCGAATAATGAATAGAAAATAAAATGTTGTTGCAAATGCACATATCGGCTTGGCTCCTGAATGGCCTTTATATTACTTATGTAGTGCTTGTATTGAGTAGTATAATTGTCGTTATTTCGGAAAACCGAAATGCCTCTAAAAGCCTTGCATGGATACTTGCACTTATATTTTTACCTGTCATAGGGTTGCTTCTCTATTTACTGTTTGGACAAAGTTTGCGACACGAGACCCTTTTAACCAAAAGCAACCGAGCCAAATTGTTTAATAGCAACAAACTGCCCGATGTGGATATAGAAAGTCTTCCCTTCAGCGAAAACAACAAGCAACTCATCAAGATGTGCAATCGCCTGGAGTCGTCGCGTTTTTATCCCAACAATGATGTGCGTATATATGTACGCGGAAAGGATAAGTTTGACGACTTGTTGTACGATATACGGCAGGCACAGAAGTTTATTCATATACAATATTTTATATTTCGTGACGATGTATTGGGGCGTAGTATTCGCGATGCCCTGGTAGAGGCTGTTGAGCGTGGTGTAGAAGTACGACTCCTGTATGACGATATGGGCTGTTTCACGGTCAATCGTCGTTTCTTTAAGAATATGGCCAAACGAGGTGTCGAAGTGCAAGCCTATATGCGCATATTTCAGTTTCGTCCATCCTGGAGGCTCAATTTCCGCAATCACCGCAAGATAGTCGTTATAGATGGTATTGTGGGTTATATAGGCGGGATGAATATAGCCGACCGCTATGTCAATGGTGACAAGGATTTGAGTTGGCGCGATACGCACATGCGCATTGCCGGGCAGGCAGTACATGGATTGCAAATGTCTTTCGCGGTAGATTGGTGCTTTGAAAATAAAAATGTGCTCTCTGACGAAAAATATTTTCCTCGTTTATCGCCGGTAGGCAATACGGGCGTGCAGATAATCTTATCGGGTCCTATAGGCCCATGGAATACCATAGCTATGATGTGCGAAAAGATTGTGTCGATGGCACATGACTATGTGTATATACAGACACCCTACTTCCTGCCCACCGACTCGCTGGTATATGCCTTGCAAGTAGCGGCACTCTCGGGAGTGGATGTGCGTATCATGATACCCAATCGCACCGATTGGGTGGTAATGCGTTGGGGGTCATTCTCTTATATCTCGCAAATGCTCAGTGCGGGCGTGAAAATATATCTCTATCAACCGGGTATGCTTCATGCCAAGACTATTGTAGCCGACGATGAGTTGGTTTCGATAGGGTCGGCCAACTTCGATTTTCGCAGTTTTGAACACAACTTTGAGACCAATGCACTTGTATATTGCAAAGACCAAGCCTTGCGTGTCAAGGAGGACTTTATGATAGATGCACAGCACTGTGTGTTGATAGACAATCTTGAGCAATGGCGACAACGACCCTTTATACAGAAACTATTTGAGTCGGTGGTGAGGTTGATAAGTCCTGTTTTGTAGCCATTTGGGGGGTGCTCGATTGCGTATTATGGCAGTAGCAATGGTCGGTGGGCTCTACATTGCGCTCTGCGGTAGGTTGTAAAGAATAATTTGCTGTGAGAGTTTGGTGTGTCGTGCGATAATTACTAATTTTGCACACCAATTAAAGTCAAAAAATGAACACATATCTGACACATAGACTATCCAATGGCCTGCAGGTAGTACATTGCCCGCATGCCGGTAATGTGTCGTATTGTGGCTTTATTGTCAATGTAGGTACGCGAGATGAGGCGGTTGATGAGTATGGATTGGCGCATTTGGTCGAACATACAATTTTCAAAGGAACAGCTCGTCGTCGAGCCTATCACATTCGCAACCGTATGGAGCTGGTGGGAGGCGAGCTGAATGCGTTTACCTCCAAAGAAGAGACTGTCATATACAGTATATTCCCATCGCAGTGTCAAGAGCGTGCGATGGAGCTGCTTGGAGACTTGGTAGCCAACGCCTCTTTTCCCGACGTAGAGTTTGAAAAAGAGCGGGAGGTGGTAGTGGAAGAGATAGAAATGTATCGCGACACACCGTCCGAATTGATATACGATGAGTTTGAGAATCGTTTGTTTGCCGGCCATGCCTTGGGACATAACATATTGGGAACACCCGACGATTTGATGCAAATATCGCCCGAAAAAGCAAGAGCTTTTTTAAAGCGTTTTTATGTACCGCAACAGATGGTCTTCTTTTCATTGGGAAGTATGGCATTTGATAAGGTGGTTCGCTATGCCGAACGTTATTTCTCTACGCTGACAGATGCACCCGATGTGCGTCATAGAGTAGTGCCGCAACCCATACAGCCTTTTGCCGAGCGACTCTCCTGCGATACCCATCAGACACATGTGGTGTGGGGACGTCGCACATATAGTCTTTATGACAATTTGCGCCTGCCCATGTTGTTGATGAATAATATATTGGGCGGTCCTTGCCTGAACAGCCTGCTGAATGTTGCGTTGCGAGAGCAACGAGGATATGTATATACAGTAGAATCGGCCATAACAAACTATACCGATACCGGTATTTTCTCGGTGTACTTTGGTACCGATGTGCGTCATGTGGACAAGTGTATGCAACGAGTGCGCAAAGTACTTGATAGTGTCAGGCGCACGTATCTTACCGGAGCACGTCTTGTCGCCGCCAAGAAACAATATCTGGGACAACTGCAAGTGGCCGAGGACAATAACGAAGGATTGGCCTTAGCTATAGGAAAGGGTTTTTTGCGGCACGGCACAATTCTCGCGCCCGACGAGCAGAAGAGTCGCATAGAGGCCATCTCGCTTGATGAGATGCGACAAGTGGCCGAAGAAATGCTTGATGCCGATAGCTGGTCATTGTTGATTTTTGAGCCTTAAAAAGGGGAAATATATGAAGATAGGAGCTGTAGATTTGGGTAAACAACCCGTGTTGCTTGCACCGATGGAAGATGTTACCGATGCCTCTTTTCGTCTGCTTTGCAAGGAGTTTGGTGCTGATATGGTCTATACCGAGTTTGTCAGTGCCGATGCTTTGGTGCGCAGTATAGAGGCTACTCGTCGCAAGTTGCATATATGCGATGAGGAGCGACCTGTGGTAATACAAATCTATGGTCGATATATAGAGTCGATGGTAGAAGCTGCCCGATTGTGTGAAGAGGCAGCCCCCGATATAATAGACATTAACTTTGGTTGCCCAGTAAAGAAAGTAGCCGGAAAAGGTGCCGGAGCAGGAATGTTGCGAGATGTTCCCAAGATGTTGGATATAACACGTGCGGTAGTAAAAGCGGTAAAAACTCCGGTTACGGTAAAGACCCGTTTGGGCTGGGATTGTGAGTCGAAAATCATTGTTGAACTTGCCGAGCAACTGCAAGATTGTGGTATAGCCGCATTGGCCATCCATGGACGCACACGAAGTCAGATGTATACCGGCGAGGCCGATTGGACCTTGATAGGAGAGGTAAAGAACAATCCTCGTATGCACATACCCATCATTGGAAATGGCGATATTACTACACCGCAGCGAGCCAAGGAGTGTTTCGACAGTTACGGTGTTGATGCCATCATGGTGGGACGTGGCTCGATAGGTGCACCGTGGATATTTAAGGAGATAAAACACTATTTACAAACGGGCGAGACCATGCAGCCTCTTACGGTGGCCGAATGTATGAGTGTGATACGTCGTCAACTGCAAGAGAGTGTGGCACGTCTTGACGAGCGTCGAGGCATTACTCATATACGTCGACACTTGGCGGCTACCCCTTTGTTTAAGGGTATACCCAATTTCCGTGACACACGCATTGCCATGTTACAGGCATCGACTATGCCCGAGTTGCTTGATATTCTGTATAGAATAGAAACCGAAATCTTGTGCGAAAGTTGTCGATAGCCTACTTTATTTGTAGTGTCGACATGCTACAACCCAACCCCAGTGCTTGGTATAGATAGTCTTGCGAGATATAGTCGTATTGCGGATTGACTGTAAAGCTCCCCTTTGTATCTATAAAGCCCCATACTGTACCGGTTTTTACAGCAGCGCAATTGTCGATAAACGGGTATGCCTCTGTAAATTGTCGTTTGATTACAACTTTTCCACTGCGGTCGGTATAGCCCCATTTCCCTCTTATCTTTACAGGAGCCAAGTCGGCTTGACCAAATGCCCTGCACTCTTCAAATTGAGGCGCAATAATGATTTGTCCGGCCTCATCGCACCACCCCCACAATTTGTCACTGCGTACTCTTGTCCACAATCCATCGGGTATCATTTCGTCATAGGTGTGCGATTGGGCAATAGTTCCGTCTCGGTTGATTGCGTGATATCCATTGTCAGTTCTAACGATAGCCAATCCGCTGTCATTAAATGGAAATGCTGCATTGTATTGACACTCGATGACCGATTCTCCGTTGAGATTGATGTATCCCCATTTACCATCCATGTTTTGTACTGCGGCAAGTCCCAGACGGAAATCGCTTACAGTTTTAAACTGTGGTTTGATAATTTCATTGCCATTCTTGTCTATAAATCCCCACAGGACTTGTTTTTTCTTAACTATAGCTATAGCTGCACGACCTTCTATAAAGACGCGTACAGCATGCGAGTCACGAAGAGATATTTTTATATCACCTTTCTCATTGATAGCACCGGGCATGTCACCTTGTTTCATAACCCAGGCCATACCCTCACTGAATACTGTAGCTCGATTGAATGTGGCCGATAGTTTGGGCTCTCCTTTACGGTTGATATACCCCCAAGCCCCGTCGCAATTTTGTACCGTCGCAATATCGTTGTAAAACAACGAAGAGTTGGTGTTGTCGGTAGAAAATATCGGTGTGTCGTCGTAAGTGATACAATGACAACTGTCATCGCCAAAAACCAACAAGTAGCCGGTTTGTGGTCGCATGGCATTTTCTTTACTTCCACAGCTATATAACGATAGTGCAAGTGTGCTTATAAACAGAAGGTTGAGTACTCTTTTCATATCATTTGATTGGTTGATGCACAAAGTTAATAATTCTGTTCCAAAAAAAATGAATTTTGAAATGAAAAAAGTCTATGAGCTATACGTGTCGATAGAATGTTTTTTTTTAACTTTACACAGAAATATAAAACTTGAAGCTATAGTAGTAAGAAGATTATGCAATCTCCTGTATATCATATACCTGCATTGTTGAAAGAGTGTATGGATGGCCTGAATATCAAGCCTGCCGGAACGTATGTCGATGTGACTTTCGGTGGTGGTGGTCATTCGCGTGAGATTTTGAAAAATTTGAATGCTGAGGGACGTCTTTATTCCTTTGACCAAGACGAGGATGCGCAGCGCAATATAGTCAGTGACGACCGATTTAGGTTTGTGTACAGCAACTTCAAATATCTCAAGAACTTCATGCACTATCATGGTGTAGAGGGTGTAGATGGTGTTTTGGCCGATTTGGGAGTGTCGTTTCATCACTTTGATGACTCAGAGCGGGGCTTTTCGTTTCGTTTTGATGCACCGTTGGATATGCGTATGAACAGAAAAGCACGTTGTTCGGCAGCCGATATTTTGGCGACATACGACGAGAAACGTCTGTCGCAAATATTCTCTTTGTATGGCGAGTTGCGCAATGCACACCGCATGGCTTCGGCCATAGTAGCACGTCGCGATAAAGGTGGTGTAAAGACAACCGGGCAGCTGCTGGAGGTAGTTTCGCCGTTTATTAATCGCAAGCAAGAGAAGAAAGAATTGGCACAGTTGTTTCAGGCATTGCGCATAGAGGTCAATAATGAAATGGATAGTTTGCGCTGTATGTTGCGTCAAGCATCGGAGCTGCTCAATCCCGGAGGACGATTGGTGGTAATAACATATCACTCGCTTGAAGATCGTATAGTCAAGAATTTTATAAAGAGCGGCAATGTAGAGGGTGTTCTGGAGAAAGACTTCTTTGGTCGTGTCAATGCGCCATTGCGGGCTGTCAATAATAAAGTGATAGTACCTACCGATGAGGAGGTAGAGTGTAATCCGCGTGCACGTAGTGCCAAGTTGCGTATAGCTGAGAAAGAGGAGCAATGATGAAAACAGAGCAGAAGGAAAGAGAGACGAAGAAAAAGAGTCGTCGAGAGCGGTTGGAGCGTTTCATAGGCTTGGTGCTGAATGGAAAGTTTTTTCCGCGAGACTTCTTTGCCCGCAATTGGGGTCTGTTGTTGGTTCTGGTTACACTTTTTGTAGCCTCAATAGCGCATCGCAATATGTATATGGTGCAACTGAATAAAATCAAGAAACTCGAAACTCAGTTGATAGATCGTCGTACCGACCGTATATTGCTCGAATATGAGCGAGATGAAAACTTGAGATTGCATGAAATTTCGGAAGCGATAGAACGTCATAATCTGCCTTTGATATATTCGCCCGAGCCCAAAGTGGAGATTGTTGTTTCAACCCCCAAAGAGACTGTTCAAGATGAAAAGTAATAAGACAACGAAGAAGAAAATAAACAGCCCATATTGGTTTGTCATGACCATATCGTTGCTTATTGCTTTTGCAATATTCTATGCTATGGTCAAGGTGAGTATCGTAGAGGCTCCGCAATGGAATAAAAAAGCCGAGAAGATGTGGAAACTCAATGCAGTCGAAGAGGCAGTGCCTCATCGTGGAGATATATTGGCGCATGATGGAACAGCTTTGGCTCAAACAGTGGCCCTGTATACGGTTTATGTCGACTTTAAAGACCCTCGTATAGATATGCTCATCTATAAAGATATTGTCCATCCCAAGGGTAGCAACCTGCCCGATACACTGAAGTTGGACTCTCTCTGCAACTATTTGGCCCGAAAATTTCCGGTAAAAACAAAGGATGAGTACTACACCTATATAAGCAAAAAACGAGATGCAAAGTCGAGTAGCTGTATCTTGGCAGAGAATGTTACCGATATGCAGTACAAAGAGATGCTGGAATATTCGGTTTTTAAGAATAGACGCAAAGGCAAATATACGGGTTTGACACGTATCAGGGCATACAAACGCTTTTATCCCTACGACTCACTTACGTCGGTTGTGTTGGGAAGAGCCTCATTGGCAACCGAAGAGATGTTGGCCAAACACCCCGAATATAAACGCAACGAATGGCATGGATCTTCGGGGTTGGAATATGCTTTAGACACAATGCTATTTGGCCAGTATGGAACACAACAGCGTAGGCAGGCTCATTGGGGATATAGTGTGTATGAAGTAGAGCCACCTGTAAGGGGCTATGATGTGGTGACAACTCTCGATATGACCATGCAGGAAATTGCCGAGCGCAATCTTATGGATATGGTAAAGTCGCAAAGTGCCGAGTATGGTACTGCCATTATCATGGAGGTGAATACCGGAGAGATACGTGCCATGGCCAATGTTGAGCGCAACGAATCGGGTGGATACACTTTTAAAACCGGTCGCAACTATGCCGTTACCGCGATAGAACCGGGTTCGGTGGTGAAGACCTTGTCGATGGTGATAGCTATGGAAAATGGTCGGGTAAATCCTTATGCCGAAATCAATTCGGAGGGTGCGATACCCGAAATCGGAGGCTATAAGAAGATTAGCCACTATAAAAATCCGCTAACAGTGCAAGAAGTTCTTATCAAGTCGGACAACCGTGGTATATGTAAAATAGTGGGAGATGTATATCGTGGACGCTATAATGACTTTGTTGAGGATATACGCAATTCCGGTATTATGCACACCGCCGATTTGCCTCTGCCCGATGCACAATCACCACATGTGAGTCCTATGCAGTTTGAGAAGCAGTGGCAATATTATGCCTTTGCCCAGATGATATTTGGCTATCACAACCGCTTTGCACCTATTACAACCCTATCGGTGTATAATGCAGTAGCCAATAATGGTAGATTGATGAAACCTTCACTCGTAAAAGGACTGATGAGAGATGGACAGATCGACACCATATATGCGCCGGTGTGCCTCAATGAGCATTTCTGTACCCCCGAGCATGCACAGCAGGTAAAAGAAATGTTACATGGTGTGGTTTACTCTCCGGCCGGTACAGCAACTGTTTTGAAAAATGGTCGTGTAGAGATAGCCGGTAAAACCGGTACGGCAAATGCTATATGGGAGAGTAGTAAAGTGCTCTCTAAGGGCAGTGTGTATAAAGGTCGGGTTCTTGAGAAGGACAGTACCATCTATCGTACCGATTATGCCGATGGTTTGTGGCGATTGGCTTTTGCAGGCTTCTTTCCGTATGACAAGCCACAGTACTCGTGTATTGTTGTTATAGACAAGCCTCGTAAGCACAAGGCGTGGGCTGGTGGTGTGTCGGGCGGTGTATTCAGGGCCATTGCTGAGGAGATGTACAGTCGCAATCTGATAGAATGTGATGTAGAGTATCAAGCGATGGAGGATGTGAAAAATCCGCCTCGCAATCAAGTATATACACCATCCGATAATGTTATATATAATTATCTTGGCCAATATCCTCAGCCCGATACGGCTCAAACTCAGCGATTGTTGGCAGAAGAGGTGTCGGCAATGTATGCAGCCAATGTTGTTCCTTCGGTTGTTGGACTCTTGGCGGCTGATGCTATGTATATACTTGAAAAAATGGGATTTGAGGTAGACGTAAATGGTATGGGGTGTGTTGTAGAGCAATCGATAGAGCCCGGTATACCGTTGCAAAAAGGTATGAAAATGAAACTTACATTGAAATAATTTAATGATGAAAGTAAAAGATTTGTTGTCGGCAGTAAAGGTCATACAGTTGCAGGGTGTGTTGCCCGATACTGTAGCCGCAGTAGAAGCTGACTCACGTAAGATTAAGGCCGACTATCTGTTTGTTGCCGTAAGAGGTTCGCAAGTGGATGGCCATCAATATATCGATAAGGCTGTAGAGCTGGGAGCTACAGTGGTGGTTTGTGAAGAGTTGCCGGTGTCGTGTGCATCGGGTGTAGCTTATGTCAGGGTGGCAAACACTGCCGAGGCATTGGGTCGTCTGGCATCGCAATGGTATGGCAATCCTTCGGCTGCACTCACACTTGTGGGTGTTACCGGCACCAATGGAAAAACCACTACAGCCACACTGCTGTATGAGATGTTTCGACTCTATGGTTACAAGGTAGGACTGCTCTCGACAGTGTGCAATTATGTCGATGATGAGGCCGTACAAGCAACCCACACAACCCCCGACCCTATATCGCTCAATGCGCTATTGCGCCGTATGGTAGATGCCGGTTGTACTTATGCCTTTATGGAAGTAAGCTCGCACTCGGCACATCAGCACCGTATAGCCGGATTGCAATTTGCCGGAGGTATCTTTAGCAACCTTACTCGCGACCACATGGATTATCACAAGACCGTCGATGCTTACCTGCAAGCCAAGAAAATGTTTTTCGATGCTCTTCCGGTCGGCTCCTTTGCCCTCACCAATATAGACGATAAGGTAGGAGAGGTGATGTTGCAGAATTGTCGCGCTCGCAAGTATACATATTCATTGCGTGCAATGGCCGACTTTAAGGCTCGTACCATTGAGAGTCGCTTGGATGGTACCTTGGTGGCTTTTGATGGGCGTGAGGTAGAGACACATTTTGTGGGTCGATTCAATGTATATAACCTTCTGGCAGTATATGCGGCAACATGCTTGTTGGGGCAAGACAAGGAACAAACATTGATAAATATGAGCCTGCTAACACCTGTAGCTGGTCGTTTCCAGACAGTATATTCGCCTCGTGGATATGTGGCTGTTATCGACTATGCCCATACGCCCGATGCACTAACCAATGTGTTGTCGACCTTGCGTGATGTTCTGAGTAAAGATGGACATATCATTACAGTAGTGGGTGCCGGAGGTAATCGTGACAAGGGTAAACGCCCGATAATGGCGCGAGAAGCTGCCAAGTTGAGCGATGAATTGGTGCTGACATCCGATAATCCCCGCTTTGAAAATCCCGATGAGATACTTGCCGATATGCAAGCAGGACTTGATGTGGAGGCAATGAAACATACGCTCGCTATAACCGATCGTCGTCAAGCCATACGTGCAGCTGTGCGGCTGGCACAACCCGGCGATGTGATATTGATAGCCGGTAAAGGTCATGAGGATTATCAGGAGATACAGGGTGTGAAGCATCACTTTGATGATCGAGAGGAAGTAGAGATGATTTTTGCCGAATAATAAATAAAAAACAGAATTATGCTATATCACTTTTTTCACGATTTAAATATAGAAATGCCCGGCGTGGGACTATGGAATTATATCTCGTTTCGTGCCGGTTTGGCTCTTATATTATCGCTTTTCATATCCACTATTATAGGTAAGCGTATTATAGACTATCTCCGACAAAAACAGATGGGCGAGTTGGTGCGTAATTTGGGTCTTGAAGGCGAAAATACCAAAAAAGGAACTCCCACAATGGGTGGTATTATCATTATTATCTCTATACTGCTCCCCTGTTTTCTGGTAGGTCGTTTCGATAGTCTGTATATGATATTGATGCTCATCACAACCGTGTGGCTGGGCTTGCTTGGATATGCCGATGACTATATCAAGGTTGTCAAGAAAGACAAAGAGGGTATGCATGGCAAATTTAAGATTATCGGTCAGGTGGGATTGGGTCTTATCGTAGGTCTTACACTATACTTCAATCCCGATTTCGTTATAAGAGAAAATGTTGAAGTTGTAGGAACCAATGGCACTGAGATAGAGTATCAGAAAGAAGATATCAAGTCTATTACAACCACAATTCCTTTTGTGAAAAATCACAACTTTGATTATGCCGACTTGGTTCCTTTCATGGGCGAGTATCAAGAGATGGCGGGATGGGTTATCTTTATATTGGTTATTATCTTGGTGGTAACTGCCGTATCGAATAGTGCCAACCTCACCGATGGATTGGATGGTCTTGCTACCGGAACCTCGGCTATAATAGGTGTGGCTTTGGGTATATTGGCTTATTTTTCGGGTCACATCGAATATGCTTCTTATTTCAACATCATGTATATACCCGGCAGTGGTGAGTTGGTAGTATTTATGGCAGCCTTTATTGGAGCAACAATAGGATTTCTTTGGTACAACTCGGCTCCGGCGCAAGTTTTTATGGGTGATACCGGCAGCCTTACGTTGGGTGGAATTATTGCAGTATTTGCAATACTTATACACAAAGAATTGCTTATCCCTATTTTGTGTGGAGTGTTTTTTGTGGAGGCTCTGTCGGTAATTATTCAAACAACCTATTTCAAGATAACCAAGAGACGTACCGGTGTGGGGCGTCGTGTGTTTAAGATGTCTCCTTTGCATCACCATTTTCAAAAACCCGGCAATGCCGGTATAGATGCTTTGATACAGAAACCCATACAAGTTATTCCCGAGACCAAGATTGTTGTCCGATTTTGGATTGTGGGTATAATATTGGCTGTAATTACATTGGTAACCTTGAAGATACGATAAAGAAGAAGTTATGAAAAAAAACAAAATAGTGGTACTGGGTGCCGGAGAGAGTGGAGCCGGAGCAGCCGTGTTGGCCAAGGTAAAAGGCTTTGATGTCTTCGTGTCGGATATGTCTTCAATCAAAGACAAGTATAAACAAATGCTTGATGAGTATGATATTGCATGGGAAGAGGGCAAGCATACTCCCGAGCGTATTATGGATGCCGATGAGGTTATAAAGAGTCCCGGTATCCCCGATACAGCACCGCTTATAGTGGCACTTGTAGAGAAGGGAGTGCCTGTCATATCGGAGATTGAGTTTGCCGGCAGATATACCAATGCCCGCATGATATGTATTACCGGAAGTAATGGCAAGACTACCACGACATTGCTTACATACCACATCCTCAAGAGTGCAGGACTCAAGGTGGGATTGGCCGGTAACGTAGGTCAAAGTTTGGCCTATCAAGTAGCTACCTGTGACTACGAATATTATGTGGTTGAGTTGAGCAGTTTTCAGCTCGACAATATGTATGACTTCAAGGCCGATATAGCTGTGTTGCTCAATATCACACCCGACCATCTCGATCGTTACGATCACAAGATGGAGAACTATATAGATGCCAAGTTCCGCATTACACGTAACCAAACAGCCGATGATGCCTTTATATATTGGAATGATGACCCCATTATCAACGAGAAGTTGCACTCTTTGCAACTCCACTCGCAACTATATCCTTTCTCAGAGGCACCCCAGCCACAATCAAGGGCCTATACGCACGACCGCAAAGTGGTGATAAATACACCCGATGATGTCTTCACGATGGAGGAGGATGAGTTGGCATTGCCCGGTCGACACAATCTATACAACTCGTTGGCTGCGGGTATATCGGCCAACTTGCTTCATATCGAGAAGGAAGAAATAAGACGAGCTTTAAGTGACTTCCAAGCTGTCGAGCATCGTCTTGAGCCGGTAGCCACCGTACGAGGTGTACGTTTTATTAATGACTCAAAGGCTACCAATGTCAACTCTTGTTGGTATGCCTTGGAGAGCATGGTGACACCGGTAGTGCTCATATTGGGCGGAAAAGACAAGGGTAATGACTATACCGAGATAGAACAACTTGTACATGATAAAGTGAAAGCTATTGTGTGTATGGGTGTAGACAATAGTAAGTTGCATACCTTCTTCGATGGTAAGGTGTCGCATATAGAAGATGCCCGGTCGATGCAGGAGGCTGTTACTAAGGCTTATGCCGTAGCCGAGGCCGGTGACACCGTCTTGCTTTCGCCTTGTTGTGCCAGCTTCGACCTTTTTACAAGTTACGAAGACCGTGGTGCGCAATTTAAGGAATGTGTGCGCAATTTATAATGAACTATGGCTGCAATAGAAACAAATAGAACTCCTAAAAAGAAGGTAAAATACACCTCCGATTGGACATTGTGGGCGTGCTATATCATATTGTGTGCGGTGTCGGTGGTAGAAGTATTCAGTGCTAGTAGTCTTGAACTCAAGAATGGTAATGTGTATCTACCCATTACATCGCATGTACAATGGTTGGGCTTGGGCTTCTTATTGGTTTTCGGGCTGGAGCATCTGCACTATAAGTATACCAAGGCAATAATGGTATTGGTTGCCGGAGTATCTATCTTGTTGGCTATTCTCACGCCATTGATAGGAGAGAATGTCAATGGTGCTGTGCGTGCAATCAACTTGGGCTTTATTTCTGTACAAGCAGCCGAGCCATGTAAGTTGGCAAGTGCCATGTTGCTGGCCTATGTATTGTCGCGCATGCAGAAACCCGATGGAACAGGATTGTCGAGCAAAGGTGTATGGCTGGGTATAGGTATAATATTCATGTTTGTATTATTGCTTATTACCCAAGGAGGCTCCAATGCACTTCTTGTGCTGTTGGTGGGTGGTACGCTAATGATACTCTCTGTATTGCCACGTAAACTTGTGTGGGGTGGTATAATATCACTTGTTGTGTTGATAATAGCAGCTGTGTCGCTTGTAATCATAACCCAGACAAGCGATGAGAAGGAGCAAGACTCAGAACAGCTTGCATCGACGATAGTTGTTAAGGAGGAGAAATCAAATAGTGGTATTACGAAAATGTTTCGTGCCGGAACGTGGAAAAATCGCATAGATGATTGGTTGCCCGACTCTGTTCCCGAGTATGAAAAGCCAACGAGTTATGCCGCTGGAGGAAACTCGCAGAAGCATCACGCCTTTATGGCTATTGCCCATGGCAAAGGTATAGGTGTGATGCCCGGCAACAGCCGTGAGTGTTCACGATTGCAATTAGCTTTCTCGGATTATATATATGCTATAATTCTCGAAGAGTTGGGACTATTGGGTGGTGGTATTGTCTTGTTGTGTTACTTAGGTATTATCATACGAGCCTGCATGATAAGTAAGAAGTGTAAGAGTGCCTATGCTTCGTTGCTTATCATGGGTATGGCTTTGGTAATTGTATATCAAGCATTTTATCACATGTGTATATCGGTGGGTGTATTGCCTGTATCGGGTCAGACACTGCCTTTCATCAGCAAGGGAGGTACGTCTATCCTTGTTATGAGTATGGCAATGGGCATGATGTTGAGTGTGAGCCGATTTGCTGTAGAACGTACCGACTCGGGCTTGAAAACCATCGACGACGATGACGAGTTGCCCGATGATTTGAGAGCCGACAATCCTGCCGGAGGATTTTAATTTCAAAATGTAAGGTCTATGAAAGATAACTTGAGAGTATTGATAAGTGGAGGAGGAACGGGAGGTCATATTTTCCCGGCTCTCTCTATAGCCAATGAGATAAAAATACGTTTTCCGCAGGCCGAGATTCTCTTTGTGGGCGCGGAGAGTCGTATGGAGATGGAAAAAGTGCCGGCAGCCGGATATAAAATAGTAGGCTTGCCGGTGTATGGTTTTGACCGTCGCAACATCCTTCGCAACTTCAAGGTGCTGTGGAATTTGGGCAAGAGTATTACTATGGCTCAAAAGCTGATCAAAGAGTTTTGTCCCGATGTTGCAGTGGGCGTAGGTGGATATGCAAGTGGCCCTACACTATGGGCTGCATCGCACAAGGGTGTACCTACTCTCTTGCAAGAACAAAATGGATATGCCGGCGTTACCAATAAATTGTTGGCACATAGGGCCAATGTTATATGTGTGGCATACGAAGGAATGGAACGTTTTTTTCCTGCCGATAAAATCGTAATGACCGGTAATCCGGTACGTCAAGATTTGCTCAACCCTATGCTCACACGCAATGCAGCTGCCGAGTATTTTGGTCTCGATATGTCCCAAAAAACAATATTGGTGGTTGGCGGTAGTTTGGGTGCACGCACTATCAATGAGAGCATTGCACAGCAACTCGATGTTATCAGGGAGAGCAATGTGCAGGTAATATGGCAGACCGGAAAACTCTATGATAAGCAAGCGCAGGCTCTGCTTGAAGCGCAACCCTCTCCCAATGTGAAACAGATGCCGTTTATATCACGAATGGATATGGCATACAAGGTGGCCGACCTTGTTATTTCGAGAGCAGGAGCCAGTTCGATATCGGAATTGTGCTTGCTGGAAAAGCCTGTGATTTTGGTGCCTTCGCCCAATGTGGCCGAAGACCATCAGACGAAGAACGCCTTGGCATTGTCTTCGCGCAATGCCGCACTTCTTATTACCGATGATAAGGCGCGAGAAGAGCTTGTGCCTCAAGCCCTGCGCTTGATAAACGATGATGTGCAGCTCTTGTCTATGTCAAATAATATTTCTAATATGGCACAACACAACTCGGCACAGCGCATAGTCGATGAGTTGTGTCGCGTAGTAGAGGAGAATGAGAAATGAAAAGATTGGAGTTGTATAAATCGGTATATTTTGTGGGTGCCGGAGGTATAGGTATGAGTGCGTTGGTGCGCTATTGTTTGTCGAAAGGCTTGCGTGTGGCAGGCTACGATCGTACGGCTACACCGCTTACGGCACAATTGCAACAAGAGGGAGCAGAGTTGTTTTTTGATGAGTCGGCTTCGCTCATACCCTTGTATTGTCGCAATGCCGAAGATACACTGGTTGTATACACACCCGCAATACCCAGCAATCATGAGGGCCTGAACTATTTTTTAGAGAACCACTTTGAAGTTATCAAACGAGCCAAACTGTTGGGACTTATTACTCATTCACTCAGAGGATTGTGTTTTGCCGGTACACATGGCAAGACAACAACGTCGAGCATGGCGGCACATATATTTGCCCAGTCGCCAGTAGGGTGCAATGCCTTTCTTGGAGGTATCTTGCGCAACTACGATAGCAACTTGGTCTTGTCGGAGCATAGCGAGTATGCTGTGATAGAGGCCGATGAGTTTGATCGCTCGTTTCATCAACTTTTGCCCTACATAGCAGTAGTTACCTCAACCGATGCCGACCATCTCGATATATATGGTACAGAGGAGGCCTATTTGGAGAGCTTTGCGCACTTTACCTCATTGGTGCAACCCGGTGGTGCGCTCATTGCCAAGAAGGGTATAAAGATGCAACCACGACTGGAAGAGACCGTGCGATTGTATAGTTATTCGAAAGATGAAGGTGACTTTCATGCCGAGAATATTCGCATAGGCGATGGTCGTATCGTGTTTGACTTTGTAGCCCCCGATGCACGAGTAGATGATGTAGAGTTGGGTGTTCCGGTAGAGATAAATATCGAGAATGCAGTAGCGGCTATGGCTGTAGCATGGTTGTGTGGTATATCCGGTGACGATATGCGTCGAGCTGTGGCTTCATATATGGGTGCCAAACGTCGTTTTGAATTTTGGCTACGCTCTTCACAATGTGTCATGATAGACGATTATGCTCATCATCCCGATGAGTTGAAAGCCTCTATTCGTTCTGTAAAAGCACTCTATCCTGAACGCCGTCTGAGTGTGATTTTTCAACCACACTTGTACACCCGAACACGCGATTTTGCACCTCAGTTTGCCGAAGCTCTTTCGTTGGCCGACGAGGTAATTTTGCTCAATATATATCCGGCTCGTGAGCAGCCTATCGAGGGAGTTACTTCCCGAATAATTTTTGATAAAATTTTATCACCTCGCAAAGAACTTTGTGACCGTGAAATGTTGCTTGAACGGATAAAAGAGTATAACTTTGAAGTTTTATTAACGATGGGTGCCGGTGATATAGACCGCTTGTTGCCTCAGATATGCAATATTGTACGTGCTGTATGAAACGCTTCTTGAAGATATTGACAGTAATACTCCTCTTAGGGTATCTTGTAGCCTCAGTTCTAATGAGTGTGTACAAGAGTGAGGAGGTAGTGTGTCAACGTTTCTATATAAGCGTGTGCGATAGTGCCGAGTGCCAATTGATAACAGCCGATAAACTCTATAAGTATCTCGGCAAGCAACATCTGTTGCCTGAGGGTAAGTTGTGTTGCGACATCAACTTGTCGGCTATTGAGCAGAGTGTGGGTCGTATAGACCTACTTACCAATATAGATTGCTATTATGAACAGAATGGTGATGTGTATCTTATGGTAGAGCAACGTCGTCCGTTTATGCGCGTCATTACCGATGATGGCGATACTTATTATCTCGACAGAGAAGGTGTGCGTATAGCGGTAGATACAATGTATGTGGCACAAGTGCCATTGGTGACGGGAAATGTAGATGATCGTGTATCGGCTGCATCGTTGATACCATTGATAGAGTATATCGAGGCACATGAGTTCTGGTGTAAACAAGTAGCGCAGATATATGTATCGCCGCAACATGAAATCATGCTATACCCCCGGGTTGGCAATCATGTAATATTGTTGGGTGCTATCAATGGTTATGAACGCAAGATGGAGAGTGTATTGGCACTATATAATCAAGCATTGCCTCAAGTAGGCTGGAATACTTATGATGTTATCTCGGTGAAATATAAAGACCAGGTAGTGTGTTCGCGCCGAGATAGAAAATATAGACACAAAACATGGACAAAAAAAACATTATCAACATATGAGTGAATATATTGTAGCTTTTGAACTTGGCAGCTCCAAGATTGTGGGCGTTGCCGGTTATAGGGACGAAAACGGTATGCTTGTCGTATCGGCCATAGAGAGTATAAATGCCACTAATATTGTAAAACGTGGTTGCGTGCAGAATGTCGATGAAGTGTATGCATGTATCAATAAGATAAAGATGATGTTGGAGAACCGTATAGCTCCTGCCAAGATTGCCAAAGTGTATGTTGGTGTGGGTGGCCTGTCGGTATCGGCCGAGGAGCGAGTGGTTAAGCGATCTTTTCACGAAGATAGCATCATCAAGCAGGCGCACGTGCAGAAACTCAAAGAGGAGTGTCGTGCCATGTTGTCATCGGCAACCGATACCCTCGATATTGTATCTACCGGCTATATAATTGATGGTCGTGCCGAGCGTAATGCTATTGGTGTTACCGGTACCACTATCGAGGCGCATTACAAAGCCATTACAGCCAAACCTCTTATACGCAAGAATATAGATCGTTGTATAATAGAACGCTCAAAGCTACCCGTTGCAGGATATATTACCACTGCACTCGCTACTGCCGATGTGGTATTGACAAAGGAAGAGCGAATGTTAGGTTGTGTACTTGTTGACTTTGGTGCCGAAACAACAACCGTGTCGGTATATAAAAACGACACATTGGTTTTGCTCGAAACATTGCCTATGGGAGGTCGCAATATAACACGCGATATAATGAGTCTTAACCTTGTATATACCGAAGCCGAACACTTGAAGATTTCTTCGGGCATGGCATCGGGATTTAACAGCGAGAACAATGTGGTCTTGAAGCTCGAGAATAACAATATGGTAGAAATAGACCTTGCCAAGCTATCGTCGGTTGTAGAGGCTCGTTCGGAAGAGATTATTGCCAACGTCGAGGCTCAAATAAAACGTTCTGGTATTGAGTGTAAAGACCTTACAGCCGGTATTGTGGTCGTTGGTGCATCGGCCAAGTTGCGTGGATGGCTGGAGTTGCTTGAAGAAAGATTTGCCGACATGAAAGTGCGCATGGGATGCCTCCGCAAGGAGATACAGGCTGTAGAAAAGGAGTTTTCGCAAATAAACGATTATATACAAGCTATCGCATTGCTTAATGCCGGCAAGGAAGATTGCACAAAGACCCCGGCCAATAGTACAGTTGTTGTCGAACCTCCGGTATCGCAACAAGCCGAGGAGGAAGAAGAGGTAATAATTATCACAGGCGACAAGAAAGAAGAAGAAAAGCCCAGACGCAGAGGTATCTTCGGTATTCTGAAAGACAAGTTCGGCAAGATGATCGAAGAGGGTGAAGATGATGATAATTAAAAGATGTAGAACGAGTAATAAGATATAGATATGACACAAGATATAAAAGACTTGACACCTTTTGTGGGTATGGGTGAGTCTCCTGTCTCAAAGGAAGTTACAACCGAAATGATGATAATCGGTGTAGGTGGTGGCGGTGGTAATGCTGTTCGCTATATGTATAATACCCGTAACATTGAGGGCATCAGATATGTGGTGTGCAATACCGATTCGCAAGCACTCGAAAAGTCGGGTATTCCCACTCAGTTGCTACTGGGTCCTACTGTAACGAAAGGTGGCGGTGCAGGAAATAAGCCCGATGTGGCTCGAGCCGCAGCCGAAGAGAGTGAAGAGGACATTAAGGCCTTGCTATCAAATGACCCCAAACCCAATATGGTATTTGTAACTGCCGGTATGGGCGGTGGTACAGGTACAGGTGCTGCTCCTGTGGTGGCTCGTGTGGCCAAAGAGTTGGGTATACTCACTGTGGGTATTGTCACACTGCCGTTCCTGTTTGAGGGTTTGCCCAAAATCAAGAAGGCTTTGTCTTATATCGAAGAGATGCGCAAGCATGTCGATGCCTTGTTGGTCATCAACAACGAGCGTCTGCGTGAGATATATCCCAATCTTACCTTCATGAATGCATTCTCTAAGGCCGATGATATATTGGCTACAGCTGCAGGCAGTATAATAGAGATTATCATAGAAGAGGGCTATGTAAATTGTGACTTCCGCGATGTGCGTACAACGTTGCTCGATGGAGGCACAGCAATTATCAGTACCGGATATGGCGAGGGTGAAAACCGTGTTACCTCGGCAATAGAGGATGCTATACGCTCTCCGCTGTTGAAAAATGCCGATGTATATACCTCTCGCAACTTGCTTATTGTTGTATATCTCTCGCCCGACGAAGACAAGCAGATGACACTTGCCGAGAGTGACGAGCTTACGGCCTTTACATCGAAGTTTGTCAATGCCCCCGACGTAATTACCGGTATATACTTCGATGAAAAGATTGGTGATAAAATGAAAATAACCATTTTGGCATCGGGCTTTGATGCTACCGATACTATCACCATCACGGCTCCTACTCCATCTAAAGCCGACAAGAAAAACGAGCCTGTAACACCGGTTATAGATACTATTCAGCAATTTTACGGACGCGATGTTGTGCGTAAGCATTTGCAAATAGCTATTCTCTCTCATGAGCAGATGGATAATGATGCCATACTTGAACTATTCGATAGTGAGCCTACATACAATCGCACCTCCGACTTTAAACAACGACTTGTGGTGGCTGGTACAGTGCGTCAGAATGAGTCGAATACTTCGTCGGAAAGTGGTGCGAAAACAATAAATTTTGGTGACTAAAAATTATACGATATATGAGTCTGTTTGATACTGTCAGCAATGACATAAAGAGTGCCATGATGGCCAAAGATAGAGTTAAACTCGAAGCCCTTCGCGGTGTGAAAAAAGAATTTATTGAGGCCAAAACGGCCAAAGGCGGCAATGGTGAGTTGAGCGATGATGTGGCTCTGAAAATTCTTGCCAAGATGGTAAAACAACGTCGCGAAAGTGCTGCAATATATGTTGAGCAAAACCGCCCCGAACTTGCCGAAAGTGAGCTTGCCGAGGCTGCTGTGATAGAGGCTTACATGCCCAAGCAGTTGTCGGACGAGGAACTTACTGCCGAACTACAAGCTATCCTTGCCGAGGTAGGTGCTGCCGGTCCGCAAGATATGGGTAAGGTGATGGGTGTGGCATCAAAGCGTCTTGCCGGACGTGCCGACGGTCGCGCTATCTCGACCAAAGTGAAAGAACTGTTGAATAAATAAAATTCCACTACTTAAAACGTAAATTATAAATTCTATACGATATGCTTACGTTAGACGTTATCAAAAATAAAACCGAAGAGGTTATCGCTCGCTTAGCTGTGAAACACTTCGATGGAAGAGAGAAAATCGAGCGCATCATTGAGTTGGATAAGACTCGTCGTGCCTCACAAAACGAATTGGATGCCCGCTTGGCTGAGTTGAAGAAACTCGCTGCCGAGATAGGTAAGCTCATGAAAGAGGGTAATAAAGACGAAGCTGAGGCTGTTAAAGCCCGCGTTGCCGACATGAAAGCCGGTAATGTGGCTATCGAGGAGGCTATGGTTGCTGCCGAACGCGAAATAACCGATATACTCCTTACCATCCCCAACCTTCCTTGCGATGCTGTACCTGCAGGTCGCACAGCCGAGGAGAATATCATTGAGAAAGAGGGTGGCGTGATTCCCGATTTGGGTGAGAACCCTCTCCCTCACTGGGAACTTGCCAAGAAATATGACCTTATCGACTTTGAGTTGGGTGTGAAGATTACCGGTGCTGGCTTCCCCGTTTACAAGGGTAAAGGTGCTCGCTTACAACGTGCACTTATCGCCTTCTTCCTCGACCGTGCTCGCGAGGCCGGTTACTTGGAGGTACAACCTCCTTATGTTGTTAACGAGGCTTCGGGTTATGGTACAGGTCAGTTGCCCGACAAAGAGGGTCAGATGTATTGTTGCACTGCCGACAACCTATATCTCATACCCACAGCCGAGGTGCCCGTTACCAACCTCTATCGCGATGTTATTTTCAACGAGAATGAACTTCCTGTCAAGAATGCTGCTTATTCGGCTTGTTTCCGTCGTGAAGCCGGCTCGTATGGCAAGGATGTACGTGGATTGAACCGCTTGCACCAATTTGACAAGGTTGAGATTGTGCAAATTCAGCACCCCGACCATTCATACGCGGCTCTTGAAGAGATGAAAGACCATGTGCAAAGCCTTGTTGAGGCACTTGAGTTGCCTTGGCACATCTTGCGACTTTGTGGTGGTGATATGAGTTTCACGTCGGCTATTACCTTTGACTTTGAGGTTTATTCGGCTGCTCAAAAGCGTTGGCTTGAGGTTAGTTCTGTTTCAAACTTCGAGAGCTACCAAGCCAATCGCCTCAAGTGTCGTTATCGCGGTGCCGACAAGAAAACACACCTCTGCCACACCCTCAATGGTAGTGCATTGGCCTTGCCTCGTATTGTTGCTGCTTTGTTGGAGAATAACCAGACTCCCGAAGGCATACGCATACCTAAGGCTCTTGTGCCCTATACGGGATTTGATATAATAGACTGATGGGTGTGGGCTCTGTGCTGCCCCAATGATGCATAGATACAGAAATAGGTGAGGCCGTGTCGAACTTTTGTGTTTCGACACGGCCTCTTTAGGGTTGTAATAATCGACAATATACTTAGCGTTAAGGTTGGAGTGTAAAGGAGCGTATGCCTGTACTCGGCCACTCTGATATAGTATCGCGGTAGATTGTCAATTATGGTATTCTGCCTCTACTGTATTGATGAGTGTGGTGTGCGATTAGCACAACACTACTTCAAGATCCGACTCGGTCTCGGTAATAACAATTTTGCCTTCGCGACCCAGCCAGCCGAGTGCCGCATAGATTTCTTTCTCTTTGAGTTTGGTGGCTTTCTTGAGTCCTTTCATGGTGAGCATTCCTGAAGCATTCAGTGCCTCCCATACAAGTCCGGCCCATGTGCCGATAATTTCTACGTTCATTTTCTGATACTTTATGTTTGACATATTGGTTATTGCATTGCAAATATAATGTATGAATTTACAATTTTGTTTGTCAAACAATCGTAAACTCGCATTGAATTAATGCAAAGCGTTGCATAGAATTGGTGCAAAACATTGCATATTCTCTCTTTGAGCCTACCGCACTATTGGTATCTCTATTGTTGTATGTATGATTGATATACAGCTGTTTGCAATTACTTCCTTAGTACGATTTTCATGCATTCGTGTGCAAGAGTTGTATTGGCAAATACTTCTTGTGCCTGAGCAAGAAGTACATTCTCATCGCGATACCGCGATGAGAAATGGCCAATGACGAGTTGGCCGACCGAGGCTTCACGAGCCAGTTGTGCAGCTTGCCGTGCGGTGCAATGATGTGTTTGTCGTGCCAATGCTTCGGCTTCATCACCATAGGTCGCTTCGTGGTATAGCACGTCGACACCTTCGATATAGGGTATTATGCGATTGCTATACATTGTGTCGCTACAGTAGGCATATCGTGCCGGTGGGGTGGGTGGCAGTGTAAGTATGGTGTTGGGAATAACCTTTCCCTCGGGGGTGATATAATTTTCACCTTGCTTGATGGCCGAGCGACAGTATGTAGGTATGTTGTAGAAGTCCATCATATCGCCACGCAGATGTCGGTCGCCCTCGGCTTCCTCAAAGAGAAATCCGCATGTAGGTATGCGATGCTTGAGTGGAATAGTGCGTACGGTTACGCTGCGGTCGGTATAGATAGCTTCGCTTGAATTGGGCGAGATAGAATTGAATCGGATATCAAAAGGGCTTTCTCGGCAGAAGTAGTCAAGCATTGGGCGAAATAGCCGTTCAGCATCGGCGTGTGCGTGGATAACAACCTCGCCTGTGTGTCCCGACAGTCCCATCGTTGAGAGCATACCAAATAGACCGAAACAGTGGTCGCCATGCAGATGCGAGATGAAGATATGCCCCAATCGTGTCATATTGAGTCGCGATCGACAAAAGGAAATCTGTGCACTCTCGCCGCAATCTATCATGAACAGTTTGTCGCGTACATTGACAACTTGTGCTGTAGGTAGATGTCGCAGAGTGGGCTTGGCAGCTCCACACCCGAGTATGTCTATTTCAAATCGAGCCATGTTACCGTAGTTGTTGTGTATGACAAAGGTAATAAATTATTGCTGCTTGATAAAAAATAGAACAGACTAAAATATGTAGAATGTATTAAGAGTGGGTGTGTTGTGGCTTTATTGTTGATATCGGTGGTGTCAACTATATCGAAGGATGCGATAAATGGAGCAATTTCAATTTTAATGTGACAGTGATAGTAATAAATAAAAAAAGAAGGTGCGTTCCGATGGATGCACCTTCTTATATAAAAGTATCAAGGTCAGTGATTATTCACCTTTAGCCATTTTCTCTTTGAGAGCGGCCAAAGCGTCGATATCGCCAAGAGTTGTTTTTTCTACTGCGGGCATAGCAGCCTCTTCAGCGGGTTTGGCTTTCTTAGCGGGACGTTTAGCGGCAGCCTCTTTCTTTACTTCAGCCTTTGCTTCATCTTCAAAGATGCGGCTGTGAGAGAGAATGATGCGTTTTGTCTCTTTGTTGAACTCGATAACCTTGAAGTCGAGAGTCTCTTTAACTTGGGCTTGTGAGCCATCTTGCTTAACGAGATGTTTGGGAGTAGCAAAACCCTCAACACCTTCGGGCAAAGCAACTACAGCACCACGCTCAAGCAACTCCTCGATGGTACCTTGGTGGATAGAGTCAACTTTGTAGATTTCCTCAAATTTATCCCAAGGATTGCTCTCGAGTTGTTTGTGGCCGAGGCTGAGACGACGGTTTTCCTTGTCTATTTCGAGTACTTGAACGTCGATAGCAGCACCGATTTGAGTGAACTCAGAGGGGTGTTTGATTTTCTTGGTCCAAGAGAGGTCGCTGATGTGAATCAAGCCGTCAACACCCTCTTCGATCTCAACGAATACACCGAAGTTGGTGAAGTTGCGAACTTTGGCAGCGTGACGAGAGCCAACAGCATATTTGGTCTCGATGTTTTGCCAAGGATCGTCTTTGAGTTGCTTGATACCGAGTGACATCTTACGCTCTTCGCGGTCGAGTGTGAGCACTACAGCCTCTACATCGTCGCCTACTTTCATGAAGTCTTGAGCACTGCGGAGGTGTTGTGACCATGACATTTCAGAAACGTGGATGAGACCTTCAACACCGGGGAGGATTTCGATGAATGCACCGTAGTCGGCCATAACGACAACCTTACCTTGAACTTTGTCACCAACTTTGAGGTCGGCAGGAAGTGCATCCCAAGGATGGGGTTGAAGTTGCTTGAGACCGAGGGCGATACGCTTCTTCTCCTCATCGTAGTCGATAACAACCACTTCGAGTTTTTGGTCGAGCGATACAACCTCTTCGGGGTGATTTACGCGACCCCAAGAAAGGTCTGTAATGTGGATAAGACCATCTATGCCACCGAGGTCGATGAATACACCGTAAGAGGTGATGTTCTTGACAGTACCTGCCAATACCGAACCCTTTTGAAGGCTTGCCATGATCTCTTTCTTTTGTGCTTCGATTTCTGCTTCGATAAGAGCCTTGTGCGAAACAACAACGTTGCGATATTCTTGGTTGATTTTAACAACTTTGAATTCCATTGTTTTGCCAACGAGGATATCATAGTCACGGATGGGCTTAACATCGATTTGTGAACCGGGGAGGAAAGCCTCTGTGCCACCGAATACCTCAACAATCATACCACCCTTAGTGCGGCATTTGATGTAACCGGTGATGATTTCGTTGTTTTCAAATGCAGCGTTTACGCGCTCCCAAGAGTGTGCAACGCGTGCTTTCTTGTGCGAGAGGATGAGTTGACCTTTGCGGTCTTCTTGGCTCTCTACGTATACTTCTACAGTGTCACCAACTTTCAAGTCGGGATTGTAACGGAACTCGCTCATGGGGATGATACCGTCCGATTTGTAACCGATGTTTACAACGACTTCGCGTTTGTTCATCGAGATGATGGTACCTTCTTGTACCTCTTTGTCCTTGACAGCGTTCAAGGTTTGGTTGTATGCAGCCTCCAATTCTTCACGGCTCTTACCACCAAAAACTTCGCCTTTTTCGTAGGCTTCCCAGTCAAAGTTCTCTACCGGGCTGTTAAATTCTTGACTCATTGTTAATTAATAATTAGTTTTGTTTGTGATTAATAAATTAGACATTATATGGTCTGTAAAATCGGGGACAAAGGTACACATTTTTTCTGTGCTGACAAGCGTATTCTGTTCTTTTTTCGTGCAATAGGCTCATTTTTAGTCCGATTGGGGCTTTGCGTGCCTATCGTTTCTTTTTGAAAAAGTCTTGCATGAGCGATGCACTTTCTTCGGCAAGGATTCCGGTTGTGACTGTTGTTTTGGGATGCAGTGCATTGGGTGCAAGTTGGCTGTAGCCTCTGCGGGGGTCGGAGGCTCCATATACAAGTCGCGATACTTGTGCCCAACCGATAGCTCCTGCACACATTGTGCATGGCTCGAGCGTTACATATAAGGTGCAGTCGGTGAGGTATTTGCCTCCCATGTTGTTGGCTGCCGATGTGATAGCTTGCATCTCGGCGTGTGCTGTGACGTCACAGAGTGTCTCGGTGAGGTTGTGAGCACGTGCTATGACTCTGTTGTTGCACACAACAATGGCTCCTACGGGTATTTCATCGGCTTGTGCAGCTTGTTCGGCTTCTTGCAAAGCCATGCGCATATAGCGCTCGTCGAGTTTTGTATCTTCGTTCATGATATGTGGTTTTGACGTGTTTGATGATGTTGTAACATGTTGCAATTTGTTGCACTCTTCTATGTTGCATTGTACTATCAATGTGCTTGTTGCGCTCATCGATATTGTACCCTGTTACTTATGATGCAAAGATAGTGAAATGGGAGGTAAAGAAAATCTCACTGCCGATTTTTTTTTGACTTTGCTTTGCTCATTGATAAGCCCCATGCTATCTTGTCCGAGAGCTTACAGTATGTTGTATGATGAATGTGTTTGTTTTTGGAAAAATTCTTATAAAATGCGCTATTTTTATAAAAAATTTATATATTTGCAGTGATAAATATTTCTAATAATTGATTTATATCGTAATTTTAAACAAAATTGTTATGAAAAAGTATTTGGCAGAAATGGTGGGAACTATGGTTCTCGTGCTCATGGGTTGCGGTACAGCCGTGAGCCTTGCATGCGGTGTAGATGTTGCATCGGTAGTGGGAACAGCAATGGCGTTTGGCTTGTCGGTAGTGGCTATGGCTTATACTATAGGTGGTATAAGTGGTTGCCATATCAACCCGGCAATCACGCTTGGAGTGTGGTTGTCTAAGCGTATGAGTGGCAAGGATGCAGTGATGTATATGCTATTCCAAGTGATAGGTGCATTTATTGGTTCGGCATTGCTATATCTTTTTGTCACACAATCGGGTGCTACATTTGAAGGCACTACTACCGGAGCCAATACCTGTTCGGGTACTCCTGTAGGAGGTCTTATTGTGGAGATTGTTCTTACATTTGTTTTTGTGCTTGTAGTGTTGGGCACAACCGATGAGAAAAAAGGTGCCGGTAACTTTGCCGGTCTTGCTATCGGTTTGTCGCTTATCCTCATACACTTGGTAGGTATTCACTATACAGGTACATCGGTCAATCCAGCCCGTTCTATTGCTCCTGCTGTGTTCCAAGGTGGACAAGCGTTGAGCGAATTGTGGGTGTTTATCGTTGGCCCGTTTGTAGGTGCAATCCTTGCGGCTTTGGTGTGGAAAGTATTGGGATGTGAATGTGATAAATGCAATAAATAGTATATAGAATAGGGGTTAGGATTATGTCGAGTGCCGGTGCGTGCTCCTTTCCCGATAATCATAATACCTCTTCTACATTGCCGATTTTTATAGACCCAAAGGAGAGGCTGTGCCAAAAATTGTAAGTTTTGGCACAGCCTCTTATGGTTTGTATAGATTGATAAATTACAAAGCTTTGAGATTTAGGGCAAAAGATGTGTACCTGGGTACATGACCGAGCCCCGATGTTGAAAACAGCACATTCGTGTGTCAATTATGACGCACCGCTCTTGGTATGATGCATTACTTGATATAACACTCTAATAGCTCGCAATCGGGGGTGGGAAGTAATGAGACATCGCTTATTGTTGCAGGTACAAGACATGTTTCGCCTTGCTTCAACTCTACGCATGTATTATTGCATGCAGTAATGGTGGCAGAGCCTCGCATACACATATATATAACAAACGAGTCGAGATAAGTCATTTTGCGCTTACATTCGCTGTTGATGTGAAGCAGATTGGTAGTGAAATAGGGACACTCTGCCAGCATGACGGGTTGGTTGTAGCATGGTTTATAGACAGTCTTGAGGTTGTCATACAGCTTGTAGTCTATGGCATCTTGTGCCATGTGGGTGTGCAATTCGCGCGGATTACCGTCTTTGTCTATGCGATTGTAGTCGTATATGCGATAGGTAATATTGGATGTTTGTTGAATCTCGGCCAATAATATACCCTTGCCTATGGCATGAATACGTCCCGAGGGAAGGAAGTATACATCACCGGGGTAGGCATGGTGAAATTGCAATACATCTATGATGGTATTATTGGCAACGCGTTCTACATATTCGTCGGGTGTAATGGCTTGCGCAAACCCCGAATAGAGTCCGGCATTTTCTTCGGCATCAATGATGTACCACAACTCGGTTTTGCCAAATGTGTTGTGTCGTTGGCGTGCCAATGTGTCGTTGGGATGTACTTGTATTGAGAGGTTGTCGCATGCGTCAATAAATTTGATGAGAAGTGGAAATGTTGTCCCAAAGTTATCCCATACGTGTTGTCCTACAAGGCGAGCACCATCGCGAGCCAATATCTCGCTTAAAGATTTTCCGGCATCTTTCCCGTTGGCTACTACCGACACATCGCCCTCGACAGCCGAAATTTCCCAACTTTCGCCTACCGTTTCGTAATCAAGACTTTTTCCTTTGTAGGTGCCTATCTTTTTGCCACCCCAAATAGGTCTTTTGTATATTTCGTGAAACTTGAGTATATACATGCGGTGTGTGTCAGAGTATTTTGGTGGACAAAGTTAAAATAAATGTTCCAATCGAATAACCTATTTAATACTAAAAATAACAAAAACCTTTAAAAATGGTTCACTTGTTGAGTGGAAAAGTGATATTGAGGAAGGCTTTCGCGACGGTATCTGTCAATGGCTGTGATGGCAAAAGAACGATATTGCGATGCTGGCACTATAACGGTCGTGTCGGTAACCCATGTGTGTATGAGTTGTGAAGAGTCCGACGTGTCTATGCTGTCGGTTGCCGATGCATATACGGCATATCGAATAGCATCCTCTACGGCTTCCCAGCGAATGGTGTCGCCGGTGTGACATCGAGATACTTCTATTGAGTGAGTGGGGGGTATTGTAGATGTGTTGCAATGGCGCATGGGTGGTATGAGTGCCGGATATTGGTAGTAGTTGCATGCAAGCAGATGTGCCAAGTCGGGAAATTGGCGAAGATGTTGCATGCGAAAGTAGGCCTGTCCGGCAGTGCCGTGTTGTCGTGTGGCTGTAATCTGTTCTTTTAGTTCGTCGAGCGACCAATTACCTTCTCGCTTATCCATTCGATAGGCTCCCAATCCGGCTACCATATAGCCGTTATTGCCCACACGATCTACCCAATCGGCCAAGTATGGAAAATAATTGTGTTGCGAATAGTACATCATGGGTACAATAAAGTCGTTGTAACCATTATTGAGCCATGATATAGGATCTTGACAGGCACTACCCGTGCACACCCAATCGGACGATGGCAGTCCGTCGATGATTTCGTATCGGCCTAAAGGGGCAGTACTGACCATGATACTGTTGTCGATGGCCTTGACGGTGTTGCTCACAGTGTGTACGATATGGGTGATGTTGTTCATGCGCCACTCTTTGAGTGGAACTCCTTGTCCATAGGTGGCGTAACTCTTGTCGTCGGGAAAACGGCCATGCTCGCCGGGGTAGCGTATGTAGTCGAGGTGTATGCCGTCTATATCGTAATTAGTGGCAATTTCTTTGGCTATTGAGGCCAGATAGGTTGCTGTTTGAGGATTTCCGGGGTCGAGATACCATTCATTCTTGAGTTTGACGCACATTTCGGGATGTCGAGCCGACGTTGCATTGTTGCCGTGACGTTGCGACTGACGAACACTACCGGCCGGAATGGATATAAGCCATGCGTGACACTCCATACCTCTGCTATGACATTCATCGATGACAAAGGCCAATGGATCGTATCCGGGAGAGTTTCCCGGCTTGCCACTGACTATATGACTCCATGGCTCTATTGCCGAGTTGTAAAAAACTTCTCCGCGTGTGCGTGCCTGAAAAAATATAGTGTTAAATCCCAGCGCGGCAACCTCGTCGAGAATAGCTCGCATTTCTTTTTGTTGTTGAGCTATTTCATGGCTGTTGCTTGCGGGAGCCGAAGGCCAGTCAAGTCCCCAATTGGTAGTAAGCCATACGGCTCGCATCTCATACTTGGGCGAGGCTGTTGCAATTACCCACGAGGTGAGTAGTATGATGAGGGTAAAAAGATTGCGCATATCTTGTTGATGAGTTTGTCTTACAAAGATAGTGTAAAAAAACAAATAACAAGATATGCGCAAATTATCTGTGCGACAAAATTAGAAAATCAATGAATAAAGAACATATACCCAGTGAGAGACGATTGCAGCTACCAGTCCACCAATGGTGTGTGAGAGTATGGCTTTGGATGTGAGTTCACGGTAGCCGAGAGAGTCGAGCATGGCTGTATGTGTACTTAAGTAACCACTCCAGCACATACCTATTGCAGTAAATACAGCGATGGCATTACCGTCAATCCAACCACCGTTGATAAACTCGGGAATGAGGCTGAGAGCTGCGCCTACAGCACCCAATGCGGTGATGGGGAAGGCTACCAAATGCGGGTCTTTAAAACCAAAGAGCCAATCAAAGATAAAGTTGATTTTTCCGGCCAACCAAGGTAGTAATTCTATACCTTCGTATGCGGCTCCTGTATATATGCCACCCTCACCGGGGCCAAAAGTTATTATCATTACAAAAGTAGAGATAATGAGCACACCGGGGATAATGGCAATACCTACATCAACACCGGTACGACCACCATCGAGCAAGGCGTTAAGGATGCGGGTAAACATAGAACCCTCTTCGGTGTGGGCTTTGGTGTTGCGCTTGACAATCTCTTCAACTACCTCTTCGTTGGCGTAGTTGGGGTAGGCCTTGAGGATAAAGTATTGCATGCAGCGGGTAGAGACAATGCAACCGCAGAAAGCTCCGAGCAGACCAATGAGTGGCTCGACAAAATATCCAAGTCCTATCATGTATACAATTACCAATAAGCCCATACCAAATGCTGTGCCGAAGTTGGTGAGGGAGATATATTGGTATTTTTTGAAGTAGCTACAGAAACGCTTGTCTTGCGAGAGTGAGATAATTGCAGGGTTGTCCGACAAGAAAGTCATGACAGCACCCAATGAAGCAACACCCGGAAGGTTGAACAATGGTTTCATAAGAGGACGCAACAGCTTTTCGAGTAGTTTTACTACGCCAAAGTCCATGAATATACGTCCGATAGCACCGGTGATTACACACACAGCCATGAGGAAAAATACTGTGTTGAGCAATAGGTCGTGAGCTGTGTTCATAATGGTTTTAAACATCTGAGAAACACCCATTTGACTACCTATTACAGCAAACAGACCTACTACGATGAGTAGACAAGGTACACCCGTGGGAATGTACTTTGAGAGATTAGTTTTCAGCTTTTTCATTCTTCTTGAATATTGCGCTTGTTAATGATAGAATATCTACATCCCATTTGAGACCTATGCCCCAGAAGTGCTCGCGGTCTTGTAATGCACCATTGATGTTGCCATTGACACCCCAACTGTAGCTGTAGTAGGCAAAAAGGCGCAAGTCTTTGCGACCATTGGGTAGCGGATAGTATTCGGCTCCGGTAGCAACGCGGGTAAGTTCTGTGCCCGGCATTACACTATAGTCGCCCTCTACGCCACTATCGTTGATGTCGTATGTAACCTTTCCAAAGACATTTACTTTGTCTTTGATCATGTATGACAACTCACCCATTACCGAGAAGTCCTTGAAGAAGAATGTGTGCTCGTCTGTGGCTCGGTTCATGAAGTCAACCTGCAAACGGAAGTTGTCAAATGTAAACTGATTGCCTAATACAATATAATAAATATACTTGCCGGAAGCGTATTCCGAGGCATTGAGCGAGTAGATACTGTTGAACCAATCATGCTTGCCAAACCACATAAAGTTGTAGGCAAACAGGTAATCGCGATGACCTACGTTGAAGGGGCTCTCACACACTTGAGCCATCAGACGGTCGTTGCCGTCGCCCAAGATATAAGATACACTTGCACCCAATTGGTAGCAGGCTATGTTGTTCCAGTATTCTGAGCACAAATAGTGGTCGATAGGTGCACGGTCGTATTCAAAGCCTCCAATACCTACAACTTGCTTACCGGCCGATATATCCCAATGCTTGTTGGGGCGATATGATAGATATACCCAATCGGTGGCATCAAAGAAACTTTCAATTTTAGGGGCTCGGTTGAGGCGTTGACGATATGAGTAGTAGAAGTGTTTGTTGATGTGACCGTCTAATATGAGATTGATATATTTGCCTTTGAATCCCGAAGTCGGTTTGTTCAATTCACCATCCCAATAATCTTGCATAAAATCTACTCGTACTTGGGCTTGTACATTTACAACCTTGTTGTGGTCGGCATATTCTTCTCCGACTTGAGACTGTGCCGATGCGCTGACTATGCCCAAAAACATGGCTAAAAATATGAAAGTCTTTTTCATAGCATATAAGAGAATTTGTATAGTTGACAAAGTATAATGTGTTGATAAACAGTGTTGTATACGGCTATTGTCTGTGCTGTGGCAATGTTATTCTATTGCATGCCTACAATCAGGGTGTAAAGTTAAGTAATTTTGTTGGTCGATAACGAATTTTAATTGGGAAAAATACAATTTACTTTTGCATAGAAACGGTAAAAAAGAGATTGGTACTCGCGAGGATGGCTGTGATTGGGGTACTCACGATAGGTGTGGTATAATAGCCAAATATGTTTAATAATGGAGTGATTGTTCAACCAAAGAATGTTGTTATGCGTTCTGTGTACATAACCTTAAATAAAAAATAATTATGACAACTCCAGCTAAGCGTACACAGAATTGGCTCCCCGGTATTTTTAATGATTTCTTTGGCAACGAATGGATTGCAAAAACAAGTGCTTCGGCTCCGGCTCTGAACATTGTTGAGACTGAGAAGGAGTATATTGTGGAGATGGCTGCTCCGGGTGTTACAAAAGATGACTTTTGTGTTACTGTAGATAAGCACGACCAGCTCATTGTTACCGTAGAAAACCGTAGCCATGATGAGCATGAGAAAAAGGGTAAATTTCTGCGTCGTGAGTTTTCTTACTCGCAATTTCAGCAGACTCTTATCCTGCCGGAGAATGTGAACAAAGATGAGATTTATGCCACGCAAAACAATGGCGTTCTTACCATCACTATTCCCAAAAATCATGCTACCGTAACGGCCGAGCCTAAGCGTATAGAGGTGAAGTAAGTGTAACGGACACATCCTCTATGCAACAATCGTGCAAGGTGTGTGTGAGGAAGGCTATGTTATGAAGTGACCCCAAAAGTTTTTTTCTAAACTTTTGGGGTCAGTCCATTTTACTACTCAGTTTCCTGAAAATTTATAAATATCGATTACTCTGCAGTGTTAGCAAGAGGTGCCGGTACTGTATAGGTGCGGGCGGCCAATTCTTTATCAAACATGTAGAGGCCATATCCATTATCACCTATCTTCTTGAGGGCATCAATGTAGTCGCGAGCTGTCTCTTCTTCCTCTACTTGCTCATCTATAAACCACTTGAGCATGCTTTGTGAAGCATAGTCTTTCTCTTCAAGGGCGATGGTGTAGAGGTCGTTGATGCGACCTGTTACTATCTTCTCGTGGCGAAGTGTCTCTTCATAAGCGTGAAGTATCGAGTCCCATGAGGTGTCTACTGCTTCGATAGGCATAAGTTCTACTTTCCCGTCACGAGAGTTTATGTAGTTCATAAATATTGTTGCATGGTCTTGCTCTTCTTTGAATTGTACTGCAAACCAATTGGCTATACCTTTGTATCCTTCTTTCTCAAAGTGCATCGACATTGAGAGATATAGATAGGCCGACCAAAATTCGGCATTTACTTGGGCATTCATTGCCGCTTCCATTCTTTTGCTTAACATAGTTGTATTATTTAGATTTTAATTGTTATTTTTATTTGGTGAGCTTTGTTGCTCTTTCTCTTTGCAAATATAATAAATATTATGAAATAGACAAAGGAAAATATGTAAAATAATTATAAAATTAGAATTATTCTAATTTTGTTTGTCTTAGAAAGGGGAAACATTCGTGGGCTCCTCTCACAATTTCTTAGGTGTTTCGTTTACAATACAACCTTTGCAGTACCGCCATTGTAACGCACCAGATAGATGCCGTGAGCGAGGTGTGAGGCATCTATCATGCGAGTACCTGTACCTACCTGGTATTTTGCAACGAGTACACCGGCGGTGTTGTATACCGATACGGTTTGCGCCTTATCGAGCTGCGTACATATCATTCCGTTGGTTGCATATACACGATTGTTACTACCGGTTGTGCTCTCGACCGAGCCGGCAACATAACATTTAAGGCCATCGATACATACAATTGAAGATGTGTTCATGCCATAGTCACTCTTGTCCGATGAGTCCATGGTGATATAGATAATATCAACATTGCCGAGGGGCGTGAGGTCGCACCATGACCAGTGGTCGTTGACATAGTTGTCGGCTTCGTTTATTATTCCGTCGCTGTTGCGGTCGTTGTGAAGATACTCGGCAAGGTAAAAATCGACACTTGTTGATGTTTTATTCTCAATGTTTACGCCATGAAATGTTACCTTGTAATAGTCGCCTTCTTGTGTAAGAGGTCGAGCAAATCCATCACCCTCGGTGCAACCATAGTATCCCCATGGTGAATTGCACACATACACGCCTTGTGGGGTAAAGCCCTTGCTGTTTTTCTCCTTAAGTGAAATGTAGCTTGTGCCATATTCCGATTCGGTGCTCGAATAAGAACTGTAATAGTTTATCATAAAAGGCTTACCTGCGATGGCATCGGCACGGAAGGTGTCTTCACTCTCAAGGTTTACACCACCTTGAGCCATGCAACCCCATTGGTTGGCTGTCCATCCCGGTGAGTCGTAATGGTTGGCATTGTTGGTATTGCGGCTGGGTAAGAAGCCTTCGTAGTAACCGGGTCCATAGGGTGCTGTGTGTGAGAATACAAATCCGTCGGCATCGAAACTGTCGTTGTTATAAATACCATCCCACACGTTGTTTTCGTTGTAGACGATGTTTTCATCACTCAGGTCGAGTAAGTAAACTGCGTTTTGAGCATATAAGGTTGATATGCTCATCACAATTGCTGCTGTAAGGATACACTTTTTCATGATTTTATGTTTTGTTATTTATTTTATATGTCTATACACGCACTCTGCCATTCGTCGATAGCCGTATTGATTGGGGTGTAACCAATCGCTGTAGTGTGAATTGGCATTGTAGGGCGTAATACCCGATTTGCTCCATAAATCGATAACTTGTACACCGTAATATTCGGCAATCTCTTTTATTGCCTCATTTTTGGCACGACGCAAGGCATCGGCCTCTTCCCATGTACCCAATGAATTGTCGTAACGCGAGGAATCGCACTGCATGAGTGTCATGCAATATATTCTGGCCAGTGGTGTTTCGGTAAGAAAACGCTCGATAATACCTTTATAGGCCGAGTAGAATGATACAGCTTCGATGGGTGCTACCCAAGCCTCGATGTTGTTCCATTGCAATGTATCGGCCATATAGTATAGTCGTGGTTTTTCATTTTCCATAATATTGAGCACGGTGTGATTTTTTTTCTTTATGCGACTATTCATATATACCAGAGCATCATCCAAAGAGTTGATGTCGCTATATATGGTCAAGTCTACAAGTTGCTCGGGATAAAACGGAGCATCATCTATACTACCCATTCGGTAATGATTGGTTTTGTCATTTTGTCCACCATACACAATAATGATTTGAGGTGTATATCTGCGCACGTCTAAGCATCGAAGCGAAAGGGCGTTAATATCATTGGGCATGATCCATGCACCTCCATAGCCCATAGGGGCATATCCGTTGAGTCCTGTCAAAGTCTCTTCGCGACTCCAATTGACACCCGACCATTCGACCAGCAGTTCTTGCCAATAAGTACTCCTATTGCCACTGTTGGTAGTGAAACTATCGCCCAGAGTCACCAATTTTTGCTCACTGACACAACTCTTTGAGCCTTCGAGTTCTCCTACACGCGTATATACATTGTTGAGCAAATCGGTAGTTGAATTTCCCGACATAATGACACTCTCTCCCTTGGATGCATAACTGTTAACTACAAAATATTCAGCTCCCTCGGGGGCTGTTTCGGCCGAGATAATCAATTCGCCTTGAGTCGTGCGGTCGTCTTGTACAAGTCCCAAGTCATAACCTACCATTGTTGTAAAACCAATGTCGCTGTAGTATACAACCAACGGAACGATGTTGGTTTCGGTATAACACCCCGTGGCCATTACTTTGTATTGAGAGCCTTGAATGGGCATAAAACGCGAATGTCGGTAGTTGGCATCAATTGTGCGTTTTCCGTTTATGCCGACAAATGCCCCCGAGTATGAGAATACCGACTCTTCTTTGTGATACGTGTAGGGAACGGTTACTTCTATCACGTTATCTATATCACGTCGCATGCTCAACATTGTTTCATCCTTTTTATCCAATAGCATGTTGACCATAAAATACTGTGCCCCTGAGGGTAATATATCGGTCATGAAATTGACTTCTTGCATTTGCCAGGTGTCATCGTTCACGCTGTCGAATGCGGAGGGGATGCGTGTATGTATGTCTTTGTCTCTGTAAAAAGACACTCCGGGATAGGTCTTGTTGCCATACGTTTTCACTATCCAATCTTTATTGATGGGTATAAAGTCGGTGTGCACCATATCGTAGTCGACAACGTTCTCTCCCTGTATATTCACTGCACCTGCTTGCGAGAATTTCTCTTTGTAATCGGTAAAAAACCATGTTCCGGCATTTGACAATTCCTGTATTCCTTTATTCAGTTTTGTCACTTTCTCGTTTATGCTGTCAACGACATTGCGCATGTATTGCAACTCTTCGAGCATGGCCGATAATGGCATCCACGACTCAGGTTTGCTCCACGTCGAGTCGTCAAGCTCTTCTTCGAGATACTGCTCGTTGACAACATGGTTGTCTTTGAAGTAAGTGATGATAACTCCCTGACGACGCATATAGTCGGGTACTGAAAGTCGGGTAAGCGAGTCATTGTCGAGATAGGGTATGGTAAGATTGCCAAAACTGCCATAGTTGGTCCACTCATTTATATTGTCCCATGAAAGCGAGTCGCTACCAATATATTGTACACTGCGCCAATTGATGCTGTCACATCGGAAGGTTACCACTGTACCGCTTTGTCGCAAGTGTTTGGGTGTAGCCTCTATGGCCGACTGCAGAGTATGATATTGGCCGGACTTTAGTGGGGCGTAAAGCGTTGCATTATAGAAATTTGCACCCTTCGATATCTCGGCATCATCTTGCTTTAATTCTGTTATCTGTTCATTGACATACAAACGTAGCGAATCGATATTTTTGCTCAGCGAATCGTCCGTTAGAAATAGTTGTTCTATCTTCAACACAGCGTCGTCGAGCAGCAAAGCAGTTTGTGTGTGTTCATAACCCACAGAATCAATCTCATTCCACAGCAAATCCCAGCCCTCTACTTGTTCGGCATACATCGCATAAGGCACTGCAGTCAGTCGTGTAGTGGCAATAACCTCGCCATCGAGTATTGTGCGCATTACAATAGTGCCGGCACCCCAGTCTATTGTATCGAAACTGCCCACAATAGCTTGCCCCTCTCCGGGATGCAACGAGAAATAGCCATTGCCGTTGGTCGTAACATTGTGCTCCTCGCTATACACCACAGTTGCATCTTGCACAAACTCGAGCTTGAGTGTGGCATGAGTATCAGGGCGAACAGTGCCATTGGGGTTTTTCAACACCCCTTGGTAGTTGAGCACTTGTGCAGCTTGAGACTGCAATAGGCCTATAACGATGATTATAAGTATAGAGAGTAGTTGTAAAAATCTTTTCATAATATTATTTTTTAATCCATCGCACCACATACGGAATGCGCTCCGGCACAACAATCTGCATAATATACACCCCATGGGGTAACAAGCCATAGTTTATATATTGCGTGTCGTCATATACCTCACCTTGCAGGTATACACGCCCGTCAATGCCCGATATACTATACCGAGGCTTGCGCTCTACCATGTCATGAGTCAAATATAACGTAGCACGTTGTAGTTCATTGTCGAAAATTGTCTGTATCGACAATGTATCACACAACTGACTTTCGCTACTTATTGTAGCGTACACCAATGAGGGTAAAAAGCCCATAGATGCCGGAGCAGTATATTCGGTAACATATTCGCCAAGGACAAAGTCAATAGGCGATGATGTGTCGATATGTGCACCCACAGCAAACACCCCTTGCGCCATGGCACAAGCATGTGACAACCCAATCATTAGCAACAACAATCTGCTTCGTGTTATCATATTGTCAATACTTATATCGAAGGACAAAGATAGCGATAAGCGAGAGGAGAACAAAATAAGTTTACTTATTTTTTATCCCGAGCGGAGCTATCTTGGGCCTCAGCCAAAGTCGCGATAAGCGAGAGGAGAACAAAATAAGTTTACTTATTTTTTATCCCGAGCGGAACTATCTTGGGCCTCAGCCAAAGTCGCGATAAGCGAGAGGAGAACCCTGTAAGTTTACTTATTTTTTATCCCGAGTTTTGGTTTGGTTTTTGTTCAATTTTTGCCGTGTAAAAACCACATGTACTGCCGAAGAATAAAATTTATATAAAATTTAACTAATGAGTTGGAACATTTAGCCCTCTTTCTGGTTTTAATATATAAATGCGTAATAAAATCACATAATCACATATGAAGCACTCAATGAACGTAAAAGAAGATAAGGCATCAGATTATACAGTTGATATGTCAACGTTGGAACGCACGCTTGAATGTAGCGATAGTTTGCAACAAAAAGTAGTGTCTATGTATATTGTAGGCTATGAGTTGAACGATATTGCACACGAATGTAAGATTTCAGTAGAGGATGTCGAAAATATCGTAGATGTATTTGTAAGAGAAGTCTTATAGTTATTGGGGCAACATATTACAGCCTCTTTTCAAAAGAAGAAACCATGAAACACAGAGTTAGAGTGCAGATATAACATCTGCATAGGCCCTTCGTGTGTCTTATTCACAACAACTTGTCGGAGCAAAAGCCAATATATGTGTTGAAAATAATCGGAGTATAGCACAATTTCATACCCCTGACATTGCAAACTCTTATGGCGCAAGATAAGCTGCAAGCATTGTAACAGGACAATCAGACAATATCCTTTAGTAGTAAAATAAAGATTTATATGTATAAGATTGATGTTCCCTGTAGGGTAGGCTATAAAAGGAAAGATTGAAGATTTATTGCTCCTAAAAAACGCTTTATCAAGAGTATAACTAAATTTTTGCATTTGCTGTTGGACTTTACAAGATAAAAAAACGATAGATTGAAGAAAAAATAACATCGAAAAACTTGCAAGTATCAATATAAAGCATTAATTTTGCACCCACATTCGGTAATAAACCCGAATATCGGTCCTATAGCTCAGTTGGTTAGAGCATCTGACTCATAATCAGGGGGTCCTTGGTTCAAGCCCAAGTGGGACCACATAACAAATCGCTAAGTAGTTGAAATTGCAACACTTAGCGATTTTTCTTTTATATTTTTACGACTGAGCGCTTTTACAGATATGATTGTCGATTTGGCCGATTTTAGTCATATATTGAGGTTTGATAGCATCTGTTTTCTTACGTGTCATTTTGATTTTATTATCTTTGCAATTGTAAAATGGTGGGGAAATTGGATATTTCTTTTTATTTTTGTAGACCTTTCCATTCGTGGGTCTGTGTAGTAGATGTGTGTACAAGCTGAATTATTGGACTGTATAACCTGGCAAACACTTGAATATCAGTAGTATAGTGCTTGTGTTTGTGGAGTGGACTGGCGATGCGTTGAGCGGCAAGCTCGGGATAAGGCCTGTCGGTCTTGCGTGTAATGAGTAATGTTAATCTAAAATTAATAAAAACTTGGTTGTATTCCAATAGTAATTTGTAGAAGCTATGAAAACCAGATTTCTCATTTTATTGGGTTGTGTGTCGTTGTTGCTGTCGTTGAGTGCGTGTGTTACAGCCGACAAGCAGGTGGTGATACTCTTTACAAACGATACACATAGTCAGATAGAGCCTATTGCCTCTGATGCCAAGCGCAATGCCGATATGGGCGGTGTATTGCGACGCAAAGTGCTCATTGATAGCTTGCGAAGTGTGTATCCGCATGCTCTGTTGGTTGATGCCGGTGATGCTGTGCAGGGAACGCCCTATTTCAATTTATATGGTGGTGAAGTGGAGAGTATGGTACTCAATGAGTTGGGTTATGATGTGCGCACAATAGGCAACCATGAGTATGACAATGGAGGAGATGCTCTTGTGGCTATGTTGCGAGGTTTTGAGGGTGTTACTGTATCGTCAAACTATACTTTCAATCGAGAGGATATGCAAGAGCTGGTTGTTCCGGCGTGGATGTGTGATGTGGATGATGTTAAGGTAGGTTTTGTTGGTATCAATGTCAACCCCGAAGGATTGCTCTTTCCGCTCAATGCGCAAGAGGTAAACTATCATGATCCCATAGCCTATGGTGATAGTATGGCTTTGCTATTGCGTCAGCAAGGTGCTGATGTGGTGGTCGCTTTGTCGCATTTGGGTTGCACCGATGGTGGTGTGAATGTTATCGACTCTGTCTTGGTGCAGAATACTCGTTTTATTGACTTTGTTGTGGGTGGACACTCGCATACAACTCTTACCGAACCGTTGGTATACACCAATTTGGATGGTCGCAAAGTGTCTGTTGGTCAGACCGGTAAGAGTGGTGTAAATCTGGGTTTTGTACGACTTACTATTCCGCAAGACCGTAGTGATGATGTGATCGTAGATTACCGTTTGTTTCCTGTAGATGCTCGATATGACAATCGTTTGGATGTCGATTTTTCCAACAAGTTGGCTCCTTATAAGAGTCATGTTGATAGAGAAATGAGTGTTGTAGTAGGCAATAGTGCGGTTGATTTGGTTGTTAGTCGTCCGGAGAGTACCTTGAGTAATTGGGCGTGTGATGCTTTTGTCGATATATCGAGTCGTCGCAGTGGACAAAAGGTTGACTTTGCGGTTATCAATACCGGTGGTATGCGGGCCGACATTTCGCGTGGCGTAGTAACACGAGGCGATATATGGCAAACCTTCCCCTTTACCAACTATATGACGTTGCTTCAACTAAAGGGTAGCGATGTGAGAGACCTGTTTGAGCAGATTGCCGCTAATGGGGGCGAGGGCGTAAGCCGGGAGGTGCGACTTGTTATTAAAGACAATAGGGTGGCACAGCTTACTATCGGTGGTAAGCCTATTGATGACAACCGTATATACACCATAGCAACCATAAATTTTGTAGCAGATGGCGGTGATGGGATGGAGGCCTTTCGTAATGCTGTGTCGCGAGTAGACTATTCGGGGTTTGTGTTTGATTTGTTTGAAGAATATATGACGCGAATGGCACAACAAGGCATCGCTGTGCAGGCCTCATTGGATGGTCGTATAACTATAGAATAGTAATACCAACAAATAATATATATAATTATGGCATCAATTTTTAGTCGTATTGTAGCCGGTGAAATACCTTGCTACAAAGTAGCCGAGGATGAGCGTTTCTTTGCCTTCCTCGATATAAGTCCCGTAGCCAAAGGTCATACATTGGTTATCCCCAAACAAGAGGTGGATTATATCTTTGACCTTGATGATGAAACTTATTGTGGCCTCATGGCTTTTGCACGCAATGTGGCTCGTGCTCTTGAGGGTGCGGTAGAGTGCAAGCGTGTGGGCGTTGCTGTGATGGGCTTGGAGGTACCTCATGCTCACGTGCATCTCATTCCTATTACTACCGAGGGGGATATGAATTTCTTCAGAGAGAAACTCTCTTTGCCTGCCGAGGAGATGGCTGCTATTGCAGCGCGCATTGCCGAGAAGTTGTAAGATATTGTTGACAACCGTAATGTAGGGTTCTATGATTTTGTTGTCATAAAACTGGCTCGACCTGATTTATCGAACCTTATCTTGTGAAAAATAATCCCGCCTTTTGTCTTACTTTTTTGACAAAGGCGGGATTGTTTGTAGTATCAATATAGGTGCATCCGGTGGCTCGGTAGAAGTAATAGGCGATAAGAGACATGGCTTGTGTGCGTTGTGGTGTAGGGTATGCACAGAAATTGGCTTTTTTGCAAGCATGGCGTTAAATCTTGAGGGTGGTTACACTATGGGCGGCTATACATTGGCTGCAGCGGTGTGGCGAATGTAGGTGTTGCGGTATTTATGGCGAGGCATCCAACTATTCAAGCATCTCATGTTTTTGTCTTTTGTGTGTTTTTTTAACAAATTGTGTGCATAATATTGGTTTTTTTGAATATTATGTTTATTTTTGCAATAAATTGCGATGGTCAATAGCGATTTGAGAGATGTAGATGCGATAATTTTTTTGATTTGTATCATCACATACTTTTCCTATTGTACACGTAAAGAGATATTATATTATTAACTAAATACGAATAAAGATGAAGAAAGTTTTAACAGTATTGCTCGTTGCCGTATTGGGTTTGACAGCAGGTAGTGCACACGCCAATGGCGTGTTTGCCAAGAATGATTTGTTGGGATCAATAACACTTGGTTTTGGTAATGGTTTTGGCCAAAGAATAGCAATTGATTATGGTGTTGCCGATGGATGGCTCGATGGAAAAGCTTCATTGGGTGTAGGAGCATCACTAAATAATACTATTGGTTGGAACTTCAGATATGATGCAATCTCGGTTATTGCCAACTGCTCGTTCCACTATCAATTTGTAGATAAGCTCGATACTTATGTGGTAGCCGGTTTCGGTGGCGGTATTGCCATGGCCGAAAATCACTTTGGTGGTGGTATCGATTGGACATCGGCTGTAGGTCTTCGTTACTATTTCTCTCCCACGATGGCATTCAACTTCGAGGCCGGTCACACAGCCAGTTGCTTTGTAAACTTGGGTTTGACATTCCGTCTCTGATTTATAACGAGAAGTATTTTCAGGACACTCACGCCACTTGATTTTATATTGTATGCGACACTTATTTAAAATAGGAATATTATCGCTATTGGCATTGTGCATAATATCGTGCGATGACAACGATGATTATCCACCACCAAGTGACAACAACGACATTTGGGGTACGACCTATTCTCACGCTAACTTGGGTGCATATCCCGATATCTATTCCAAATATTGGGTATATGCCTACGAAACACATGAGAACCCCAACATAGGGCTTCGCATTAGTGGTATTTATCCCCAAGCTCGCTTTTTCAGTTTTTCGATCTATAATGATTTGAAGGGCGAAGTTATAGATGGGCTTGACGATGTAAATATTTCTCCCGACGACAGTTATATAAATCCATATAATGTTACAACCAATAGCACCGACAACAGATTTACAATATATCTTCTAAAGGAGGGTACCAACTTATCTCTATTTCCGGATATAAAGGAAGAAAATGTGTGCTATTTCAGTGACGATGTTGAGTGTGTGAGTATATGTCTGCGCCAATATCTTGGAGAAGGCGAATATGGTGGCGTAGGGCTACCTGCTATTGAAGGTGTTGATATGACGACGGGAAAGGTTGTTGCAGCCCCCAAGGCAGTAACATCAAAAGCTACTATCATGAAAGATGGTAATTTTGTGCCACTTGAGTCTGATAAGTCGATGGAAGTGCCATTCCTTTTGTCACCGCGCGGAGATTATTTCCCCAATAATTCTACCGATTATTTATATTGTCGTACGCAGTTGACCACAGACCAAGTTTTGACATTTAGTTTTATTCCGGCACCCATACCTGCATGTGTGGAGGAGTATAGAAGTGCTAAAGCCCGATATTGGTCTATATGTATAGGCTCGGTGATGAACACATATTCGTATTGCTCTTTCTATGATCGCATGTTGGAGTATGAGGATGGTGAAAAGATTACTGTAGCTGTAATTTCTGCCAATAATGCTAAGCTTGCCGAGGTTAAAAATGCTATGCAAAACATCCCGTATAGTTATCTTATGGAATGGAATGAAGAGCTCCTCGACAACCAAGGGCGAAAGATTAGTGATATAATCACGGTGTTGTATCGCAATATTCTCCCTGATAAGACTTGGCAATACTCTATGAGTACCATGACTCCTACGCCCTATGGCGATCCGTATAACAGTATTACCGAACCCGACAAACAGATGGCTCATAAGGCTCTGGGAGAGTACGGTCCCTTAGGAACAAAGTATTCAACTGACGAATTTTTGCAGATATATAAGTAGATTAGCATCTTGCTCGAAAAGCATTGACCCCAAAAAGTGAGGCTGTGTCAAAATTCTAAATTTCTGGCACAGCCTCACTTCTATTTTTGTGGTAATGTGGACAAAAATGGTATTACTCAAACATGCTTGGTAGATACAAAAAACAAGAGGCTACAATAGTTATATGGTGGGGTATATGAGGTTTTTGTCCTCAATAACATCGAGTACTTCGCGTAGGTATTTGTCGGCCTCCCAGCGTGCCATGGGGAGGTCGTGTAGCAGATAGTTGCCACAGTCGCGGGCGGCTTGTCCGGGAACTTCGCCGTCAAAGTCGCGAATGAAACGGAATGTCTCGCGCATCAATTCTACGATGTCACGGCTTTCGAGGTCGCCTTGCATGAGGAAATAGTTGCCTGTGCAACATCCCATAGGCCCCCAGAAGACAATTTTATCGCCCCATACAGGGTGGTTGCGCAAGAATGTGGCAGCCAAGTGTTCGATAGTGTGCAATGCACCGTATCCCAATGCAGGCTCGCGATTGGGCTCTTTCATACGAATATCAAAAGTAGTTACAACATGTTCGCCCATATAGTCTTTACGCGATACATATATACCTCGTAGCAGGTTGAGGTGGTCTATAGTAAAACTTGGTATTTTCTTCATTGTTGTGCGATTTATAAATTTTCAATAGTATTACGTAAGATAGCAAAAGACTCTTTAGGTGCGGCTTCCCAGAAGTTGGTGTATTGCTCCCAGTGACCTTCTACACCCGGAGTATCGCTGATGATGCGCATAGAGATAAATGGAACCTTGCAAATGTGGCATACTTGCGCTATAGCTCCACTCTCCATATCGCAAGCCATACCGTCGGGGAAACGGTTCTTGATGTTCTCCAACTCCTCACGGTCGGTAATGAATTTATCACCACTGCATATCAATCCGCCATATACGCGCTTGCCTTGGTTGGCCTTCAATACCTTCTCTATAAGTTCTTTATTGCCGGCAAAACGGTCGGGGAGCCCTTGTACTTGTCCATACTCGTTACCCTCGCCACACCACACGTCGTGATATACAACATCGGTACCTACCACCATATCCATGATGCGCGTTTCCTTGTCTATACCACCGGCTACACCACTGTTTATAACAATGTCGGGGTGGTATTTATCAATCAGCTCAAATGTGCGTATTGCGGCATTTACCTTGCCAATACCGCTCTGAGTGAGTATTATTTCGTGCTTGCCGGCATGCCCCATGATAAATGTACTGCCACTTTCGGCAACGATACTGTTTTTATTCTCAAGCATTCCCTCGACGCATGCAAGCTCGTCTTGCATGGCAACTATTATTCCTATCTTCATAAATCTTTTGTTGTGTTTGGATGCAAAGATAACAACAAACGAGCGAGAAACATGAAGTTTACTTCAATGTTTTTCACAGCGAGTGCAGTATATCTTCGAGATTTATCTCAAAGTTAAGAACAAACGAGCGAGAAACATGAAGTTTACTTCAATGTTTTTCACAGCGAGTGCAGTATATCTTCGAGATTTACCTCAAAGATAACAACAAACGAGCGAGAAACATGAAGTTTACTTCAATGTTTTTCACAGCGAGTGCGGTATATCTTCGAGATTTATCTCAAAGATAGCCAAAATTTTATCAAAGCACTATTGATCTAACAGACGACCTTTGCAGTAAAGGTCGTAAAACTCCAACTCTTTCTTTACCGACTTGATAATGTATAGCAAGACAGTAAGGTCGTCTATCAAGCCTCCGATGAGAATGTCGGGAAGAAAATCGACAGGTGTGACAAGGTATATAAGCCCGGCTGTGACAAGCAGTAGTGCACGTTTGTTGTAGTGTTTATAACGTTGTGTAACTACATCCGACAGATAATGCCATAGCCGAGTGACGTTGTCACGCAACTTCTTTAATCCTCGACGTTGGGTATATTGCGACACAGTCTTAACCAACTCGCGCATCTGTTGCGGATTGGTGATATACTGACTTGCCAAGTGCAGCCAACGCCCTCGTCGAAAAAACTGTATAGCTCTTCTTTTCATCACCTATTAGACAATCCTATGGCGTAAGAGTTTAAGCTATAGGTGTATAATTTTTCGTATGCGGCGTATGGCTTTGGCCAAGAATGAGTTGGTGCGACGATAGTATTGTTCAAGAGCCAACCTTCCGATTGTATTCTCCTCAATGGGCGAAATTTTCACCACAGGTAGGGGGTGCATATATAAAATAGAGTCGTAAAGTCGCTCGTTGCCACAGTGTGTACCACTGCCGTCAAGCCCGATATTGCGTACCAATGACTTGCCAACGTTGAGCGAAAGAATGTCGTTGAGAAAGAGCGACGTGTTCCAGCGTATAGCCCACGAATTGTTTTTACCCTCTACTTGTTGTTGCAGCATGCGTGTGTAGCGATATGTTCCGTTGAAGTCAAAGGTGTGTGTGAGTTTGCGTCGTCTCAATTCATCGAGTAGGAATTTTCCATCGGGGTTGAAGTGTTTCCATGCTCTATCCCACGTAGCCCATCCCCAGCTACCTGTCCATTTGATAAGATAAGTGTCGGGAAGGTTGCTGTCTTGTGTATAATCGCAGGCATAAATGTGTCCTACGCGAGGCTCATCGCGGTAGGTTGCAAGGGCATCGTTCATAAATTGAAGGAAGTATGGACTGGTAACGAGGTCGTCTTCAAGTACAATTACCTGTCCATATTGATTTACTCTCTCTGTTACCCCATCGATAATGTTGCGAGCAAGACCCCAATTTTTCTCACGCTCTACAATTATTACCTCTTTAAATCCGTCTATTACACGAATGATTTCTCTTACCTTGGTTACATTCTCAATATCGGCTTCACTACGTGCAGCGTCGGAGTATATATAGAGAGTGCTCTCGGTCGCTAAAGTGTTTTTCTTGAGTGCATCGAGTGTGTGTTGTGTGTGATGAGGCCTATTGTATACAAAGAGTAGAATGGGGGCTGTAGTCATAGTGAGAGTCGGTTGAGATGTAGGGTAGCGTAATTATTCTTTTGCTTTGTTGTTGTAATACTTGCATGCCTCACGCAAGCCACATTCGAGGCACAAGGGGCGTCGGGCCATACACACATATCGTCCGTGGAGTATGAGCCAATGATGTGCCTTGGGTATCAACTCCTGGGGTATATATTTTACAAGGGTGCGTTCTGTAGAGAGTGGTGTTTTGGAGTTGTTTGTTAATCCTATGCGGTTTGCTACGCGAAACACGTGCGTGTCAACCGCCATGGCTGCTTTACCCCATACTACCGATGCCATCACGTTGGCTGTTTTGCGTCCCACTCCCGGAAGGCGTTGCAACTCATCAATATCCGAAGGTACCTCGCCACCAAATTCTTCTACAAGCATACGAGCCATTCCGGCCAAATGACGAGCCTTGTTGTTGGGGTATGATATGCTTTTGATATGCTCATATATCTCCTCGGCTGTAGCTTGTGCCATGTCGTAGACAGTGGGGTAGGCCTTAAAGAGCTCCGGTGTAACAATATTGACACGCTTGTCGGTGCATTGAGCCGACAGAATTACGGCCACTAACAATTCGTAGGGCGTGGTATAATTGAGTTCGGTCTCAGCTACCGGCATGTTGCGGGTAAACCAGTCGATTATGTAGCGATAACGTTGTGCTGTTGTCATAGCATGAGGTTGTGGCTCTTTATATCAAAGACCCTAAAACCGTCGGCTTTAAGGTCTTTGCTTATAGTTGTTGATGTGTCTACTTATTTGGCCGACTCAAACTCTTCCAAGAAGCGAACATCATTTTCCGAGAAGAGGCGTAAGTCTTTTACTTGATACTTGAGGTTGGTAATGCGCTCGATACCCATACCCAAGGCATATCCGCTATATATCTTGCTGTCGATACCGCAGGCATCCAACACATTGGGGTCGACCATACCGCAACCCAAAATCTCTACCCAGCCGGTGTGTTTACAGAAACTGCAGCCTTTGCCACCGCAGAGGTTGCAAGATATATCCATCTCGGCACTGGGCTCGGTAAAGGGGAAGTATGAGGGGCGCAAGCGTATCTTGGTTTCGCTACCAAACATCTCCTTGGCAAAGAATAGGAGTGCTTGCTTGAGGTCGGCAAACGATACGTTCTTGTCGACGTATAGAGCCTCTACTTGATGGAAGAAGCAGTGGGCACGAGCCGAAATGGCCTCGTTGCGATATACACGTCCCGGACAAATGATGCGGATGGGTGGTTGTGTGTGTTCCATTACACGAGTTTGCACCGATGAGGTGTGTGTGCGCAACAATACATCGGGTGAACGTTGGATGAAGAATGTATCTTGCATATCGCGCGCAGGGTGATCGTCGGCAAAGTTGAGTGACGAGAATACGTGCCAATCGTCCTCAATCTCAGGGCCTTCGGCAATAGAGAAGCCCAAGCGACCGAAGATTTCACAAATTTCGTTACGGACGAGCGAGAGAGGGTGGCGTGTGCCACTCCAGATGGGGTAGGCTGTGCGAGTAAGGTCTATATTGTCGCCATCTTGGGCTTTATCTTCTATAGCCTCACGCAAAGCATTGAAATGCTCGGTGGCGGCATCTTTCAGTTCATTGATACGTTGACCTACCTCGCGTTTTTGTTCGGCCGGTACATTACGGAAGTCGTTGAAAAGTTGAGCAATTATACCCTTTTTCGACAAATATTTGAGGCGGATGGCCTCCAACTCGTCGCTATTTGATGCTGTGAGAGCGACTATCTCACGTTTCAGTTCTTCTATTTTGTTAAGCATAGAGCAATAATTACATATTAAGCGTTGCAAATTTAATAATAATGTAGATAACTATGGCCTATTGTCATAATTATTTTATTGTAATTCTATCTTATATTGTACGGGTATGGTGCAATAGTGAGTTGATGATTACATTGGGTTGGGATTGTTTCCCTTCGACATCGATTCGATATCGGCGATGCTAAGTGTGCCGTTGATCTGCATTATATAGTTTTGGGTGGTACCCCATTGAGCAATAATCATTTCGGTTACAATATCTTCCTTCATCTTCAGGTATATGCGCATGTTTATGTTTTCGTCGCTTATCTCTGTGACCGGCTCATATTTCTTCAGTGCAACCAACGATATGAGGTTGGCATACTTTGCTTTATCATCGGGGCTGCATGACGCCATAGCAATGATGCGCATAGACTTTACTTTGTCGAGAAACTCTTTTTCGGCTCCTGTTGCCATGAGCTTGGCCATGCCTATCATAAAGGGTGTAACCTTTACGTATTCGGCATTGTCATACTCCTTAATCGTGTCAAATAATTCATTGTCCGACATGAGTATGGTGGTACTGTCGGGCGTGATGGGAGCTTGAGCTTGTGTGAGTTGGATAGATATTATGGTAGTTATACAAAGTATAATGCTACGAAGAGTTTTCATAAAGTGGTAATTTTATAAATAAAAAACGAGGGAGAATCCGCATTGCGGAGTATCTTCCTCGTTGATGGTGCGGATGACGGGACTCGAACCCACACGTCTCTCGACACCAGATCCTAAGTCTGGCGCGGCTACCAATTACGCCACATCCGCTTTGGTGGTGCAAAGATAATAGAAGTTTGTCTATGTAGCAAATTTACATTTCACTTTTCTTGCACAATGTGTGTAAAATTATTGAAAACGGCATTGTACCATGGTTGAGGAGGGTGTCAATGGGTAGATTGAATGAGATGTTCGATAGCACAATCGAGAATGGCATCGTGGCCGGTTTGTTGTGCATCAGATGCCATATCTACTTTTATATCGGGCTCTATGCCCCACTCGGTGTCGTTGCCTTCGGCATCGAGAATGGGCGATGCCGATAAACGAATGTTCCATCCGTTTGGCAGGTTGTATGTAAAAGGCAGACCACTGCCTCCGCCTGTCTTGTCACCTATAATGGTTACTTGTGGAAGAGACTTCATCACTTGTACAAAGTTATTGGCTGCGCTGAATGTGTGACGGTTGGTGAGTACCACAACACTCTTGCCGTATAGGATGTGTTCCATGGTAGGATTGAAATAGAAGGGGTAGGGCTCCGATATGTCGCTATGTGCAGGACCTGTTTTGTGCAAGATATATCCTGCCAAAATGGGCTCGGTGATAAATCGTGACGCTATGACCTCGACGTTGTTCAATGAGCCACCACCGTTGTTGCGCACATCAATAATAAGTCCGTCGCATGTGGTGAAATGTGCCAATATATAGTCGAGTGTTGTGGGACTGATGCTGCTGTTGAAACTATCGTAGTGTATGTAACCAATGTTATCGCGTAACTTTTTATATGTGATGCCACCTGCCATGTAATAGTCAAATTGCAGATAATTCTCATGTATAATGCGTTCATCGTAGTTGACAGGATAGTCTTGAAACCACTTCCAATAGTATGTAGAACCAAAAGCACTGGACAGATTGACATGACCGTCTTGCAAGGTGGCAAGCATCTCGCCACAGAGGTTAAAGAAGCTCTGGGCTCCCATATCGTTACTGATGCGTGGTGCATAGTGGTTGTATACCGAGTCCCAATCAACGCCTTTGTATTCAAAGAAACAGTAGTGTTGGTCTACGATATTCCATAGTGCATCGAAATTGGTGTGTGCATCATTCTCGAGTTTGAGGTCGTCATTGACATAACATGCCTGCAATTGTGCCATGAGCACTATGGCGATGATGTATAGAAGGGAGTGAGATTTCATTATGGTAAATTGTATAAAGCCCTGACGATGGGGCGGTTGGACTTTTTATAATCGAGACTCAATATATCACCGGCAAAACCTATTGTGAAGTTGTGCAATACGAGTTGATAGCGATTGTTATTCTCGTAGGTGGTGTTTATGCGATTGTGATATCCCATGCGCAAAGCCCATGTGCCCATGTGCAGGTCGATGGTAATGCGATTGTCTATGTCAAACCGATTGGCCCATGTACCACAGTGTAGGAAGTTGTTGTAGTTGCCCAACCATACTTCGTAGTATGACTCGGCATACTCGGGCTGTGCAAAAACGCCTACCACCGGTAGCGTGAGCTGATAGCGGGCTGTAATGGGTAGCTTGCCCAAGGCAAAACTGTATACTGCCATACCTGTAAACCCTAACGAAATATCGGCCTTGACCGATATGGGGTTGTTGCCCCCGTGATAGTTTTCCAATCCTTCTCCCATGAGCGAGATGTTTCCTCCATAATAGAGTTGCAGCCCGTCGATGGGAGTGTTGCTACGGTGCATCATGGCAAAGCTATAGTTGGCACCGCCATGTATTGTGAGTCCTGCACCCGAGATGCTCAACCGAGTGGAGCCATAGTTCAATCCTATGAGTTGTTGCCACACCCAATTGTAGTTGTCGGGTTTCAAGGCCTGCATGAGCTCTACATTCAGTCCTATATTCCATCCGCTGTAGCTGTATGGTGTAAGATAAGTGTCGATAAGTCGGCTGCCACCTCCCTCAAACTCTACAGCTGTAAATACCGGACATTGAGGTCGGGTTGCAACCTCTTGCGACAAGGCCGTAAAGGGCAATATGAGTAGAGCAAGTATATATAGTATTCGTTTCATATTCTTCAGTCTATCTCTTCGGCGGGGAAAATACTCAGTTGTCCATCGAGAGGAGGTTCGGCTTCGGTGTGTTGCTCTGCGATAGGCTCTTCTTGGCGAGTAGGTTCGAGTTCTACGATAGAGTCGATGGTGTATTGAGTGATGCGTTTGCCCTTGGCAGTGTAGCCTTTGATGCCTATAAATTCCTCGGCATCAATGATAATAGGCTCGCGGAAGGCATCTCCACCTCCCAACTTTACTTCAAAACGTGGATATGTTTCCCTGCTATATAGTATCATCTTAGAGGCCGGGTTGTCGCCCAAGAAGTTTTGCTTGCGTGTTGTAGCCTCAAGTTTAAATCGCTTGATGTAGGGTAGGCCTTGTTGGTTGGCATCGTTGAGCAAAACAGTCCATACGCGGTTGGCATCAAATTTCTCTATCAGCAAGATATTGGCTTCGTAGTGGTTGGTTGCGTCGAAGTTGGTCATATAAAAATCTCCATTGTCAAGAACAACCAATACCAAGTCGTTGTTGTGGAACTCGCCCAGGTATTCGCCACGCTTGTCGTAGTTGAGGCGCAGTACATCGCGATCAAACCACACATCGCGACCTCCCAATGTAGAGCCACCCTTGGCGGCCAACGACATGGAACGAACAATGCCTTTGGTGACTATATTACCCATCGATGCACGTCCTTTGATGGCCAATGTGCTGAAATCGACCATTACATGATCTTTGTTGGAGCGAATAGTCTTTTCCAACACAACTTTCACCGTTTCTGCCTCGCCGTTTGAGTTGGCGGTAAACCACTTTACACGCGAGCCGGGCTTGCCTTGTGTCAAGTCATACATCTTGTCGCGGGTGATACCCGTGACAGCAAAGCGTTTCATGTAGTGTACGCCACCTTTACCGTTCATGTATATCACGTTGTATATTGTGCGGGTGTCGTTGCGCTTGAAGACATCGATGTGCAAGATATTCTTGCCTATGAATTGTTTCTCGGCTACTTTTACTACGGTATAGCGACCATCTTTGTAGAAAATAATGATGTCATCGATGTTTGAACAGTTGCACACATACTCGGCATTGGGGTCGCGTTGCAAACCGGTTCCCATAAATCCATCCTCTTTATTGATATAGAGCTTTTCGGTGGCCTCCACAACCTTTGTTGCTTCGATGGTGTCGAAATTGCGTATCTCGGTAATACGGGGGAAGTTCTTTCCGTAAGTCTCTTTGAGGTGAGTATACCAGGCAATGGTATAGTCGGTGAGCGTTGCCAAGTGATGGCGTGTCTCGGCTATTTGTTCCAATTTCTCGGCTATATAGTTCTCGGCTTTCTCCGAATTAAATCGAAGTATGCGAGCCATCTTTATTTCCATCAGGCGCAAGATGTCGTCGTTGGTAATCTCGCGGACAAATTGGGGCTTGAATGGCGTGAGTTGCTTGTCGATGTGGGCAACAGCTTCATCCATCGAGCGGCTCTCTTCAAATTCACGATCTTTATAGATGCGTTCTTCGATAAATATCTTTTCGAGTGAGGCAAACATGAGAGCCTCGTGCAACTCTTGCAATTTTATTTCCAATTCTTGACGCAATAAGTCGCGAGTGCGATTGACGCTGCGACGCAATACTTCGCTGACCGAGAGGAAATGGGGTTTCTTGTCGTCTATAACGCAACAGTTGGGCGAAATGCTCACTTCGCAATCGGTAAAGGCATATAGTGCATCGATGGTCTTGTCCGATGATACTCCGGTGGGCAGGTGTATGAGAATTTCGGCTTGAGCAGCGGTGTTGTCATCGACTTTGCGTATCTTTATTTTCCCTTTTTCCTGAGCCTTGAGTATCGACTCGATGAGGGTCGATGTGGTCTTGCCATAGGGAATCTCGGTAATGGCAAGCGTGCGATTGTCTATCTTTTCTATCTTGGCACGCACTTTCACTGCACCACCGCGCTCGCCATCGTTGTAGCGCGATACATCTATGAAACCACCGGTACGGAAGTCGGGGTATAGCCTGAACTCTTCACCGCGCAAATAAGCTATAGCGGCATCAAGTATTTCGTTGTAGTTGTGTGGCAAGATTTTTGACGAAAGACCCACAGCGATACCCTCGACACCTTGAACCAGAAGTAAGGGGAACTTGACGGGTAGGGTTACAGGCTCTTTCTTACGTCCATCGTATGAGAGTTGCCACTCGGTCACTTTGGGGCTGTATACCACTTCGAGGGCAAATTTCGACAGGCGAGCTTCGATATAACGCGGAGCCGCCGCGCTATCGCCTGTGAGAATGTTACCCCAATTTCCTTGATAATCTATAAGTAAATCTTTCTGACCTATCTGTACCAGGGCATCGCCGATAGAGGCATCACCATGCGGGTGGTAGGCCATTGTCGAGCCGATGATGTTGGCTACCTTGTTGTAGCGGCCATCCTCGAGTTGCTTCATGGCATGCAGTATGCGACGTTGCACAGGTTTCAGTCCGTCGGCAAGGTGTGGTACGGCACGCTCGAGGATAACGTATGAGGCATACTCAAGAAACCAATTGCGATACATGCCCGATAGGTGCAACTTGGTGTCGCCACTATCGGTATAGGTAGCTTTGGAGGGTAATGGACTCTCTTCCGTGTTGTCGGGTTGAGAAACATTGTCGTTAAGGTTGTATATCTCTTTTTCTTCGTCACTCATTGGTGGAGAATTTTATGTTTTCAGGGTTGATAGAATGGCCGGGTCGAGTGTGCAGAGAAGCGATTAATGTTTTTTTTGCTTTTTTTGTATGGCAAATCGAACAAGCCTGTGCAAAAATACAAATTAAATCGAAAAAAATCACTTACTTTGCAGTTTAATTTGAGTAGTCACCGCGTGATAACTCGCAAATTTTGATAATATTTAAGTAAGAAAGAAATATGGCACAAGAAGATGTTTTTAAAAAACTCGTATCGCATTGTAAAGAGTACGGATTTGTATTTCCCTCAAGTGAAATATATGATGGCTTGGCAGCTGTGTATGACTATGGACAGATGGGTGTTGAGCTGAAAAACAATATCAAACGTTATTGGTGGGACAGCATGACATTGCTCAACGACAACATCGTGGGTATCGACTCGGCTGTATTTATGCACCCTACCATCTGGAAGGCTTCGGGACACGTTGATGCGTTCAACGATCCTCTTATCGACAACCGCGACTCTAAGAAACGCTATCGCGCCGATGTGCTCATAGAGGACTGCATTGCCAAGTATGAGGAAAAGATGAATAAAGAGGTCGAGAAAGCACGTAAACGTTTTGGAGAGAACTTCGATGAGAAAATGTTCCGTGAGACCAATCCCCGCGTGCTGGAGAATGCTGCCAAACGCGATGCGTTGCAAGCTCGTTTCGCCGCTGCTATGGCTGATATGAATCTTGAGGAGCTTCGCCAGATTATTCTCGACCAAGAGATTGTGTGTCCTATCAGTGGTACAAAGAATTGGACAGATGTGCGTCAGTTCAACTTGATGTTCTCTACCGATATGGGTTCTACCGCCGATGGCGCAATGAAGGTATACCTTCGTCCCGAAACAGCACAAGGAATATTTGTAAACTTCCTCAATGTACAAAAGACCGGCCGTATGCGCATACCCTTCGGTATTGCTCAGATAGGTAAAGCCTTCCGCAACGAGATTGTAGCCCGTCAATTTATCTTCCGTATGCGCGAGTTTGAGCAAATGGAGATGCAATTCTTTGTTCGTCCCGGAGAGGAGATGACTTGGTTCAATCATTGGAAAGAGTTCCGCTTGCGTTGGCACAAAGCACTCGGCTTGGGCGACCACAAGTATCGCTATCACGACCATGAGAAATTGGCTCACTATGCCAATGCTGCTACCGATATCGAGTTTGAGATGCCCTTCGGATTTAAAGAAGTTGAAGGTATTCACTCTCGCACCGACTTCGACTTGAGTCAACATGAGAAATTCTCGGGTAAGAAGATACAATATTTCGACCCCGAGTTGAAAGAGTCGTACACTCCTTACGTTATAGAGACATCGATAGGCGTAGACCGTATGTTCCTCAGTGTATTGGCCGCAGCATACAAAGAGGAGCAACTCGAAAATGGTGAGGTGCGTGTAGTGTTGCAGCTCCCTGCAGCTCTTGCTCCTGTCAAGGTGGCTGTGATGCCTCTTGTTCGCAAGGATAGTCTGCCCGAGAAAGCCGAGGAGATTATCAACCGCCTCAAGTTCGACTACCGTTGTCAATACGACGAGAAGGACTCTATCGGTAAGCGATATCGTCGTCAAGATGCTATAGGTACTCCTTTCTGTGTGACAGTAGACCATCAAACACTTGAGGATAATACCGTGACGTTGCGTGAACGCGATAGCATGGAACAACATCGTGTATCTATCGACGAGTTGCATGCTCTCATTGGCGAGAAGGTAAGTTTCCGCAGTTTGTTGCAAAAGATTGTTGAATAATATTAATATTGAAGATATGAAAAGAGTATTAGTATCGTTAGTCGCCATGGTAGTACTTGCCATGTCGCTCACATCGTGCAGTTACAACAGTATGGTTGAGGCCGATGAGAATGTTAAGGCTCAATGGGCCAAGGTTGAAAATCAATATCAACGTCGAGCCGACCTTATCCCCAATTTGGTGAATACCGTAAAAGGCTATGCCGAACATGAGTCGACTACACTCGAGGCTGTGGTTGAGGCTCGTGCCAAGGCTACACAAGTAACCATCGATGCCGAGAACCTCACCGAAGAGAACCTCAAGGCCTACCAAGAGGCACAAGGCGAATTGAGCCAGGCTTTGGGTCGTTTGTTGGCTGTTACCGAGAACTATCCCGACCTCAAGGCCAATGAAAATTTCCGCGACTTGCAAGCACAACTCGAAGGTACGGAGAATCGTATAGCCACCGAGCGTGGTCGATATAGTGAGTTGGTAGCCGGCTATAATGCCAAGATACGCAAGTTTCCGGCTGTAATAACAGCCAAGATATTTGGTTTCGAGTCCAAGCCCCAGTTTGCTGCCGAGACCGGTGCCGAGAAAGCTCCCGTTGTTGAGTTTTGATTAACATTATAATAATGTGACAATGAAGAAGTTTTTGTTTTGGGCTGCATTTTTTATCTTGTTTCCCGTTGTGCTGACATCGTGTAAAGAGGAGAATAAAGGTGATGAAGAAGAGGCCAAGAACTATTGGGAAGAGTATGCCAAGTGGCGTAATGAGAACCTTGCATTCTTTGAAGAGAAATATGCCGAGACCGATTCTACAGGTCTGTTGCTCTATGAGCGTGTGACACCCACATGGGATGCCGGATCGACAATCCTTATGCGTTGGTACAACGATCGCACACTCACACAAGATGCTCAGCGTCCTATGTCTACAAGTTATATCGATGTTATATACAAAGGTACAACATACGAGGGTGTTGTATTTGACGACTCTTTCGAGTTGACAGCCCATGGCGACAGTATCTACCGATCTAAACTCTCGGACAACATCAAAGGCTGGGTTATTGCCCTTACCAATATGCGCGTAGGTGACCATTGTGAGATTGTTATACCTCATGGTTGTGGTTATGGCGACTCTTATACTTCCGATATTTTGTTGCCCTATTCTACACTCGTTTTTGATGTGAAGCTTATAGGTATTCCCGGACTTGAAAAACCTGTTAATGCCCCTGTAAAAGAGTAAGCCGATACATATTTATACGCACAAGACCGACTAAAAGCAATTTTGGTCGGTCTTTTTTATTGATTGCTACAACACCTCTGCGGTAGAGAGTACCCGTATGCCTGACAAAAGGATAATTTATTAATACACAAGATATAAGATGTATATATCCTTTGCGTATGAGGTTTAAGACATAGGAACATAAGGAACATGTTTTGTGTGTTGTTATTAAGACATAAGGACATGTTTCTTTTGCGTGTAATTCATAGGCTTGTATATATAATCTTATGTATCTTTTGTCCTTCTGTCTATAAAACCTCCTCAGGCGAGGTCTCTTTTTCTGCCCCTGCGAGCGTTAGCGAGATAGGGGAAGTCCGCGCAGCGGGAAGGGGTTAATTGACAACCCAGACGTAGGGCACTGTTGCGATTAAGCGAGAGCAGAGCCGTGCTTGCAAGGGCTATGCCGAGCGTGAGCAACTTGGTCGATAGACAGCTGTCGCCTTGCGACGGAGGGGTTATTGTACATACACTCATTATACGTCTTTATGTCTTAAAAAATATTCTGTCTTCCTCCAACCCCCTCGGCTTACAGCCACTCCCCCTATATTTTCTTGCAGAAAACACATGGGGAGAAAAGGTTACCCTGTGCGTGATGGTCTCTTTTTCCTCCTCTGCTCGTAGAGATAGGGGAGGTGGGCGCAGCCCGGAGGGGTTATTGTACATACTCTCATTATACGTCTTTATGTCTTAAAAAATATTCTGTCTTCCAACCCCCTCGGCTTACAGCCACTCCCCCTATATTTTCTTGCAGAAAACACATGG
>JAFXAB010000034.1 GCA_017522135.1 Bacteroidaceae bacterium
TGAATTGACTTTGAAGATGTTGCAATCGGATGGCGAGCATCCCGATGCTTTCTTTGCAGTGAATGCCGATACCGCGGCCGGAATATTGTATGCCTGTAAGGATGCCGGACTGCATGTGCCCGACGATGTGTCGATATGCGGCTTCTCTGATAACGAAACTGCACGCTCTACCGAGCCTCGTCTCTCGATGGTCGACCAGCATGGTGAGGCTGTAGGACAGGGTGCTATGGAGTTGCTCCTTGCCAAAATTGATGGCGGTGAGGAAAAACTCATATACAAAAACAAGATTGTGAAGACATCGCTTATACTGCGAGGCAGTACTCGTGAAAAAAACAAATAGAATATAAATATTAAATAAAATTTTTGTATGAAAATCAAGCCGGACTTGTCTTTTGTAAAACTCTTTAACTTGAGTTTTGGATTTTTTGGTGTACAGATTGCGTACGCCTTGCAGAGTGCCAATGTGAGCCGAATTTTTGCTACTCTGGGTGCCGACCCTCACGATTTGAGCTTCTTCTGGATTCTTCCTCCGTTGATGGGTATCATTGTGCAACCTTTGGTGGGTAAGTGGAGTGATAATACATGGACACGCTTTGGTCGTCGCATCCCTTATCTGTTTATTGGCGCTCTTGTTGCTGTATTGGTAATGTGCATGTTGCCCAATGCCGGCAGCTTTGGCTTGTCGGTAGGTGCAGCCATGATATTTGGATTGGTGTCGCTGATGTTTCTTGATACTTCTATCAATATGGCGATGCAACCCTTCAAGATGATGGTGGGTGACATGGTGAATGAGAAACAAAAGGGTCTTGCCTACTCGATACAAAGTTTCTTGTGCAATGCAGGTAGCTTGGTGGGCTATCTCTTCCCGTATATATTTACAGCCTTGGGTGTGGCGAGTGTTGCCGCAGCCGGTGAGATTCCCGACTCGGTGAAGTGGTCGTTCTATGTGGGTGCAATTATACTTATATTGTGTGTTATATATACCACTGCAACTGTCAAGGAGATGCCTCCCAAAGAGTATGCCGAGTATCATGGTATTAAAGAGGAGGATGCCGAGGAGAAAGTGAGTATGTTGAAGTTGCTTGTAAAGGCTCCCAAGACATTCTGGACAGTGGGCTTGGTACAATTTTTCTGTTGGGCTGCATTTATGTATATGTGGACATATACCAATGGTGCTATTGCCGAGGGTGCATTTAATGCTCCTATCGTCAATGGTGCTCTTGATACCGCATCTAAAGAATATCAGGCGGCCGGAGACTGGGTAGGCGTGTTGTTTGCCGTGCAAGCTGTAGGCTCGGTTTTGTGGGCTGTCGTGTTGCCTATGTTCAGCAACCGTAAGGTGGCCTATTCGTTGAGCCTCTTGTTGGGTGCTGTAGGTTTTATCTCGACATACTTTATTACCGACCAATATATGTTGTTTATCTCTTATGCCCTTATAGGTTGTGCATGGGCTGCCATGTTGGCCATGCCTTTCACTATTCTTACCAATTCGCTCTCGGGCAAGCACATGGGTACTTACCTCGGGCTCTTTAATGGTACAATCTGTTTGCCTCAGATTGTAGCTGCCGCCACAGGTGGTCTTGTGTTGAGTTGTATGCCTCTTACCGAGAGTGGTATTGCATCGCAAAATCTGATGCTTGTATTGGCCGGTGTGTTCTTGATTTTGGGAGCTGTTGCGGTATTTATCATCAAGGAGAAAAAGCAAGACGAAGAGTAATAAAAGACTATTTTTTTGAAAGATATGAAAAGACTATTTTCGATGGTGGCAACTCTGTTTGTTGCCGGTGCAATGTTGACAGGTTGCAACAGTAAGCACTCTTCATCGGCACTCAATATGCCCGATAGTACAGTGGTTGAGATAAATAAGATAGACCCTCCCTGCTGGTTTACCGGCATGAAAAATCCCTCTTTGCAAATCATGTTGTATGGCGAGGGCGTGGGCAACGCTACAGACGTGCTTACCGACTATGCCGGAGTTGAGGTTGAGGAGGTAGTGAGACTCGATGGCAAAAACTATCTGATTGTATACCTTGACGTTGCCAAGGCACAACCCGGTGAGATGAATTTGTATCTGGTGTTTGACGACTGCAAGCAAACCGTTTCTTATGAATTGCGTGAGCGCGAGATGTCACCCGAAGCCCGTGTGGGTTTTGATGCCGGCGATGTGCTCTACATGCTCATGCCCGACCGTTTTGCCAATGGCGATACATCCAATGACAATGTTGAGGGTATGAGTGCCTATGTTGTAGACCGCAACCAACCCAATGCACGTCACGGTGGCGATATAAAAGGTATCATGGATCACCTCGATTACTTCAATGAGTTGGGTGTAACAGCCTTGTGGTTTACACCCGTGTTGGAGAATAACATGGGCGATGATATGTGGGGAGAGTTCCGTCATAGCTGTTATCATGGCTATGCCACAACCGATTATTATAAGGTAGATCCTCGTTTCGGTACAAACAACGACTATCGAGCCTTGGTCGACAAGGCACACGAAAAGGGATTGAAAATCGTGATGGATATGATCTTCAATCACTGTGGCAGTGAGCACGTATGGCTCAAAGATATGCCTTCAAAGGACTGGTTTAACTATCCCGACTATGAGAATAACTTTGTACAAACATCATACAAACTCACACCTCATGTCGACCCCTATGCCTCGCAATACGACTTTGACCAGATGAACGATGGATGGTTTGTTATTTCGATGCCCGACCTCAATCAACGCAATCGTCACGTAGCACGATACTTGGTGCAAAACAGTTTCTGGTGGATAGAGGCTGTGGGTATCGATGGTATTCGTATGGATACTCATCCTTACGCTCATTACGATGCTATGTCGCAATGGATGAAAGAGTTGAATGAAGAGTATCCCAACTTTACTGTCGTAGGTGAAACATGGTGCGAAAATCCTGCTTTCACCGCATGGTGGCAAAAAGACTCGAAGCTCTCGGCTCCTCGCAACAGCAACCTCAAGAGTGTTATGGACTTCCACTTGTGGCAAGTGGTGAACACCGCATTTGCCGAGAATACCGACGGATATATGATGGGATTGAACAAGCTCTACAACCACTTTGTATATGACTATCTATATCCCGAGCCTTCGATGGTAATGGCCTTTATTGAAAATCACGATACCGATCGTTTCTTGCGCGAAGGTGCCGATATAACTGCCCTTAAGCAAGCCATGACGCTCTTGCTTACTACCCGTCGCATACCGCAGCTCTATTACGGTACTGAGGTGATGATGAATGGTACAAAAGCCAAGTTTGACGGTCATGTGCGCAAAGATTTTCTTGGCGGATGGGATGGCGATGCTCGTAATCTCTTTAACGCAGATGAGCGCAATGCCATAGAGAATGAGGCTTTTGACTTTATCAGCAATATCTTGCATTGGCGCAAAGGTAATGATATCATTGCCAAAGGTGATATGAAGCACTTTATACCCCAACAGGGCGTGTATGTGTATGCTCGTTGTTACGAAGGTAAGCGCGTGCTTGTACTACTCAACGGCACAGATAAGGTTGTCGACCTCAATCTCCGACCCTATGCCGAGGTGTTGAACGGAGTAACATCGGGACATGATGTTATTTCGGGTCAGATGATTACTTGGAACGAGACACTGGCTTTGCCTGCCCGTGCCAATATGATTATAGAATTGTAATAAGTAAAACACAAATCTCTGTCAAGCAGTTCTACAACTCCGCTTGGCAGTTTGATAAATAGTTTATATAGAATGGTCATGAAAAAAAATAGTAATGTGTTTATAACACTGATTCTTATACTGTTGAGCTTTAACAATGTGTTGGCAACAGGTTGGGAATCGGAGTATGAAGGTGTCATGTTGCAAGGTTTCTATTGGGATTCTTTTGACGATACCAAATGGACCAACCTGACATCGCAAGTAGATGAGTTGTCGGCCTATTATGACTTGATATGGATACCCAACAGTGCTTCGAGTGGTTATAACTCGATGGGCTATAATCCCAAGTATTGGTTTCAACACGAAAGCTCGTTTGGTACATCGGTCGAGCTTCGCAGGATGATAAAAACCTTCAAGAAAAAAGGTACCGGGTTTATAGCCGATGTGGTTATCAATCACCGCGATGGTGTGAATGATTGGTACGATTTTCCTGCCGAGACCGACCATCATGGCAACACATGGCAGTTGGGCTTGGATGCTATCTGTGGCAATGACGAATTGGCAAATGCCAATGGTAAACCCAAGCCAACAGGAGCCAATGATGAAGGAGACAACTTCGATGGATGTCGCGACCTTGATCATACCAATGCGTATGTACAAGAGGCTATTAAGGCCTACCTCGATTATTTGCTCAGTGAGCTGGGTTATGCAGGTTTTCGCTATGATATGGTGAAAGGCTTTGCAGCCTATTATGTGGGATTGTACAACGCCGCAGTAAAACCTACCTATTCGGTAGGCGAGTATTTCGATGGAAATTATGACGCTGTGAAGGGTTGGATAGATGGTACTATACGCGATAATGAGATACAGTCGGGAGCCTTCGACTTTCCTATGAAGTACAGGATGAATGAGGCCTTTGCCTATCCCAGCAATTTCTCGAAACTTGCAACAAACTACAATGGTGTCAACCAGCCCGATGGGTTGATTAAGGAAGCCGGTTTTCGCCGTTTTGCGGTTACTTTTGTCGATAATCACGATACGTATCGCGATGGCAGCAAGTTTGGTAATGATGCCTACGTTGTAGCCGCCAATGCTTTTATTTTGTGTCATCCCGGTACACCCTGCGTGTTCTTGCCTCATTGGAAACAGTATAAGAATGAAATAAAGCAACTTATCAATGTGCGCAAGTCGGTGGGTATTCACAACCAGAGTAATGTGGAGGTGTGGGTAGCTCAAGAGGATAAGTATGTAGCCAAGGTGTATGGCAAGCATGGTGACTTGTTTATCAAGGTAGGCTATGGCGATTATACACCCAATGGATTTAACTCGGCCGATATAGTGGCAAGTGGCGAAGGATATTGTGTGTGGAGCAAAGTGCATATCAATAACATGGACGACAAGATAATCCCTTCAAACGACCGCAACGGTTTCTCGGTATATGTAGAGAAAAACAGCATGCCTGCTTCTTGGAGTAATGTGTATTGTTATGCATGGTCGGATGAAACGAAACGTTTTACGTCTGCATTCCCCGGCGAGAATATTCATAAAGTGGTGGTTGTCGGTGGTGAGGAGTATTACAAATTCACATTCGATGCTGCTATCGATAGTGCCAATCTCTTGTTTAGCAATGGCAACGGCTTGCAGACCGTAGATATTGCAAATGTCAGGGCCAATACCTATTATCGTATCTCGTCGACCGATAATTCGGGCAAATATACCGTAGAGGTGATTGATGCCTCGGGTGATGAGACCGGCGAGCCTATTACAATAGCACTTGCCAAGAACTCTATACCGGACAATTGGGCCCAAGTGAAGTTTTATGCTTGGGATAAGAATGACAATAAGTTGCTTGGTAGTTGGTCGGGTGCCGAGATAAATGCCATAACAACCGTAGCCGGAAAAGAATACTATACCTATACATTCCCCAATACGGTTACGATGACCAATGTGATTTTTACCGATGGCAAAGCGCAAACAGTAGATATAAAGGGTGTGGAAAGAACGACCTATTATGCCATCGGAGAGTTGGATGGAGATAAATATGAGTGTCAAGAAGTCAATGTGCCCGGCAATGGTGGTATATCGGTCTATTTCGAGCAGAACAAGGTGACAGAAAATTGGAGTAATGTCAACTGCTATGCGTGGGATAACGAAGGTAATGAGTTGTTGGGTAGCTGGCCGGGAACAGCAATGACCGATACTGTTGAGTTGTATAGATCGGTATACTACGTGGCCACCTTTGATCGTAATGTGAAGCATATAAATGTTATATTCAATAATGGTCAAGGTCAAACGGACGACATTTCCGATATAGAACAATCTACATATTTCAGTATTAAAGACGACTTTAGTTATTATCGCGGTACCGAGGCTATCTTTGTTTCGCTCAATAAAAATTCGGCGGCAGCCTGGAATAAAATCTATTTTTATGCATGGGATGCCAATAAAAATGAGCTTTTGGGTAGCTGGCCGGGTACGCAAATAACAACCGTGATGCGTGCCGAGAATAATGTGGAGTACTATTTTTATCCCTTTGCACCGCACTATTCATCGATCAACGTTGTCATAAATGATGGTTTGAACAATCAAACAGCCGATATTGAGAATATTACCGAGTCGACATTCTTCGTTCTTAATGGCACGAGTGGAAAGGCAATAAACGTATCGACCGAGAGTACCGAGGTGTGTACTTCGGTAGAAAGTGCTATATCGCAAAGAGAGGATTGTGTGGTATACCCCAATCCTTGTACCGATTATTTGTACATAAAGAATTGCCAAAATGGGTTGAGCGTGCAAATATACAATATAGAGGGACGTGTTGTCATGCAGGCATGCAACCCGACGCTTGATGTGCGAGCCCTGTTGCCTGGTATATACTTCTATAATATTGTACAGGCCGATGGCACGGCGAGTCGTGGCAAATTTGTGAAGAAATAAGATATAACTATCTATATATCAAATGTAAACAGAGAGGTTGCGTCGGAAGATGCAGCCTCTCTGTGACGTTGTAAAAGAGGGTAAAAGTTAGAATTTTTTAAAATTCTCAATAATATTTGTTGTCATAAGGTAAATTATATATCTTTGCGCCAACAATATGGAAACAAACGAGCATAGTATTAACGAAGATGTAGATGCGGATACGGATTTATGCCGTAAGTACGCATACTATTCAGCATGTCATGATGTCGCTTTGCGAGAAGTGACTTCTGTCGAGTTACAACCCCTTTTTTTTGTATTCCGATTATAGTCGTGTAGCCAATCGCATCATTTGCGGTTGTGTTATCGCGGTTTTATTCATAATATAATATTATAATCACACTTAATTAAATTTTACACAAGATACAACCTGTTATGGGACTTCTTATTTTTTATTTGCTTTTGGCACTTATAGTGTCGTTTATGTGTTCGGTACTTGAGGCTGTACTGCTCTCTACACCTATATCTTTTATAGCGATGAAGGAACAAGAAGGAGCCAAGAATGCTTCTTTATTGATGTCCTTCAAGAAAGACCCCGACCGTGCACTGTCGGCTATACTCTCTTTCAATACAATAGCACACACTGTAGGTGCTGCCGGTGTAGGTGCCGAGGCTGCCAAGGTGTTTGAAAATGTTCCTGTCGGTGTTATATCGGCGGTACTCACCATTCTTATTTTGGTGCTATCTGAGATTATACCCAAGACTATAGGTTCGTACTATTGGCGTTCATTGGCTGTGATGGCGGCTCCTGTTATTCGTGTAATGATTATTTTAATGTATCCGCTGGTATGGTTGTCGGAGTTCATTACCCGATTGGTAGCCTCTGAGAAGCAACCTCTGTCTGTAAGTCGTGAGGAGGTTACAGCCATGGTTACCGTCGGTACGGAAGAGGGCGTGTTTGAGTCGCAGGAGAAAGCGATTATTCAGAACTTGTTTAAGCTCGATAATATTACAGTGGGTGAGATTATGACCCCGCGTACAGTTGTAGTGGGTGCACAAGAAAATACAACGCTCAAGGAGTTCTATGCCAATGAGGAAAATCGCACCTATTCGCGCATACCCATCTATGGCGACACTCCCGATTTTATGACAGGATATATTCTTAAGCAAACGGTTCTTGAGAACCTGGCCGAAGATAAGTTTGATATGGAGTTGCGCGATATACGTCGTCCCATACTTTCGTATGACGAAGAGACCCCCGTAGGTGATGTGTGGGAGGAGATGCTCAAAGGCAAAGAGCACATAGCACAAGTGCGCAACGAGTATGGCTTGTTTCTCGGTGTGGTATCTATGGAAGATATTATTGAGACAATCATAGGACAGGAGATTGTCGACGAGAAAGACACTGTAGCCGACTTGCAGGAATATGCTCGTGAGAAGTGGAAAGAACAGACCGAGCAACTTGAACACGAGTTGGCCGAGGAAGCTGCCGAGACCGATGCCGAAGAGAGTCAAAAAGAGACCAACTTATAATATTGCATAAAGCAAGGTAAAATAAAACCCGCCCACGACATATAGCTGTTGGGGCGGGTTTGTTTTATAGAACAATGTTACACTTCATTGAGCGACTTTTTATTTTATCTCCAAGGCTTGCTTGATGAGCAGCAACTGGTAGTCGTAGAAGTTGCGTGTATAGCTGTCGGTGGTGTTGGCGCGTGCTTGTTGGTATAGGGTTTGTATCTTTTTGAGTGTACCCAACATATAGGGAGCAACTTCAAATTTGTTAAATCCCGGTGTGTTGTAGGTCGTGCGGGAAAAGTTATCAATCCCGTTGTCATCATTGTGTTGGCAAGCATAGTGACTGCAGGGCATTGAGGGTGCTTGCTCAAAAAGCATATCATACTCTTCGGCGAGGGCTGTCTTGTCGGCAATTTTGGTGCCGGGGTTGTATTGGGCAATCAGCTCGCGGACAACTGCACTCTGCATATCGCACTCTACAAGTGTAAGTGCTTTATATGCCTTGGTATCACGGAACACCTCGTTTACAAGATCGTTGAGGTATTGTGTTACGTTGTAGTGTGTTGTGGGCGACAAGCGTCCTCCCTCGTATATTCTATACAGAACGTCTTTGCTCAGCAGACGGCCGAACATAGATGTGTGCAGTGCTTGGTAGGCATCGAGTGGCAACCCCAATTGCAATAGCAACGAGTCGGGCATGAGCCATTGGCGGTAGCTGCGGTTCTGTTTCAACAACCATTGCAGAGCCTTTTTTTGTTGGGCCTTATCTATGTACCTATAGGGCATGAGTCCGTCGCCTTGTCGCACCTCTTTATACTCAATACCACCAATGTATGGCACCACGTGGCCTATGTGGCGACGGTATTGCATTACAATCGCCGAGTAGATCTCGGTCATGTCGCTGTAGTCATCGCCCTCAACCTTGAGCCAGTCAAGCATATTGGCTGTGATAATGCGCAGGTTGCTGATGGCATAGTCTCCGGCTCGCAAGTGATCATTGCCAAGGTCCTCGGTTTGGTCGGTGGGGTCGATAGTTGTGGGGAATTGTTGTGCGCCAAATTCAAACATGGGGTTCTCGCTCTTCGAGTCGATGAGGGCTGTCAAGTATTTGCGTTCATCTTGTGGAGTTTGTGCATCGGGATAGTAGCGATATCCCCATTCAACGGCAAATATATCATGAACACCCAGTATGGGAGGTGTGAGGCGCACACCTCGCTCAAAGTCGCCCGGTTGTGCCACAAAGTTGTTGCGGGCATAGTCCATGATGCTGGGGGTAGTTCCGTATTTTTGGGTAAATGAGGGGCTGCGTAGCGAGTCGATAGGGAAAGAGTAGCTTGCACCCATGTTGTGCATGAGACCTATGGTGTGACCTATCTCGTGTGATGCTACGTAGCGAAGAGATTCGCACATTACATCATTGTCAAAGATGTTCTTGCGTACACGCTCGTCAACGGCTGCTGTTTGGGTAAAACGCCAGTTGTGTACAAGTGACAATATGTTGTGAAACCACAATACATCGGCTGTAAGTATCTCGCCACTGCGAGGATCGACGTAGCTGGGGCCTCGCGCGTTGGCAATAGAGGTTGTAGCATACTTTACACAACTATATCGCATATCGTCGGGGTTGAAGTCGGGATCCTCATCGGGCGTAGGATAGTCACGAGCAATGATGGCATCCTTAAAACCGGCCTTTTCAAAGGCTGTTTTCCAGTCTTCAATACCTTGACGTACTGTTGCGCGCCATTTGACAGGAAAAGCCGTGTCGACATAAAAAACGATAGGCTTGGCAGGAACAACCAGCTCGCCACGCAAGTATGCCTCACGATCCTCTTCACGTGGCTCTAAACGCCAACGATGTATATATGTTTCGCTGTCGACCTTATCAATATTGCTTGAAAAGATGTTTTTGGTAGTCGAAAAGTAGCCTACACGCTTGTCGCGCAAACGCGGCATCATAGGCTCTTCGGGCAGCAGTACCAGCGACCTGTGCATGGTGAGGGTAAGGTGCTTGCCATCGGTGTAACTGATGACAGAGCGTATTTCGATGTTGTTGGGAAAGTTCTTTATGCCTTCAAAGTGTCCTTTACCTCCCTTTAGGCGATCTTTGGGTGCTGTCTCGCCTTGAGGGTTGATAATATCATTGTTCTCGTTGAAAAATTTGGTAACATTCACCACAACACTCTTTTTGTCATCGGTTTTGGCTTCAATTTTAAATGATGCAACAATGGGATCGGTATAATTCTTGTTGAAAGAAGGTGTAATCTCATCACCTTCGGCAACTATGTCGCGCACTTGTGCACGGTGCATGAATACCATTTGTTCGTTGCGACTAAATCTGATCATTGTTGGGCGACCAATCATCTGTCCGGCAACTGTCTTGGTGGGGTTGCTGGTAGCTGCCATGCGATTTGATAACAAATAGTCGCGACCCAATAACGAATCGGGTATCTCAAAAAACAGTTCGTTTTTGTCGTTGAGGTAAGTGGTAAATAATCCCTCTTGTTTTTGACAATCTTTTGTAATCTTACTGTAAGGTGTCTCAGGGGGTGTTGCCACCTGTTCGGTTTTATCCTTTTTCTTTTTCTCTTTTTTCTTGGGTGCTGCATCTGCCGATACTCCACTCAACGAAATGATTGCAATGAGCAACCACGATAACATACGTGTGTGTTTCATAGGTATAGTGTTTGATGTGTTAGACATTATGTTTACAGGTTTCCGCAAATATAGCGATTTGGTCTGTATAATGCAATGTTATACGAAAAATTCTATCGCATTATGCTCGGTGTTTTCTTTTATATCTTTGCATTGTGATATGCCTTTTGTTTCGTATAAAAAATTCTTACCTTTGCACTTGCAATTATGATTGAACTATGGAAGTAAAGAAAGCACAATTTGTAATAAGTAACAGCGATGTGCGCAAATGTCCCGATACGGGATTGCCCGAGTATGCCTTTATAGGTCGTTCCAATGTGGGTAAATCGTCGCTTATAAATATGTTGGCCAATCGCAACGGTATGGCCAAGACATCCTCTACACCGGGAAAGACTACGCTTATCAACCATTTTATTATAAACGATGAGTGGTATATTGTCGACCTGCCGGGTTATGGTTATGCGCGTCGTGGCAATGAGGGTCGTGAGGCAATTCGTCGCATTATCAATGCCTATATACTCAATCGCGAGGCTATGACTTGTCTTTTTGTCCTTCTTGATTGTCGTCATGAACCGCAAAAAATAGACTTGGAGTTTATAAACTTTTTGGGCGAAAATGGGGTGCCTTTTGCCATCATCTTCACAAAAATCGATAAAATATCCAAGGGTGCGTTGGAGCGTAATATCGAGGCGTATAAAGCCAAGTTGCTTGAGTTCTGGGAAGAGTTACCTCCCATCTTCAGTACTTCGTCGGAGAAGCATAAAGGTCGTGAAGAACTGCTCGATTACATAGAAGAGATAAACCGAGCTATACGAGAAAATAACTAAACCATTTTTTAGGTTTATTATTATATAATATTTGCCAAGGCGTGTAAAATTATTTACCTTTGGATAAATAAAAATAAGAAGAATATGGCAACTGAGCAACAAAAACAATGGATGCGAGAAGCTATAGCACTCTCATCGCGAAATATAGACAACAATGGTGGCCCCTTTGGTGCGGTTATTGTAAGGAATGGAGAGATTGTTGCTTGCGGTGCCAACCGTGTCACTGCCGATAACGACCCTACTGCTCATGCCGAAGTGAGTGCTATCAGGGCTGCCGCAAAGAAATTGGGCACATTTGACCTCTCGGGTTGCGAGATATATACCTCGTGTGAGCCCTGTCCCATGTGTCTCTCGGCAATATATTGGGCTCATATCGATCGCATCTATTATGGCAATACGCAATATGATGCCAAGGCTATTAATTTCGATGACTCGTTTATATATGACGAGTTGTCGCTCAAGCCCGAGCAACGTTCTATTCCTGCCGAGCGCATTTTGGGTGATGAAGCATTAATTGCTTTCGATAAATGGCGGGATAAGGAAGATAAAACCGAATATTAATCACACATTATAAAATTTGTATAGAATGGCAAACTGGTTTGAATGTAAAGTAAAATATGGAAAGACACTTGAAACAGGTATCCAAAAGACTGTGACAGAGTCGTTTCTTGTAGATGCTCTCTCGTTTACCGAGGCCGAGGGTCGTATTATTGAAGAGGTGCGTCCCTTTGTGTCGGGAGAGTTTACAGTATCGGCAATAAAACGAGCCAATTACAGCGAAGTATATTTCGATGCTACAGGCGACCGTTGGTTTCGTTGTCGAGTGAGCTTTATTACCATTGATGAAAAGACCGGTGTAGAGAAACTAACACCTACCAATATTCTGGTGCAAGCCACAGAGCACTCGCAGGCGGTAGAAAACCTCAACCTCTGCATGAAAGGTACAATGGCCGACTGGCGCATAACAGCCGTAAACGAAACATCATTGCTCGATGTGTTTCGTTATGAGAGTAACGTTCCCGATGCCCCTAAACAATAACAGATAGCCTATGACAACCGTAGCACAACGACTCAATGAGGTGAAATCAACGCTCCCCGCCACAGGGGTTGAGCTTGTTGCTGTATCGAAATTTCACCCTGCCGAGACCATTCGTGAGGCCTACGATGCCGGTCATCGTTGTTTTGGGGAGAGTAGGGCACAAGAGTTGCAGCAAAAATACGACATCCTGCCTCATGATATCGAGTGGCATTTTATAGGACACTTGCAAACCAATAAGGTAAAATATATAATACCCTATGTGGCTATGATACAAAGTGTCGATACTCCCCGCATCCTCGATGAGATAGAGCGTCAGGCGGCTCGTGTTGAGCGGGTGGTCGATTGTTTGCTCGAAGTGCACGTGGCGCAAGAAGACACCAAGTATGGCTTTTCGCCTCAAGAGTGTATCGATTTCCTTTCAACACTCAATGCCGGTGCATATCCTCATGTGCGTTTCAGAGGTATTATGGGTATGGCATCAAATACCGATGACGAGAGTCGGGTACAAGCCGAGTTTGCACAACTCAAGCAGCTGTTCGATACCATTCGCACAGGTGCTATGGCGCAGAATACCCATTTCGATACCCTCTCTATGGGTATGAGTCACGACTATCGCATGGCAGTAGAGCATGGCAGTACCATGGTGCGTATAGGTACAACCATATTTGGTGAACGTGAGTATTGATATCATTCTCCTATATACAACAACGGCGCATCCTCATAGAGTTGCGCCGTTGTTGTATATCTATTGAGGGTATTCTTATTCGGTAAGATATTCATCCTCATCACCCTCTGGCAGGTATACAATAAAGGTCGTTGCACCTATTGTTACAATGTCCTCGTTTTTTAAGGTTGCACGCTCGCGGTCATTGAGAATTTCGTTGCGTAAGAATGTTCCGGTGAGGCTGGGATTGTCGCGCAAAGTGTAGCGAGCCGTTCCATCGGCAAGTGGCTTTACGTTGATAATGCAGTGCCTGCGGTCCATACTCATGTCGCCACTTTGTATCGAAATGTTCACTACGCTACCCGGGGAGTGGCGACCTATAACATTGTCGCCCGGTTGCAAAGCATACGACTGGCGGTAGCAGAATTGATTCTCTATTACTGTAATATATCCATAAGGGGCATCAATCTCTTCTCTATTCATATCCTCTATCTCGTCGAGAGTGAGTGAAAAATGCTTACGACAGGCCGGACAAGCAAAAGAGATGCTCTTTACTTGGCGGTAGCGAGACTCGTCGAAACTGAAAGAGTGCTCGCATTTGGGGCAGGTGATACGTTTCATTGTCCAATACTTTTGTGCAAAGGTAGCCGATAAAAGATATTTTGCCAAATTTTGCATGCTCATAATCGCATCGGTACAATATATATATTCACGGTGCGTTATATTATATATAGGTAAAAAAGTGTGTTTTTCAACATACTCTTGCTACTTACCACACTGAGTCTGACAAATATAAATAGTACTTATTATCGCAGGTATACGGCAAAAAACTATGTTATTGCTTTTTTTATCCGAAAATTAGTACTAAATTTGCCCCATTAAACTGCAGTAGCTCTTGTGTTATATGTGTATTTTGATGCAATTGAGCTCTTTTATGAAGAGAAAAAGCATGGGAGAGAATGTGCACTTGAGAGCTTGAAGAAATTTATGAGAGAACTAAATAACTTAATATTAAACACTTAAACCAAATTAAAAACAATTAAATTATGGCAACTAAAAAGGCTGCGACTAAAAAGTCGAATGTAATTGGCGTTAAGAGCCCTATCTGGGTAATTTTGCTTTGCGCTGTAGCAGGTTTCTGCTTCTATCAATTTGTGTGCGGTGCTCCTCACCGTTTCTCTGAAGGCGACCCCGTTAATGGTCACCCCCTCAATGGCGACCTCCTCGCTACAGTTTACAAAGGTGGTTTCATTGTGCCTATCCTTATGACTTGTCTTCTCACTGTTATCGTTCTCTCTGTTGAGCGTTTCATCGCTATGTGGAGTGCTAACGGTAAGGGTAACACAACTAAATTTGTTGCCGGTATTAAAGATGCTCTCGAAAACAACAACCTCGCTTTGGCCAAAGACCTTTGCGCTAAAAAACAAGGCGTTGTAGCAAGTGTTGTTGCTTCGGCTATCATCAAATACGAGCAAGTTGAGAACGATGATACTTTGACTAAAGAGAAAAAAGTTGAGGCTATCCAAAAACAACTCGAAGAGGCTACTGCTCTTGAGATGCCCGCTCTCCAACAAAACCTCCCCATCATCGCTACTCTTACTACTCTTGGTACTCTCGTTGGTCTTCTCGGTACCGTTATGGGTATGATCAAGTCTTTTGCCGCTCTTGCTTCTGGTGATGGCGCTGCCGACTCTCAAGCCCTTTCTACCGGTATCTCTGAGGCTCTTGTAAATACTGCTACTGGTATCGCAACTGGTGCTTTCGCAGTAATTTCTTACAACTACTACTCAAACAAAATCGACACCCTTACTTATGCTATCGATGAGATTGGTTTCTGCATCGTAAACGCTTTCAACAAAACTCACTAATCATCAGCTAAAAGAAAGGACTTTGTAATATGGCAAAGGTAAAAGTAAAAAGGAAGAGTACGCTCATCGATATGACCGCGATGAGTGACGTTACTGTGCTTCTGCTTACTTTCTTCATGCTGACATCTACATTCGTTCAACAAGAGCCTGTGCAGACTATTACTCCTGCTTCGGTTTCTGAGTTCGAAATTCCCGAACAAGATGTTTTGAAGATTCTTATCGAACCTTCTGGTAAAGTGTTCTTGGGTCTTGACAACTTCAACGACCGTGCTGCTGCACTCGATGAGATGCTCAAAGTGCATACCGATGTACAACTCACTGAAGAGCAAAAGAATACATTCCGCCTCTCTGAGTGGTTTGGTGTTCCTGTTGCTCAAATGCCCGAGTTCCTCTCTATGCGCTTCGAGGATCAAGCCGGCGAGCTCAAAAACTATGGCGTTCCTTGCGACTCTATCGACAACCAATTCAAAGAGTGGGTAGATTTTGCAACTCGCTGTGGTAGCCAACGAATGAAGGACGATCCTGCCTATGACGAACTTGAAAACTCACAAAAGAGACTCAAAATCGTTATCAAGGCCGACAAGAAAACTCCTTACGATGTGGTGAAAAAAGTAATGGATACGTTACAAGAATTGCGTCAAAACCGCTTTAGTCTAATCACTACCTTGAATGAAGGTTAATAACCTCTTCAATGTAATTTAAATTTTAAATTATGGCACAAGTAGAAGTAAAAGATAACGGCGGTAAAAAGAAAAAAGGTCAACAGAAGAAAATGAACATCCACGTAGACTTTACGCCTATGGTGGATATGAACATGCTTCTCATTACCTTCTTCATGCTCTGTACTACTATGACTGAAAGTCGTACCATGGACTTGGTAATGCCCAGTAAAGACGCCGTAACCGAAGAACAACAAAGCAAACTGAAAGCTTCTGAGGCTATCACTATCCTCATTGGCGATAACGACCAAGTGTTTTACTACTTGGGTGAGCCCAACTATGAAGACTATACTTCGCTCACCGAAGCTACGTTGAACCCCGAGGCCGAAAACAGCATCCGCGCACTCCTTCTCGAGCGCAACGAAGAGGTTATCGGTTTGGTTGAAGAAGCCAACAAGGTTTTTGAAGAGGCTCAAGCCGGTGTTAAGGCCAAGCATCTCTCTAAAGCCGATACCGAAGCTCAGCTTGCCGAGTTAATGACTGTTCGTGATGAAGCTGTAAGTGAGGCCAAGAAAACCAAAGGCGCTCCTATGGTGGTTATCAAAGCTAAGACATCTACCGAGAATAATGACTACTTGAATGGCCCCGGTGCCACTTATTCAAGCCTTGTTGATGTACTCGACGAGATGATTGTTTGTAGCGTTGGTAAATATGCTGTAGTTGATATGACCGAGGGTGACTTGTTCCTCATGGGCAACTACCTTACAAAAGGTGAGTTGGCTGCTTCGAGTGATTTTGGTAAATAATCTAATTCACACAACTAAGTAGAAAGGACAAATTATGGCAAACATTGATTTGAATTCAAAGAAGTGGTGCGAATTAGCATACGAAGGCAAGAACCAGGCTTTTGGTGGTTTCGTTATCCGCCAAGAAATCGGTAAACGCCACATTATCGCTTTCATCACTTCAATTGTAGTTATCGCCTTGGCATTCATTATTCCTTCTCTTATCGAAAAGCTCCCCAAGGAGAAAGAGGCTGAGATCGAATTTACCGTTACCGAGGTTGAGATGGCTAACCTTGAAGATCAAGAAGTAGAAAAGAATGACGAAATTGAGCCTATCGTTGAGGCACCCCCTCCACCTCCTTTGAAGAGCTCTATCAAGTTTACAGCGCCTGTAATTACAGCCGATGAAAACGTTTCTGATGAAGAGGAGATTAAGACTCAAGACGAGATGACACAAACAAGTATCAATATCTCTATTGCCGACGTGCAAGGTGTTGATACCGAAGATGCTCAAGATATTGCTGACTTCCAGGAGGTAATCGCTGAGCCCGAACCCGAGGAGGAAAAACCCTTCGAGGCTGTAGAGCAAATGCCCCAATTCCCCGGTGGTGATGCTGCCTTGATGAAGTATATGCAAAGCAACCTTGTTTATCCTCCCGTTGCAGTGGAAAACGGTATACAAGGACGTGTTATCTTGCGTTTCGTTGTTTCTCGTACAGGTGAGATTGGTAACATCCAGGTGCTCCGTAGCCCCGACCCCTCTTTGGAAAAGGCTGCTATCGAAATGGTTAGAAGCATGCCCAAATGGGTTCCCGGTAAGCAAAACGGTGTAAGCGTACCCGTTTACTTCACTCTCCCGGTAGTATTCCGTCTTCAATAATCACACCTTCGCGGTGAATAAATAAAGCGACCTGCCCCTCAATGGGTGGGTCGCTTTTGTATTCACTATTAAACTTCTGTGTCATTATAATGTCAAAAGTAAAAAAGACACATGTTGTAACGAATAGTTTTTTATTAAATTATGTTTTGACACCGCATAGTTGCATGGAAATTCATTATCTTTGTAGCATGAAATGTCAATCTTAAACAGAGATATATCATGAGTGAAAATATACACGATAATAATACAGATATAATCCAAGAGCAAGAAACTCGCGAGCCTGTCAAATACAATATTTTTGCCATTGTTACAGGTGTAATTATGGTGGCGATATACATGGGCATGGCATTCCTGCTTGTCTTTACGACGCTGTTTGTGGGTAAAGTACCCGAGTGGGTGCGCTACATGATGGGAGTTGTGTTTTTCTTGTATGGTATATATCGTGGCTATCGCGTATACGCCAATCGCAGATAATATGAAAATGAAACACTTTCTGTACATATCCCTACTCCTTATATCTCTCTCGGCCTGTACTCCACGTGTCGAAGTAGATCATCGTATGCATGAGGGCAATATAGACTTCTGTTGCGACGAGTCGTATGCCAATATCCTGGCACAACAAGTTTATGTATTTACTCGCACCAATCCCGGTGCATTTATCGACATGACACGTTGCACCGAGCGCGAAGCATTGACGGCACTTCTTGACGATAGTGTGCGCCTCATTACAATGACAAGAAAACTATCGGGTGCCGAGAAAAACAAAATACTCGAAAATCAGCTCAATTACAATGAGACGCATATTGCTGTAGATGCCATTGCTTTTGTAGTCAATAAGAATAATCCCGATTCAATCCTCACTACTGAAGATGTTCGTCGTATATTTACCGGCGAGGTTACACAATGGAGCGAGCTATTTCCCGAGTCAAGGTTGGGCAAGGTACAAGTGATATTTGACAATCGCAACTCCAGCGTTGTACGCTATGTCGTCGACTCGATATGCGCTCCCGATGAGCTCTATAATGGAGTGTCGGCCGTTGAAAACAGCTTGCAGGTGATAGAAGAAGTATCTAAGCGTCGCAATGCTATAGGTGTGATAGGTGCAAGTTGGATAAATGCTGTTGACTCGGCACAAGTGCGTGTGAGAGAACTCGTTGTGCCTGTTCGCATCAAAAAATCGCCCGATGCCCCGGCCTTTGGACCCTTTCAGGCATATATCGCTTCGGCCGATTATCCATATTTTAGGTCTATTTATATGATTAATACCGAAAGTAATAACGGACTTTGCACAGGATTTACTATCTTTGTGGCCGGACAGAGAGGTCAGAAAATTTTTGAAAAATCCAACATATCTCCTGCGCGCATCGAAGAGCGTGTTGTGAACTTGAAAGACGAATTTTAATCAAACATAAATAACAACTGTAGAAATGAAAATGAAATTTTTTACCGCACTGACACTTGTCGTTGCTACTGTGACAGCTGCTTTTGCCAGCGACTACAAAGATGGTATCGAGTACTACAAGGCAGGTCAGATTGAAAACGCTAAAACTATTCTTGAGCGTACAGTAAA
>JAFXAB010000035.1 GCA_017522135.1 Bacteroidaceae bacterium
ACAACCGCAATGGTCAAAGGATTTTAAGTCCTTCGTGTCTACCATTCCACCATCCGGGCAGACCATGAGCGAAAGACGGGACTCGAACCCGCGACCCTAACCTTGGCAAGGTTATGCTCTACCAACTGAGCTACTTTCGCAGTTGCGATTTTTATTTGCGACGACAAAGATAGTGCGCTTTTTCGTGATAGCAAAATTTTTGGCTGTTTTTTCGGTATGTCGGTTGTTTAATGCTTCCAAATGGTGTTGCACTTTCTTGCCAAGTAGTACTATATGTAGCCTTCTGTAAACTACTCACCCTTGCAAAGGTGGTTTGCAAGGGTGAGTATAGGATGTGGGGTTTGTCTTATCAATGGTCGTGACGTATGGCTGCCTTGCGACCTGCGCGGTTTACCATACGGGTGGGGCCGTTTATCTCTATCTCGCCACTGCCTACAACGTTGGCGTTGAGGGTCTCTGTGCAACGACAATCGATGCTTCCCGAGCCATTTACGGTGGCGTCGAGGTACTCTACGCGAAATTCATCGGCATCTATATCGCCACTGCCGTTGACAGTGTACTCGGCTTTGTCGCATGTACCGGAAAGTTCTATGTCGCCACTACCTGATACCGTAGCAGTAAACTTTCGGTTGTCGAGATACTTTACTTCTATATCGCCACTGCCACTTACTATTGCGCACAATAGGTCGGGTGCTGTTATTATTACTTTTACATGCGAAACGTTGCTGTTTTCTTTACTTCCTACAACGAGCGACTTGCCCATGAGTGTAACGTTTACATTGGCTACTTGCGAGGGGTCGCCGTATATGCTTACCTTTTGCTCATCGCGTTGCGTAAACTCGATGTCGAATGGAGCATTTGAAATGATGTTCTCAAAGTATCCTATATTGTCTACGTTTTGAGTTACATAGTGAGTGTGATTGTCATCGTCGGCCCATGCCAAGCCGGTCGATAGGATGATGGCCATCGCTGTGGTTAAAAGATTTTTTGCTTTCATGATTTTATGTGATTAGGTATCTTTTTTATTAATCAATGTCACGTACTACGTGTCCGCTACTTGTTACTTGTAATGTAGGTGGGCCTTGATACTTTATTTCTCCCATGCCGGTTGTGTGTGCTTCGAGGTGATCGTGAGCATAACACTCTATTTCGCCATTGCCTTCTATGCTTGCTTGCAACGTGCCTACATTCATTTTGTCGGCATCTATCTCACCGCGACCATTTACGATGTATTGTGCTTGTCGGGCTGTACCTCTGAGTGTGATGCTTCCATTGCCTATTATGGTGGCTGTCAGTTGTGGTACATCAAGTCCTACTACCTCTATATCTCCATCACCTTCTACTCGCAATGATTGCAGTGTGGCTTTTGTATCGGGTATGCCGGTTTGGGTGCTATCATTAGAGTATATAGTTGTGAGCCCCGGGTGTGTGATGAGTACAACCGGTTCTTCGTCTACCATAACCTTTACATTGTCGTTGTATTTTATTACCAATACACCATCTACAACGGTAGTAGAGATGTGTGCTTGCACATTGCTCGGTGCATATATAGACATTGCCGGAGCACCGCTTGACACGTTTACCTCTATATTGTCATATACGGCTATGCTGTTGTATTGCGATGATTGCTGTTGTTCGACAATACGGTTTTCGTAGTTTTTGTTGCCAACTACCATCTTATCGCAAGATGTTAGGATTATGGCAAAAATTAAGAAAACTGATAAATAAATCTTTCTCATACTATACATATTATTGGTTAATCGAATATTTTGTTGCAAATATATCAAAACAATCTATTAACAAACAATAGTATATGATAAATAATAACAAAATTTATCTTAAATATTATGAAGTGTTATTTTTCGCCCCAAAAAAACTCGGGTGTCGAGGTTGTGTGGTTGATGTAACGGGCAAGTACAAAGAAATAGTCCGACAAACGGTTGACATATCGTTGTACGTTGTCGGCTACCTGGTGTTGCTCGGCAAGTGCACATATACAACGCTCGGCGCGACGGCACACCGTGCGACACACGTGAGCCTGTGCGGCGGCTGCAGCTCCACCGGGCAATACAAATTTGCACAAAGGGGGTACTTGACTGTCGAGGTAGTCGATGCGTTGTTCAATGCAGGCAATCTCGTCTTCTTTGAGGCAACTTGCTTCATGCAGGGTTGTAGTCTCAAGGTCGGTGGCCAATGCCGAGCCTACAATAAACAAGCAGTCTTGTATGTGGCGCAATAATGCGGTGTCATCGCCCGCAGGCATCATGGCTACGAGCAGACCTATGTGAGCATTCAGTTCGTCGGTGGTGCCATAGGCTTCGAGACGAGTGTCGCACTTCGAGACACGTTTACCACCTACCAGCGATGTTGTCCCTTTGTCGCCGGTGGCTGTGTAGAGGTTACTTTTCTTCATGATTTATATTATTTAAAGCAGGAAACAATCGGCTTAATATACGACAGCAATGAGCTGCATCGTCAGCAACTTGGTACATGCCCACCTCGAGAGGTGAAGCAAATCGCTCTGCGTAGCAACGTTCAAGTTGTGCCAACAAAGGATTGAAAAATCCGCTTTTGTTGCACACTATGATTGGAGCCTTTATATAGCCCAATTTGCGACTTACATAGGCGTCGAAAAACTCGTCCATCGTACCGGCTCCTCCGGGTAGTACCACTACAGCATCGCTCTCGGCAAGTAGTTTGCGCTTGCGCTCGTGCATATCGACGGTTACACTCACTTCGTCGGCATAACTGCTTGTCATATTTTTCAAGGCAAAACGTTCAGGAATGATACCGTGTACCTTACCACCCGACTCCTTTGTTGCACGGGCAACTATTTCCATCGTGCCACAAGCCGAACCTCCATACACGAGTGTACAGCGGTGACTTCCTATCCAATTGCCTATCAAGGATGCATCTTCGTAGTAATGTTGGTCAAGTTGTTGCGACGAAGAGCAGAATACGGTAATCTTTTTCATCATCCAAGAGTCTTTGTTGATAGCTCAAGCATTTGCTTTGGTTTTAAAAGCCAAGGCATAGAGACGCATCTGTTTTACCATGGCTACAAGTCCATTGGAACGAGTGGGCGACAAGTGCTCCGTAAGACCTATTTCTTCAATAAAATGAAGGTCGGCATCCAATATCTCGTCGGGGGTGTGTTGCGACAAGACACGCACAAGTAACGAAACGATACCTTTTACAATAATAGCGTCACTATCAGCTTCGTAGGTTATGATACCATCGTTATAATTGGCGTGTAGCCACACTCGGCTTTGGCAGCCTTCTATAAGGTTTTGAGTGGTTTTATGAACTTCATCGAGTGCGGGTAGAGCATTGCCCATGTCAATAAGCAACTGGTACTTATCCATCCAGTCGTCAAATACCGAAAACTCGTCGATAATCTCTTCTTGAATTTGTTCTATTGTCATCATATTTCATTGTTTATTTTTCTTCATAGATAACCGTTATGACGGTTTGTCCTACAGCCCCCAACATATATGTGTCGATGTGTTCTATTGTGTCGTCTGTAGTATGCCATTGGTCGAAGAATCCCGTTTCGGAATATCCGTTCATCTGTATAATGTCTATCGATGGAACTCCTGCCATATTCATATATATATGGTCGTCGGTGATGGCACCTCCCATAGAATTTACAAAAACCGAGGAGAAGCCCAGTCGCTCGGCACAATCCCACACTTTATCTATAATATGCGAGGCATAATGTTGTGAGAAATATTCTCGATAGAAACAGTGTCCCGGCGCGCCCACCATGTCGAGTAATATGCCAAAACGGGCACGATAACCTGCAACATGAGGTTGTGTAGCCCAATACCGTGAGCCGAGAGCCCAAGTGTCGGAGTTGTCGCCTTCAATCCACTCGGGTGCACCATAATCCTCGACATCGAAGAGGATAATATCCACGCCCATCGCAGGAGGTGTGACTCCTAAGTGTCGAGCTATCTCAAGCAGCACGCCTACACCGCTCGCTCCATCATTGGCTCCATCAATAGGTAGGAGTCGATTTTCGGGATTGGGGTCGTGGTCGGCATGTGGGCGTGAGTCCCAATGTGCCGCGAGGAGTATACGATTGCTTTTTTCAGGAGCAAATTGAGCGATAATATTATACATAGGCACCTCCTTGCCATTGTACACTTCGACAGTAGCCTCTTGTACAATCACGTCGGCACCATGCCGGGTCATCTCATTGGCGAGCCATTGTGCGGTATTCTTGTGTGCCATAGTGCCGGGTACGCGATGTCCCATGGCTACTTGTTGCGCCACATAATTATAGGCACTATCGGCATTGAATGTGGGTATAGTTACAAGCGACTCTTGTTTGTTGTTATCCGAGGTCTTTGTTTTCATTCCGCCACAGCTGCATAGCGCAAGTAACAATGCAGTAAGTGCAATCGAGTATTTAGGCAACTTTTTCATAAGGGCAAAGATAAAACAAACGAGCGAAAAAATGTCAAGCTTGCCTGATTATTTCACGGCAGGAGTAGAATATTTTGCCAATATATTTGCCACTTGTCGCATAATAGTCATTTGCTCTCAGAAACGCAAGATTGTACCTTGCGGTGTTACCGATAGAGTTGCCTCTATACCCTCTATTATAGGATGATTGTCGGTAACATGTCCAATGGGAAATCCAAATGTTACGGGATAATTGTATCGTGCTACGCGGGCAGCTATCATTTCGTACATTGTGGCACACATGCCCGGGTCTTCTTTGTAATCGGTAAACTGACCAACTATCAATCCGGCCAGACGGGGCAGTACTCCTGCCAGCTCCAGATTGTACAGCATGCGTTCCACCTTATAAGTGCGCTCGCCTACATCCTCAATAAAGAGTATGGTGTTTTCTTGAAAGATATCGTAGGGTGTACGCAACAATCCGCACAACACTGCCATATTACCTCCCACTATTTTTGCGCGAGCTTCTCCATGGCGATCGAAGGGGTGTGATTCGGCTTGGTATTGAGGCTTATCGCCGGAGAGAATGGCTCGTAAATAGCGAGTAGATTCTTGTGTGTCGGGCTCTAATGTGAGATGCTTGCACATAGGTGCGTGCAACGAGCATACTCCGGCATTTACCCACATTGCATGTAAGGCCGATATATCGCTAAAACCGATTATCCACTTGGCATTGTCGCGTATCTCTTGCGATGTGATGCCATCCAGCAGGTGTACAGCTCCATATCCTCCACGAGCGCAGAGTATAGCCTTAACCTCGGGGTTGAGCAGTGCCATGCGTAGGTCGGATAAACGTTCTTCGGGTGTACCGGCAAAGTTGCCATGTGCACCATAAGTATGTCTTCCCAATGCAATGTGATAACCCCACGACTCAAGACGTGCAACTGCCCCTTCGATATACTCGGGTAGTATCTTGCTTGATGGCGATACAATAGCTATCGTATCGCCGGGTTGTAGTGCTTGTGGTATAATCATGATGCGATAAAATGAAGTTTTAGTATTCAAGATATATATTGTCAATCAGAAGGATTGTGCCTTCTGCTCCTACAAAGGCTGTACCACAACCCGATGATGCCATAACAAGCATATGAGTAACCTCTTCGTCGGGAGCTCCCCAGCCAATCTCTTCTACGGGTACTATATTGCCTTTGCTGTTTATGCACGAATAGCTGCGCTTGCCATGGAGCAAATCCATATAGGGTCGGAAGTAAGGTTGAGTACTTATATCTCCATAGTTTACATTGATAGAATAACCATTAACCCAGCCGTCGGTCGATTGCGTAAAACGCTCACGGCCGGTGCCTACACGGTGGGCATATACATTGCCTTTTTCGTCTTCCCAACGATGCTGTAGTAGAATGTAAACCTCGGCACTGTCGGGCCCTTGTACCACTTTTTTGGGGCTGAGGCCGGTCGAATAGATGCGATTGCCATTGTCTGACATTTTTAGATTGTAGTCGAAAACCAACTTCTTGGGATGTTTGGTAAAAGGTATACCCATAGTCATCTTTGAGTATGGACTATTGACCGAGCGTATAGGCTCATACAATTCACCCAGATATATAGAACCACTGATGAGTACCTCTATATCTATCATTCCCAGTACACGTACAACCTCGAGTTTCGATTCGAGACGTGCACATAATCCTTCGTTTTCTCTCTTCTTGGGGGTCACTGTGCAACTTACCTTCTTTATGCCCACTACGTTGGCATAGGCATTGGAAGTAGCCCAAGGCGATCCGCCTATATTGCGATATGCAATTGCTCCATCTATTACAGAGTCGGGAGCAATGGCATATAGTGTACGCTCCTTTCCGCCCAATATGGGCGACTCTTTGATATGGCGTGTAACCCAATGCTCAAAGTCGGCAAAAGGGATAGCCTCGCGATGCTGAGCCATCGCGGGCAGTGAAATAATGAGTAAGAGTAATGAAATGTAAAAGTTGTGTAGTTTCATGTTTGTGTAATTCCAAGTCTTTCGATAATATAAGTGTGCGAAATTACACATTTTTTGCCAATTTGTATCCAATACATGGGCTTTAAATACTGAGAATATGGAAAAAATTCTGTGTCAAAAAAAATACCCTGTCTCTGTTTTTTCTTCGCTCGTTTATTCGTACCTTTGAGAAAAATCTCGAAGATACTATTACTCGCTGTGAAAAACATTGAAGTAAACTTCATGTTTCTCGCTCGTTTATTCGTACCTTTGCTATTATAAATAATCATCCTATGAAACAATATCTCGACCTATTGCAACACGTTCTTGATAATGGTACGCGCAAAGAAGACCGTACCGGAACGGGTACTATCAGTACCTTCGGATACCAAATGCGTTTTAATTTGGAGGAGGGTTTCCCGCTGCTTACTACCAAAAAATTGCACTTGAAGTCTATTATACACGAGTTGTTGTGGTTCTTGGCCGGTGACACCAATGTAAAGTATTTGCAAGACAACGGTGTGCGTATATGGAACGAATGGGCTGATGAAAATGGAGATTTGGGTCATATCTACGGCTATCAATGGCGCTCTTGGCCCGATTATAAAGGCGGTCATATAGACCAGATTCAGGAGGTGGTGGATGCAATTAAGAATAATCCCGACTCGCGCCGTATCATTGTCAATGCGTGGAATGTTGCCGACCTGCCTACGATGAAGTTGCCTCCTTGTCATGCCTTCTTCCAATTCTATGTGGCCGATGGACGATTGAGTTTGCAACTATATCAACGCAGTGCCGACATCTTCCTGGGTGTGCCTTTCAATATTGCGTCGTATGCACTTCTCTTGCAGATGATGGCGCAAGTAACAGGCCTCAGAGCGGGTGACTTTGTGCACACACTTGGCGATGCACATATCTATACCAATCACCTTGAGCAAGTGCGTTTGCAACTTACCCGTGAGCCTCGTGCACTGCCTCACATGATTATTAACCCCGAGGTAAAGTCTATCTTCGATTTTAAATATACCGATTTTCAACTTACCGACTACGACCCTCATCCGCACATTGCAGGTGTTGTGGCGGTGTAACTTTTTTATAGTAATGATATCACTTATAGTAGCCGTTGCAACCAACGGAGCCATAGGCAAGCAACAGGACTTATTGTGCCACTTGCCCAATGATTTGAAACGTTTCAAGGCCATAACGCTGGGACACACCATCGTTATGGGTCGTCGCACATTCGAGTCTTTGCCCAAGGGTGCATTGCCCGGTCGTACCAATGTCGTGGTGACACGCAAGGCAGATGCTTCGTGGGATAATACTGTAGTTGTAAATTCTATCGAGGAGGTGTTGGCCGATAGTGCCGAAAAAGAGTTGTTTGTGATAGGAGGAGGTATGCTCTATAAGCAGACAATCGACCGTGCCGACCGCCTTTATATCACACACATACATCATGAGTTTCCCGATGCCGACACTTTCTTTCCGGAGTTAAACTATGATGAGTGGGTTGAGGCAGAGCGAGAAGATCACCATGCCGACGAGCGTCATCCATACGATTATTCATTTGTTACTTACCGACGTAAATAGCAAATAAAGTATAGAAAAACCGCAGTCCTTAAACTTCTTCAAGGGCTGCGGTTTTTCTTGTGTTCTTGTCAATCATCCCAATGAATGGCTATATTCCCGTCTAAATCGAAGTATAGCTCGGTGGTGGGAGTCGTTGCCAACTCAACAACGTAACCTACCGAGGTTCGGGCTATACAACTTATTCCGGCCAAAGGATAGTTCTCTTCGAGATAGTTGCGTATCTTCTCGGGAAGTACACCCTGTATGAGTTGTGCAGGTAAGATAGCAGCTTTGCTATCTATTTCCTGCCAACGTCCGTCGCTATAGAAATCTATCTCATAGCCATTGTCAAGTCTTACCTCGAAGAGCGGTTCTTCATCGTGACGTTCGGCCGAGGCGACAAGATTGTCGGGGAAATACTTTTGCAAGAAAGCCTGTGCAGTGGCAGGCAAGTCGGTAAAGTAGATTGTCTCATGTTCATTACAAGCCAAGTAGCCCGAGCACACAATAAGTATTGTGGCAATAATCAATATTTGTCTTTTCATGATTTTTTTATTTTTACAACACGCACACGTTGTAAAAAGTTCATGAAAAATGTAAAGAAATATCGGGATGGTTGGTTATAATGATGGGTAATAGTAGGTACAAAAAAAATTGATTGTCTCCCGACAACCAATCTTCGTTAACCTTAATTCTAATACCATGAAAAACACGATGCAAAGGTAGGGGTTTTTTCTTATTTGTCAATACTTTACACCGAGTAATTTGTTGTATTTAACAATTTTTATGAATGACTGGGCTTGAGAGTCATTGTTGAGCTACTTTTTTATCACCATTTCGCAGTTGGCGCAGTCAAAGTGGAGTGTCAGGTCGACGTTGCCATGTCGCAGAATGAGGGGTGCGACGAGGTTTTTGCCTTGCGGAGTCTTGAGGCAAGCACCTAAATAATGGCGTATGCAGTGGCGTGTACGCATTAGTTCGCTTTCGCGAGGATGAGAAAGTTCAAATGCCGGTGCCATCTTTTTTACACCATGATTTTGATAGAATGTTTCGGCCAGCGGGTTGGCGATATTGGCACGATAGTCTACGCTTGAAGTGTGCCATAAAGGTTGTCCATTGGGGTGCTTGCGGCGGTCGGGGCGATAGGCCAATCGGCGAGCACGGTCAAACCATTCGATGGCTTCTCTGCGCCATGAAGATAGATGAGAGGGTGGAATGAAGTAATCTTTTTGTAGGGCTATCTCAATGCGAGTGGCCCGATAGGGGGTGTTGCCAAGTTTGCTTAGCTCTTGGCGTTGTCTCTCGGCCTGAGGTGTGCGACTCAGACTCTTCTCGACATTGCAACGGTGTGTAATGTGTGTCTTGCCGTCGCTGATGGTGAGGGCAAATCCTTCGGGCTGTTCCGATAGAGTTATCTCTATCTCGATGTGACGTTGTGCAGTAGGGCGTTGTAGAGTGTTGTCAAATTCATGGTCGCTGTTGCGGTATATTGCTGTGCCTTTTTCTATGCTTTGTGCCGAGGCAGTGTGCATGGTATTGGCATCGGCGCGGTTTACACGAAAACCATGGAAATTTCCCTCTTTGTCGATGTAGCATAGTCCGTCGCCGTTATGCAACTCTACATTGCCATTGTAGCGGTAGGTGCGGTTGTTTATCACGCCTTGTATTGTACCTATATATTCGCCCATAGACTTGGGTGAGTGGGGTTGTATGATAGGTTGGGGTGTGCGACCATCGAGGAAGTAATGGGTAAATCCGCGATTGAAACTCTTGTGAGGATTGGGTGTGAATGTAATGGTAGAGATTCCATCGGAGGCGCGGTATAATTCATCGCTGCGACGAGCTATGATGCGGTCTATCTCTTGGCGATAGTATGCCGTGATATTCTTGACATAGGCAATATCTTTGAGGCGTCCTTCGATTTTGAATGACGATGCACCGGCATCAATCAACTCTTCAAGACGAGAACTCTGATTGAGGTCTTTGAGCGAAAGCAGATGCTTGTCGCGAGCAATAGTCTTGCCGTTGCCATCGATGAGTGTGTAGGGTAGGCGACAACATTGGGCACACTCGCCGCGGTTGGCACTGCGCCCGTTGAGAGCTGCACTCAGGTAACACTGTCCGCTATAGCTTACGCACAATGCACCGTGAACAAACACTTCAAGGGGAACATCGGTGTGTTGTGCAATATTGCGTATGGTGTCGAGTGATAGCTCGCGTGCCAACACAACTTGAGAGAAACCTGCATCGGCCAGAAATTGTACCTTCTCGGGGGTGCGATTGTCGCACTGAGTACTTGCGTGTAGTGCAATAGGGGGGAGATCGAGCTCAAGTAGTGCCATGTCTTGTACTATCAAGGCGTCGACACCGGCATCGTATAACTCATATATGATGCGACGAGCGTCTTCCAACTCATCCTTGTAAAGGATGGTGTTGAGTGCAACATACACGCGGGCATTGTATATGTGGGCAAACGAGCATAGTCGCTCTATGTCGGCTGTAGTACATCCGGCTGCTGCGCGAGCTCCATAGCGCGGTGCTCCTATGTATACAGCATCGGCTCCATGTAGTATGGCTTCAATGCCTGTTTCGACATTTTTGGCAGGGGCCAAAAGTTCTATTGCACGACGTTGTTTCATCTTATGAGGTAGGGTGTTTTTTATAGAGGCATGGGCCTGTTATTTGCGTTTGGTTGTTTTGGCTGTGGGGCGTGAAGACTTTTGGGGTGTGGTAGGTTTCTTGGCACCGGTCGAGGGCTTACTATTGCGCACAGCACCGCGTTGTCCGGCGCGTCGTGTAGGTTGTTCTTCGTTTGTCTCGGTGTTGCGAGGCGGTCCCCAGCGATGTTTTTTGGGGCGTGCTTCACGGGGTACAAATGCCAGATGCTCGCCATCGATACGTACATTGTCGTTTTCTACGACTTTATCTCCGGGAGAAGCAATGCGATTGTTTATGGTGACGCGCTGGTCTTCTATGAGTTTATCGGCCTCGCGACGAGAACAGAAACCATAGTCGCTGATATACTTGTTGATGCGTACTCCTTCGTTGTTTTTATTGTTCATCTTTTTTGTGGTGGGATTATATTGCTTGGTGATTTACTTACTCTTATCCCAACTCTATTTGTTGGGCTGTTATGGTGTCTTGCAAAAACAGTGTTGCCGTCTCGGTAAACTTTTTACTTGACTCTGTTGTGAGAAAGGTGCAACGTCCGTTGCGAGCACATTTTTGTTCTATCTCGGGGTGTCGATATAGGTAGTCTTTGAGGCTGTTTGCTACAAGATTGCCTTGTGATAGTATATTGATGTGTGAGGGCAGATGCTTGTGAATAAGATTGTATAGCAAAGGATAGTGTGTACAACCCAATATCACTGTGTCAATAAGTGGGCTTTGTGCAAGCAATTGGTCGATGTATTTTTTGACGAAGAAGTCTGTCCCTTCACTGTTTATTTCGTTATTTTCGATGAGGGGTACCCATAATGGGCATGCTTGACCATGTATGGTGTATTGAGGATATAGCTTGGCAACTTCGGCGGTGTATGATTCCGAGTTGATAGTGCCGGGTGTACCCAGCAGACCTATATGACCATTGTGGGTAACGGTGTCGAGAATTTCGACCGTAGGACGTATTACGCCCAAGACACGACGGTTAGGGTCGATATGAGGGAGGTCGTTTTGTTGTATCGAGCGTAGAGCCTTGGCCGATGCTGTGTTGCAGGCCAATATTACCAATTGACACCCTTGGTTGAAGAGGTATTGTACGGCCTCGAGCGTAAAGCGATATACAATCTCAAATGAGCGTGTTCCGTATGGGGCTCGGGCATTGTCACCCAAGTATATATAGTCATACTGAGGTAGTGTGCGTCGTATCTCCGAAAGGATGGTAAGTCCGCCGTACCCCGAGTCAAAGATACCGATGGGTGCTTTAGAATTAATCTCTTGCAACATAGGTTGTTTATTGGTAAAAAAGCTGTATCGGGTATTATAAAGCCCCGACACAGCTTTGTGGTTCTTAACGTTTGTCGGGTTGCCCCGTTAGTGTCTTGTTTATTGGATGCCCAATTTGGTCTTTACAAGGGGGGTAACATCTTCATTTCCTACGCCTTTGTAGTATGCTGCATTGGCATCAAAAATATAGGTAAAGCCGTTTTCGCTACCTACGGTGTTGATGGCATCCATCAATTTTTGTTGAATGGGTACCATGAGCTCTTCTTGTTTTTTGGCGAGGTCTTGTTCAACGATTTGGCGGAAACTTTGTATGCGTTGATCCATGGCTTGAAGCTCTTCGTAGCGACGTACTTTGATGGCTTCGGGTATAGTATCGCCCATAGATTGAAGTTCAAGATATTTCTTTTGGAAATCTTCTTGGAGCTTTACATACTCATCCTCATAGCGTTTTGTGAGGTCTTGGAATTGTTTTTCTGCCTCGGCGCGTTCTGGCATGGCTGCCAATACTTCGCCTGTGTTTACAGTGCCAAATTTGAATGTTTGTGCTACCATTGTGAGAGGCAAGCAGCACATGATGGCAATAAATAGTTTTTTAAGCATGATATTTTTTTTAAAAATTTATATTCCTTGTTGTATTTCGGCATGCAAATGTACGTATATTATTTTGAATATCCCAATTTTGCCAATACATCGTTGCTAATATCGGCTTTGGGTGAAGCAAATATAATTTCGGTCGAGGATGCACGATCTATGACCATCATATAGCCGCGTTCTTCCGATAGTTTCTTGACGGCATTGTATATGTCGTCTTGTATGGGTTTCATGAGGCTTTCGCGTTTTTTATACAATTCTCCTTCGGGGCCAAAGTATTTGCGACGCAATTCCATTACTTCTTGTTCTTTGGCTTTTACTTCGTCGGCTCGTTGTTGTTTCATTTCGTCGGTGAGGAATACCATGTCGGCCTGGTAGTTTTTAAATAACGTTTCGGCCTCTTTGGTAAGGTCGTCACACTCTTTCTGCCAGCGTTTGGCCACTTGGTTGAGCTGTTCGTTGGCCATCTCGTAAGCGGGAATATTCTTCAATATATATTCCATATCTATAAGTGCATATTTTTGTGCCGATGCACTTGCTATGCCAAGAATCATTGCACTGATGATAATGATAATCTTTTTCATAACTTCTCTTATTAAGGTTGGACAAACTTGTTTTTGCCTTATGACTAAAATAGTGTGGTAAAGTTAAAAATTACGAGTGTAAAATTGGGGTTTTATGGTGTTGTTTTTAACACTATTAACAAAAAGACACCCTGTTTTTAAAATTCTTGACCCAGAACGAAGTGGAAGTGACTGCCACCGCGTGTTCCGAATGCTTTGTCGAAACCGTAAGCCCAGTCAATACCGAGCATACCAATCATAGGCAGGAATACGCGTATACCGGCACCTGCTGAGCGTTTCATGGCAAAGGGGTTAAACTCTTTCACATCTTGCCATGCATTACCTGCCTCAACAAATGCCAATCCGTATATTGTGGTAGAGGGTTGTAGGAGGAAGGGGAAGTGTAGCTCCAATGCAAATCGGGTGTAGGCATAACCTTCGTATCCCCAAGGTGTGAAAGCTCCATTGTCATAGCCACGCAAACCTATTGTTTCGGTAGCGTATGTATACGATCCGGTCATACCGTCACCTCCCACATAGAAGGTCTCGAAAGGCGATTTCTTGTAGGGGTTGTAGCTGCCGAGCAAACCAAAGTCGGCGCGTGTCATCAACACGAGAGTGTATTGGTTGTCGGGGTTGGTGAGCGGCGTATATGTGCGGCTTTTGAATTTTATTTTGTAGTACTCAATCCAGCGATACATCTCTTGTTTAGCCTTTTGAGTGGGTTGTTGAGCAAGACTCTTGTAGTCTTTACCATCCCATGCCGAGTAGGGTGGTGTGAGTTGTACCGAGAGAGAGAATTGCGATCCTCGACGGGTGAATATGGGATTGTCTATCGAAGTACGAGCCAAGGTAGCACCCAATGTGATACTATGTGATGTACCGGTATTCATGTAGTATAGGTAATCCCAGTTTTTGAGGATGTAGGCTTGGTAACCGAGGTCGACCATGAAGGTAAAGTAGTCGTCGGGCCATGACAGACGCTTTCCAAAAGAGAAGTTTACGCCGGCCATTTGCAATGACTTAGAGGGGTCATAGGCGTTCATCAGTTGCGACTGATAGTACGATTGGTCGTAGTAATTATAGCCGTTGTTGTATCCATAGCCATACCCGCCATACAGATATGGATTGTAGTAGTTGTTGTTGTAGTATGAGCTTTCGATACCTGTTTGCATACTATAGTATGCCGATACCGAGAATTGGTTGGGGCGTTTGCCACCAAACCATGGGTCTACAAATGATATACTATATTGTTGGTAGTATCGGGCATTGGTTTGTGCACTGATGGTGAATGTCTGTCCGTCGCCTTGGGGTATGATGCCTTTATAGCTGCTGGGGTTGAACAGGTTGCGCATAGAGAAGTTGGTAAACTTCAAGCTGAGCTTACCGATGACACCGGTTTGTCCCCATCCCACCGAGAGCTCAATCTGGTCATTTGACTTGGAGGTGAGGTTCATTTCAATGTCTACCGTACCGTTTTCCACGTCGGGCTTGGGCTGGATGTCCATCGACTCGGGGTCGAAGTGTCCTGTCTGTGCAATTTCGCGTGCCGAGCGTACGAGGTCGGTTTTATTGAACAATTCGCCGGGTTTGGTGCGTAGTTCACGACGTATAACGTGTTCATACAAGCGGTCGTTACCATTAATAATGACCTTGTTGATGCGTGCTTGCGGACCCTCCATAATCGACATTTCGAGGTCGATAGAGTCGTTTGAAATATTTTGTTCTATAGGAAGAAGGCGGAAGAACAAGTAACCTTTGTCAAGATAAAGGTTCGACACAGCATCGTCATCTTCGTTGATACGTTTGTTGAGCAACTTTTGGTTATATACATCTCCGGGTTGCATGCCGAGGAATGTCGATAATGTCTCGCTTGTATATACTGTATTGCCCACCCAGCGTATGTCGCGGATGTGGTATTGGTTGCCTTCGTCGATAGAGATATAAAGGTCTACCTTGTTTTTGTCGTAGGGTACAATGCTGTCGCATACGACAACTGCATCGCGATAGCCTTTTTCGTTGTATTTCTCGGTAAGTACCTCCAAGTCGCTTTCAAAATCGGCCTCAACAAATTTCTTTTGCTTAAACAGGGTGAAGAAGTAGTCGCGTTCACTTGTCTTCTTCATGGCCCATTTCAAGTCAAAGTCGGAGAGTACACTATTGCCGTTGAAATATATCTTGTGAACTTTTATCTTCTCGTTCTTATTGACATTGATGTCGAGTATTACCTCATTTTTATGGGCAAGGTCTTCATGCTGAACGAGTTGTACATCGGCATTGCTGAAGCCTTTTTCTTCAAAGTATTTCTTGATAATCATCTCGGCTCTGTCAACGATGTTGGGTGTTATTTGCTGGCCTTTGGCAAGTCCGAGGCGAGTCTCGAGATCTTCTTGTTCGGTCTTTTTGATACCATTGTAGTTGATTTGCGAAATGCGAGGTTGAGGTGTCAATCGCAACTCAATCCAAGCCTTGTCTCCCAAAGTCTTTGAGAGAGCTATCTCGACATCCGAGAAGAGTCCTTGTCGCCAGAAGCGTTTGGCTGCATTGGTAAATGCGTCGCCCGGAATTTGTACACGTTGGCCCACAGAAAGTCCCGAGTAGCCGATAATGATATAGTCTTCATAGTTATCGGCTCCTATTACGTCAATGCCTGCTATTTCGTAAGTCTTGGGATTTTCATTATAGATAACTGTCGGATTGTAGATGGTGTCGTTAGCAATAGATTGCGATATAGCTTGTTGGACTACACACATTACAGCCGAGAGCAGTAGGATGAGTATTTTTGCTTGTTGTGACATATTTGTCTGTATATCTTATGCTTTATCGTTGGATTGGATTTGCTCGCTTGTCTTGCCAAAGCGACGCTCTCTGTTTTGATAGTCAATGATGGCTCGGCAGAGGCTATCCTTGTTGAAGTCCGGCCAATACTCGTCGGTGAAGTAGAGTTCGGCATACGAGAGTTGCCACAATAGGAAGTTGCTGATACGCAATTCTCCACCTGTACGAATGAGCAGGTCGGGGTCTGTGAGTTGTGCTGTTGTAAGGTGCGAAGCAAATAGCTTGTCGTCGATTTCTTCGGGCTTAATCGTGCCATCGATGGCTTTTTGTGCAAGTTGTTGTGCAGCATTTGTAATCTCCCACCGAGCCGAGTAGCTGAGAGCGAGGTTAAGGGTGATACGATTACCTCCGGCTGTGTCTTCGATACATTTCTGCAGTCGTTTCTGTACGTCTGAAGGCATACGCGATGTATCGCCGATGACGCTCAGGCGTACCCCGTTCTCTATCATTCCGGGAGTCTCTCTTTCAATACCAAATATTACAAGGGACATGAGTGCATCTACTTCGGCCTGTGGTCTGTTCCAATTCTCGGTTGAAAATGCGTACAGAGTAAGACACTCTACACCCAAATCGGCTGCATCGTTGGTTATTTCGTGTACTACGTCAAGACCTTTGCGGTGGCCTTGTGAGCGGTCGAGGTTGCGCTCTTTCGCCCAGCGTCCGTTGCCGTCCATGATGATGGCAATGTGTCGTGGAACGCGTTGTAAATCTATTTTTTCTACAAGAGACATCTCTCGGTTGTTTTTGGTGTTATTTATTCGTTTTATTTATAGGTCGGGGCAAGTGTTGCAAGGCAGTGTCTTGAACCCGAAATCGTATGTTATACTCAAAGCCAATGTCGAGAACCAATCGGTGTTTTTCAGTGCCGAGCCGGGTATCTGATAAGGGTCTTTAAGTTCTATACTGTCTATGCGGTCGCCTATCACCTTGTGCATGACAAACTCTAAGCCCAAGTTCCATCTGCTGCCTATCTTGTATTTTACTCCTATACCGAAGGGTATGTTTACGGCGAAGAAGTTGTTGCCCTCAGGAAATCCGGCGCAGAATGCCACACCGGCTGTTATGTAGGGCGAGAATCGGCTGGTGTTTTTATATGATTGGCCTACTCCATAGTTGAAAAAGTTAAATTCGGCACGACATCCTGCATCGAAGAGTGTGGTGCTGAATTGGTATTCATCCCCTCCGGGAAGAATATTGTTGTCGTCGGCTGCATTGCCCGAGAGCATGGCTGCCGAGAGATTGGCTCGTATAGCCCAACGATAGTCTATGACATATCGAAAGACGGCACCTCCGGTAAAGCCCGGACGATATATGAGTGACGACTGGTTTACGTCGCCCCAATAGCTGCTGATGCCGGCTTCTACTCCTATATCGTATTTGTAGTCTTGTGCATAAGCCTTGGGCATCACACCTGCCAAAAGAATTATACACAACAATATCAAGATTCTTTTCATGTGTTGCTCCTTTTTGTTCATTATGCTCTCTTTGTATTAAGAACGTTAAATGGGTGTTGAAAAGTATCTTGTGTTACGATTTTTATGGAATGGGCTCAAATCGAAGTCGATTGATTGTGCCTCTCCATATTTGGTCGTATGTTTTACCGATTGTATAACTTCCGCCAAACATATATATATAAGGTACAAGTCGTTCTTCGGTAGAGCTATATGCTGGTATTTGTCGGTAGCCCTCCGGTATGGGGAGCATGTCGACCGATTGCCATGTAGCGTAAGTGGTATTGGCCGGCTCGTCGCAAACGACAACCGAGGCATATCCGCGAGAGTTGATGTAACCGGGTATCATCAATGTGCTTTCGGCCTTTTGCCATGTTATACCGTAGTTGTTCGATACCCAGATGTCGCGCAGTGCGCTTTTCTCGTTGAGACCACCTAATACAAACCATGTGGGCAACTCGCTTGTAACCCAATAGTCGTCGGTGAAGAATGTTACATAGGTAAAGAATGTGGCTCCTTCTCTGGCAGAGATTTGATTGTTGAGCAACGCCCAAGTATTACCGTCATAACCCCACAATGCACCGGTGAGATTGCCGTCGGCAGTGCGACCACCTACAATCATGCATTGAGGATGTGTGAGCCAAGGAGAGTTGTATGTAACCATGTCACTAAAACCTTCAATGGGGAACTTGGCCGATATGAGTTGTGGGGTGAAACCTTCGGGTTGTGGATACCTGTCGTGATAGTAGTTTTCGCCATCTTGGGTGATGGTGAGTATCTCTGTACCTATACAGCCAACGATAGAGACGTATTTTTTGTTGGTATTTTCCCAGTTTATACCATCGATAGAGGTGTAGAGAGTGTTGTTGTTGTCGAGTACACTTATTATTTCGTTACCGGCTCGCAAAGATTGCCAGTTGGGCACGAAGGACAAGTCGAGTTGGGTTATCTGCCAGTCATGAGATGGATGAGTAGTCGTGGCCAACAGATGCTTGTCGTCGCGAGTCATGAAACAGTAAATAAGCTCTTGGTACTTCACGGTGTGTTGTGCCTTCAATGTTCCATTGCCGGGAAGTGAAGCATATTGTACACCACCCCAATACATTTGGTCAGGGTCGAGTTTGTGTACATTTACTGTGAGTTGATAGTTTTTCTTGAATCTTCCACTTTTCGACACAACCTCAATGTTGGCCGGGGCTAACAGGTTGTTGGTTTTATTCTCATGTTTGAGATAGTTGTAGGCGGTGTCTGTGTCTATGGTGGTAATATTGATGGCCGATGCGTTTTCGGTCGTAATATTGAATTTCAACGCCGATACAATGGTGCCTTTGGGTAGGGAGTCTGCGTTATAAATAAGGCCGTTTTCCAGGTCTATTGTGAAGAATACATTTTCGAGATTTTCAAGTATGGTAGAGTCTGATTTGAGCGAAAAGGCCGAGATGCGTACGCTGTCGGAAACTACATTCTTGCCATTATCATCTTTTTCACATGCGACAAATGTGCCGATTGTGACAAGCAGAAGAGCAAGGTGTTTTATATATTTTATCATTTTTTTGAGGTTGTTTGGGTACAAAAATTATCAACTGACAAAGATAGAAACTTTTTTTCAATGGCCACTTTGTTATTGATATAATTATATTTATTTAGGGATAAATTTAGGTTTATGAAGATAAATTATCCTTGTGGCTGTGGGTGTAAGGTGTGCCGATATGGCAAAAGTCATTCGTCAACGATTGAGCAGTATGTGTGTGTTGTGTCTGTCGTCGTGATTGAGAGTCTTTGTCAATTGCCCATTGATGTGTGGTGCTACAATACCGTTGCCGAGGGTCGATGAGGTAATTTCGATACGTGCTTCATCCCATAGATTGTTGTCGATAAACGATTGCAGCAATTCTCGTCCGCCTTCTACGATGAGGCTGTGTATGTTCTTTTCTACAAGATGCTTAAATAGTGTGTTGATACAAGACGTGTGGTCCGATTTTGAGGTAGGATTATGTATCTCTTCTTTTATAATAAGAGTGGGGGTCGAGCCGTCAAGTAAGGAGGCACATGCAGGTATGCGATTGTTGCGGTCGATGGTTATACGCAGGGGATTTTTGCCACACCAATAGCGGGTTGTCAGCGAGGGATTGTCGGTTATAACGGTGTTTGTGCCCACAATGATTGCATCGTTGGTAGCACGTAGGCGGTGCGACCATGCCTGTGTGGTAGGAGTGGAGAAGAGCGTGGCTTTTTCGTGACTCTCACGTATGCGGTCTATATATCCATCGCTGCTTTGTGCCCATTTGAGTGTGATATAAGGGCGGTGTAAACTATGGAATGTTATAAACTTGCGGTTGAGCCACAAACATTCTTGCTCCAATATACCGGTCGTAACATCTATGCCGTTTTCGCGTAGTCGTTTCACACCGCGTCCGCTCACTTCGGGAAATGGGTCTAAACAACCCACTACAACACGGGGTATTTTTGATGCAATGATAAGGTCGCAACAGGGTGGAGTCTTGCCGTAGTGTGAGCAGGGTTCGAGCGAAACATATATGGTAGAGCGTGATAGCAACGATTTGTCGTGCACCGATGCTATGGCATTAACCTCGGCATGAGCCTCTCCACACCGACGGTGATAACCCTCGCCTATAATATGTCCGTCGCAGACTACTACAGCACCTACCATGGGGTTGGGTGATGTGTGTCCTTCGGCCATGCCGGCAAGTTGGAGGCAGCGTTGCATGTATAGCACATCGATATTCATGTTGCAAAAATAGGCATTTTCTAATAAATTTTGTAGATTTGCACGCTGAATTTAGCCATTGATTTATGGCTGTAGTCAAGCTGTTATATTCGTAATGGCCATAGAAAATATACAACAAGCAATGCGTATGATACGCACTTCGTTGGCCGATATATATCCGGCCGGTGAGGTGGATGGTTTTATTCGCTTGATTTTTGAGGAATTGTGTGGCTATAATACTACGCAACTGTTGCTCAATCGCGATACAAAACTCTCTGTAGAGTTGGCTGTGCAAATAGAAAATATCACTGAACGATTGCTTCGTCAAGAGCCTATACAGTATATCTTGGGCAATGCATATTTTGGCGATTTGCGTATGGCTGTAGGTCCCGGAGTGTTGATACCTCGTCCCGAAACAGCCGAGATTGTGCAACGGATAATTGCCCGACAGGGCGATGTGTCAGGTCGAGTGGTTGACTTTTGTACTGGTAGCGGATGTATTGCCATAGCCTTGGCTTTGGCGTGGAAAAATGCTCAAGTCGAGGGTTGGGATGTATCGCAGGAGGCTCTCTCGTATGCGCATCGTAATGCGATATCTCATGCTGTAAATGTCGAGTGGCGTGAGTGTAATCTGTTGCATTACACATCTGTGAACAAGCCTCGATATAAAGTGATTGTGAGCAACCCACCGTACATTATGGAACAAGAGCAGTCTCAAATGGACGATAATGTATTGCAATATGAACCACACGTGGCTCTATTTGTTGCTGATAACGACCCCTTGCTTTTTTATCGCACGATAGCCGATATTGCCGTAAAGGAGTTGCTCCCCGGCGGTGTACTCTATTTTGAGATAAATCGTTTGATGGGCGATGCTTGTAGAAAAATGCTTCTTGAGAAAGGATTTGTACAAGTTGAACTCTTTCGGGACTATTTAGGAGCCGATCGCATGATAAGTTGTGTAAAGCCTGTGTCTTGATAAAAATGTAAACAACCCTTAAAGAAAAGAAAATAGAAATGGCAGATGTGATGACGCGAGATGAAGTCTTTCGGAAACTTGCGGCAAGATGTACTTCGAAGGAGTGTTGTGTGTCGGAAGTGCGGGAAAAGATGCGTAACTGGAATATAGCCCGCATAGATGAAGATAGTGTTGTAGAACAGCTCGTGGCAGAACGTTTTATAGATGAGGTGCGCTATGCGCGTGCTTTTGCCAATGACCAGTTCCGTTTTGCCGGTTGGGGGCGTATCAAAATAAGTTATACACTGCGGCAGAAGTCGATAGACTCTCTCACGGTGTCGCAGGCTGTCCAGTCGATTGACGAGAGTGAGTATAAAGAGTCGTTGATGAATATACTCAAGGTGAAAATGCGCTCGCTGAAGGCTCTTCCACAACAAGCTCAAGGAGAGAAGCTGATGCGATTTGCCATGTCGCGTGGTTTTGAGCCTAATCTTATCCGCCAAAGTCTTAAAGAACTTTCGTTGGAATGCGAAGTTGGCACCGAGATATAGCCGATTTTTTCTTCCCGCGCACTTGTCGAGTGTGTGGCAGGGTGTTGATGCGCAACGAGGAGTATCTGTGTGTGCAGTGTATGCTGGATATGCCTCGTACCGACTTTGGTGTGCAATATGATAATGCTATGGCGCAACTTTTCTACGGCAAGATAGTTGTGGAACGTGCTGTGTCATATTTCTATTTTACAAAGGGTAGCGACTATCGCCTACTCATTCACCGCATCAAATATGGAGGAGAGAAAGAGTGTGGTAGTTATCTGGGTAGAATGATGGCGAGAGAGCTTGTCTCTACCTCGTTTTTTGAAGGAATAGATTATATTGTGCCGGTGCCGCTACATCGTAGCAAAGAGCGTAAGCGTGGCTATAATCAGAGTGAATGGATTGCGCAAGGCATCGCCGATGAGACTCATATATCGCTGTGTGCCGATGCTTTGGTGTGTCGCACACATCGCGAATCGCAAACACACAAGGGTATCTATGACCGTTACTTGGCTACACGTGAGGTGTTTGAGTTACTGCCCGATAATGAGTTGAGGGGTTGTCATGTATTGCTTGTTGACGATGTTGTAACCACCGGTGCGACCCTCTTGGCTTGTGCCGAAGCTCTATTCAAAGGTGGGGTGCGTCGGGTAAGTATGGCTACCCTCGCGGCTGCAAAATAGTGTGATTAACAGCTGTTTTGTCAAGAGTCTTATCAATTGTTGCATGTCAGCCCGACTCCGGCAGTTGGCATGTTACACTATTCTCGCTCATCTTAATGGAATGAGCGGCCCTTAACGAATATTCTTTAAATGCAGAGCAAAAAAAGAATCAAGACGGTGTAGCTTTTTGTGTCAGATTCTTTTATGTATACCAATATTTTACATTTTCACCCTTTTCGTTGTTGCTTCTTTCCTTTTTTGATTATCTTTGCATTGTAGTATAACTATGCCCGCCAAGGCGGGTCGAGAAAAAGTACAAACAATAAAAAAGAAAAGATATGAAGACTGTGGAAAAATTGTTGGCCGAAAGATTGTTGAATATCTGTGCCATTAAGTTGCAACCAGCCAATCCGTTTACATGGGCATCGGGTTGGAACTCTCCTATTTACACCGACAACCGTCGTACCCTCTCATATCCCGAGGTGCGTAGCTTTATTAAAGTAGAATTGTGTCGTCTTATCCTTGAAAACTTTCCCGAGGTAGATGCTATTGCCGGTGTTGCAACCGGAGCTATAGCTCAAGGCGCATTGGTGGCCGATACATTATGCTTGCCATACGTATATGTGCGCTCGACACCCAAAGACCATGGTCTTGAAAATCTTATCGAGGGAGACCTCAAACCCGGACAAAAGGTTGTTGTCATAGAAGACCTTGTATCGACAGGAGGTAGCAGTATTAAGGCTGTAGAGAGCATCCGCCAAGCCGGTTGTGAAGTGATAGGTATGGCCGCCATTTTTACTTATGGTTTCCCCGAGGCTGCTCGTCGCTTTGAAGAGGCAGGAGTCAAATTGTTGACTTTGAGCAATTACAATGCTATGCTTGAAGCTGCTGTTGAGACCAATTATATAGCTCCCGAGTATCTCGAAACATTGAAGGAGTGGCGCAAAGATCCTGCCAACTGGCTTAAAAAGTAAAGCAACAGCAGAGTATGACCTCTTTTGAAAGCAAAATAACACGCATACCGGCTGCAGTAGAATCGGTATATGCCAAGCTCTCGGACTTAAACAATCTGGAAGCAGTGCGCAATATGATACCGGCCGATAAAATGGCGCAGATAAAGGATATGCGTTTCGATGCCGATAGTTGTACTGTCAATGTCGACCCTGTGGGCGAATTGACCTTTAGGATTATTGACCGTGAGCCTCCCAAGACCATTAAGTTTACGGCCGAAAAATCGCCTCTACCACTCTTTTTGTGGATACAGTTGCTACCGGTAGATGAGTATACAACCAAGACTCGTATTACTATCAAGGCCGAGATAAATGCTTTCCTCAAGCCTATGGTATCAAAGCCGTTGCAAGAGGCTGTCGATCGCATGGCCGATATGCTTGCGGTTATACCCTACAACATGTAATAACGAGTGGTATGATATATGTGAGCGACCATGTATGCCGTTATGTAATGGTGTGCAGGTCGCTTTTGTTATAGAAAGAAAAACAAAGACTATGAAATGCGTGAAGTATATATGTGCGCTGATAGCTGTGCTGTTGTTGATGGGATGTGAGTATGGTGAATATGACCGTATACCCCCTGCGGCAGTGCGTATAGAGTTTGGTAATGCCGCTGTATGGAATGTCTATGGAGTGGCTGCATACCCCGACCATCGTGAGTTTATCAAAGAAGAGAACAAGCCTCGAGGCTTTACATATATAGCCAATTCATACACCGGATATGGCGGTGTGCTCCTGTTGTGCGATCCCGTAAATGTAGTACGTGCCTATGACTTGTCTTGCCCGGTAGAACGCAGCTCAAAGATAAGGGTGAGATATGATGACGAGGAGTTGGTATTGCGTTGTGATGAGTGTGGCTCTACTTATGATATAACAACAGGCTCGCCACTATCGGGGGTAGCATCCGAGAGTAGATATTTTCTACAACCCTATGCCGTTTATTTCAATCCCATGGGAGGCGTGTTGATAACAAGATAATATGACAGGATGTAAAAACATCTTTGTTTTTTGGTTGTTTTTTAAGATTTTAATACCTAACTTTGTTGTTAATAAATAAAAACCAATAAAATGGTTGCCGACATTGTTGCTGACAATGCCATGAATAGAGAGAAAAAGTCTTGTAGGCAGCCACTAACCTTAATCTAATAAAAGCAATGAAAACCAAAGCAGATGAATTAATGCAAGAAGAAGTAAGACAAGACTTGCGATATCTGAAGTTATTGTCCAAAAAGTTTCCTACAATAGCCGAGGCTTGTACCGAAATCATCAACCTTGAAGCTATTCTCGAACTTCCTAAAGGTACAGAGCACTTTCTTACCGATATTCACGGAGAGTATGAGGCATTTCAACATGTGCTGAAAAATGCTTCGGGCTCAGTGGCTCGTAAAGTGAACGAAATTTTTGGTCAAACAATGTTTGAAAGTGAGAAAAAGGAGTTGTGTACGCTCATTTATTATCCCGAGGAAAAACTCGACTTGGTAAGAGCGGTAGAACCCAACATCAAAGATTGGTATCGCATTACACTGCACAAGCTCATCCGAGTGGCACGCACCGTATCGTCGAAGTATACCCGCTCTAAGGTATCGAAGGCTTTGCCTCCCGAGTTTGCTTATATATTGCAGGAGTTGTTGCACGAATCACTCTCAGAGCCCAAGCAAGACTATGTAAACGTAATTATATCTACCATCATCGAGATAGGTCGTGCCGACAACTTTATTGTGGCTTTGTGCGAGTTGATACAACGACTCACCATAGATTCGATGCACATCGTAGGAGATATATTTGACCGTGGCCCAGGTGCTCATATCATATTGGATACGCTACTCAAATATCACGACATAGATGTTCAGTGGGGTAATCATGACATTGTGTGGATGGGTGCTGCCTGTGGTAACGAAGCATGTATTGCCAATGTGTTGCGCATGGCGTTGCGTTATGGCAACTTGCCTACTATAGAGGATGGCTATGGCATCAATCTATTGCCGTTGGCTACATTTGCCATGGATGTATATGGCGAAGATGAGTGTAAAACATTCATGCCGACACCTACAGCCGTGCAACATAGCGAGAAGACTACGCGACTTATAGCAAAGATGCAAAAGGCTATAGCGGTTATACAGTTTAAAGTTGAGGGTCAGATTATCAATCGCAACCCCGAGTATAATATGCAAGACCGCAATTTGCTTGAGCGTATCAACTTTGATGATATGACTATTGAGTTGGGTGGCCGATTGTTTGAACTCTCCGATAAGAGCTTGCCTACGGTCGATCCTAAAAATCCCTATCAGCTTACCGAGGAAGAGGCCAACATCATGCAGAAACTGAAATTCTCGTTTATGAACAGCGATAAGATGCATAAACACATGCGTTGGTTGTATGCCAAAGGTAGCTTGTACCTTGTACGCAATGCCAACTTGATGTTCCATGCTTCTGTCCCCATGAATGAGGATGGTACTTTCAAGAAAGTGCCTGTACATGGCCAGGAGTATGCCGGTAAAGCCTTGTTTGATCGTGTAGACAGTGTTGTGCGGGCTGCATATTTTGGCGATCCTTCTCAAGAGAGCCATCAACGCGATGTAGACTATATGTGGTACTTGTGGTGTGGACCCGATTCGCCTTTCTTCGACAAGGATAAGATGACCAACTTTGAGAAATACTTTATCCCCGACAAGAGTATGACTAAGGAGAAAAAAGGACACTATTATACCCTGCGCAATGAGTATGATACTTGTGTCAAGGTTTTGAAAGAGTTTGGCCTGGAAGGTCCCAACTCGCACATTATCAATGGTCACGTACCTGTTAAGGTGGCCAAGGGTGAGCAACCTGTTAAGGCCGGTGGTAAACTCCTTGTGATAGATGGCGGTTTCTCAAAAGCATATCAATCGGAAACAGGTATTGCGGGTTATACGCTCATATACCATTCGAGAGGTTTGCAACTTGTTCAACATGAGCCTTTCCAATCGACTCAAAAGGCCATTGAAGAGGGTGTTGATATTATATCCAACCGCTTTGTGTTGGAGTTTAATGACAATCGTATGCATGTGCGAGATACAGATATAGGTAGAGAATTGACCAGTCAAATTGAAGAGTTGAAGAAACTCTTGTGTGCCTATCGTTTGGGCTTGATTGACGAGAAACACTGATATTCTGTTGCTAAGCCCTTCATTATATAAAGAATATAGATGACCCGTTTTGCCGATGTGATATTGCCTCTCCCGTTGTACCGATATTTTACTTATCGTGTACCCGAGGAGATGCAAGGTCACTTGCGGCAGGGGCATCGTGTTGTGGTGTCGTTTGGTCGCTCCAAGTTTTATACCGCTATTGTTGTTGCATTGCACGATAGCGAGCCGCAAGGGTATGAGGTAAAGGAGATTGCGACACTGCTCGATGATGAGCCTATCGTGTTGCGCCCCCAATTGAAGTTTTGGGAATGGATTGCCGAGTATTACCTCTGTTCGGTAGGCGATGTTTACAAAGCTGCCTTGCCCTCGGGTCTGAAACTTGAGAGTGAAACATCTCTTACAATCAATGCCGACTTTGAGGAAGAGGTCGATGATAGACTCACCGAGCGAGAGGCTCTATTGATGCAGACTCTCTCTGAACAGGGAAGACTCACCGTTGGTGAGCTTGAACGAGCTACCGGACTGCGCAATACGTTGCCCGTACTACGCCGCTTGGTGGAACGTGAAGCGATTTTTGTATCGGAACGCTTACGGGCAAACTATAAACCTAAAACAGAGGTGTGTGTGCGTCTTACCTTTGAGCAAGGTGATAATGACGCTTTACACAACGCATTTGATAAAGTGCGTCGAGCCAAGCAGCAAGAGACTTTGTTGCTGTCTTTCTTGGAATTATCGCATTTTATGCAGGCCGGATGCTACACTGAGGTGTCGCGTGCGGCACTGTTGGCTCGTGCCGATGTCTCTCCGGCTGTGTTGGCAGGATTGGTCAACAAGGGTGTCATGGAGACCTACAAGCGCGAGGTGAGTCGTTTTGCTCCTGTGAAACGGGTGTGTGCACCTATGCCTGTGTTGAGTACCGAGCAGACACGCGCCTGCAATGAGATATTTGCTACCTTGCGCGACAAGTCGGTTACGCTTTTGCATGGTGTTACATCGAGCGGTAAGACCGAGATATATATTCATATCATAGATGCCATATTGAGGCAAGGTAGGCAAGTGTTGTACCTTGTGCCCGAAATAGCCCTTACAACCCAGCTTACCGAGCGTCTGCAAAGAGTTTTTGGCGATAAGTTGCTGATATACCATTCGCGCTTCTCGGACAATGAGCGGGTGGAGTTGTGGCAGAAACTGTTGCGTAGTCGCGAGCCTCGCGTGGTGCTTGGAGTGCGCTCGTCTGTGTTTCTCCCATTTCATGACTTAGGATTTGTTATAGTCGACGAAGAGCACGAAACCAGCTACAAACAGTATGACCCCGCGCCACGTTATCATGCACGCAATGCAGCCATTGTCTTGGCACAAATGTACGGAGCTAAGGTGCTCTTAGGCTCGGCTACTCCGGCAGTTGAGAGTTATCATAATGCCCTCTCGGGTAAATATGGCTTGGTAGAGTTGCATACTCGTTACTCTAACAATCCGTTGCCTGAAGTGCGCATTGTCGATATGCGTGAGCAACGACGCAAGCGTCTTTCCAAAGGAAACTTCTCGGAACCCTTGCTCGAGCAGATGCGGGGTGCGCTGAAGCGCGAAGAGCAAGTGATACTCTTTCAAAATCGCCGCGGTTTTGCTCCTATGGTCGAGTGCCGCGAATGTGCCTGGATACCCAAATGTACACAATGCGATGTGAGTCTTACATATCACAAGCATGATAATAGATTGGTGTGTCATTACTGCGGATATTCTTGTGAGGTGCCCCATATATGTCCGGCATGTTTGCAACCTGCCATTGAGGTGCGTGGATTTGGTACTGAGCGTATAGAGGAGGATGTTGAGACACTCTTCCCCGAAGTGCCTTTGGCGCGCATGGATATGGATACGACTCGCTCTCGTAATGCTTATCAAGAAATAATTGATGATTTTGCTGCCGGTAAGAGCAAGATACTCATAGGAACGCAAATGGTGACAAAGGGACTCGACTTCGACCGCGTGAGTATTGTAGGTATTCTCAGTGCCGACAGTATGTTGTCATTTCCCGATTTCAGAGCACATGAGCGCGCTTTCCAAATGATGGCGCAAGTAGCCGGCAGGTCGGGGCGAGGCAAGAGTAGGGGAGTTGTGCTGTTGCAGACTTCGCAACCCGAATTGCCTCTTATATCGCAAGTTATCAATCACGACTATGTGGGTATGTATAACGACCAATTGTCTCAGCGAGAGCAGTTTGGTTATCCGCCTTTTACGCGACTTATCTACATCTACCTGAAGCATCGCGACGAGGGTGTACTTGATACACTTTCGCAACGCTATGCAACGATGTTGCGCAAGGTGTTTGGTGCGAGAGTTTTGGGACCCGATAATCCGCCTGTGGCGCGTATACAGTCGTTGTACATACGCAAGATTATGCTCAAGGTGGAGATAACCGCTTCTATGGCTCAAGTGAAAGACCTCTTGCGACAAATCTATGAACGAAGTCTTACGGATGATAGATTCAAGTCGCTTACACTCTACTACGATGTAGACCCTATGTAATTAATATTCTCATAAACAACAAAAAAGAGAGATTTCGTGTAAGAAACCTCTCTAAATATTGTTTAATAGGTGTAGATACCGTGGGGTTGCGATCGCTTTATTTAAGAAATTTATCAACAAACCAATTTTCAATTTTTCGATAAGCATCTACCACACAGTTTTCTATCGTTTTGTAAGCCTTTACTGTGCCCGATTCAATGCTTTTGTAAGCCCTCACACAGTTGTACTCAATCTTCTTGTACACATCCTTTACCTTGAAGTGAGTTGTTGCAGACATAGTAGTATTTGTTAGAATGTATATCCTACGCCTATCTTAAGGTAGTGCGCTTTTATTGCATCATTGTAACCCCACACGCTTTGTTGATATTCATATTGAATCTTAAGCGAAAAGCGTGCTATATCTATACCCACGGCCGGATTGGCAAATATGCGAATACCCTTATTTGTAATATCGGCCATGGCACCACCTTTGAAAGCTACAAAAGGAGAGGCGATGCAGTCTTTAATAAAAGAGTATTTAATGTCGGCAAATACAGGTGTCAGAAAGCTCGGTTTTGCGTCGAAATTGGGGAGATATTCTGCCACAAAACCCGCTCCACCACCTACATATAGGCCGTTTCCGAAGCTGTATCCGTGCGATGTGCTGATGCCCAATTGGTTGGCAATAGCAATAGAAAGTTCTACATCGGCTCGATAGCCTTTGTTGTAACTCACATTGGTCATGTAATTTGTTTTAGATGTTTCAGAGATGCTCTCTTGAGCCTGGAGCAATGTCATAGAAGAGGCTATGACACACAGTGTAATAAGTATTCTTTTCATTGTGTATGTATAAAATGTTTAACGCTGCAAAGGTATGTTGTGGCTTCGTGTGGCGGAAGAGATAAATTTCTTTGTAATTGGTATAAAAGGCGTATTAAAGTTGGGTGATTGGCATTTTTAACCTCTATATTGGTCATATTTGCCGAAAACCAAAGGTTGTTATTGTTCAATAATTCCTATTTTGTACATTTGTGAACAAAAGAAATAGGACGATGGATATAGAGTTGTTGACAGATGCCCGGATTGTACAGCATTTAAGGTTTCCATATTGCATAGACAAAGTTACACAGATAGTGATTACAAAAGGCTCATTCTCTTGTATAGCCGATTGTTGTAGCTATTCACTCCGAGCTCCAGCCTTGGCGATGTTTCTACCCGGACAGATTGTGGAGTCATTGCAAGTGGATGATGAGTTTGCCGGATTTGGTCTTATGATGAGTGAGGATTTTACCAATTCGATGGATTTACCTGTGGGATTACAAGAGCGATTGTTTATAAAGGCAACACAGTTTTATGCGGTTTCAGATGAAGTGGTAGAGGCCTTGGTGAGTTGCTATAAGCATGTATCGTCGGTGATGCGACAGCCCAATCATCCCTATAAGGAGGAGATTATCAAGCACCTGTTCTCGGCATATTACTATGGTTTGGGATATTATCTTCATGGTTTCCAAACAACAGCTACAGCCATGTCGCTACAGCAAAAGACCTGCGACCGTTTTGTGTCGCTTGTGTCGACACATTTCAAGGAGCATCGTGATATTAGTTTCTATGCCGATAGGTTGTGTGTGTCGAATAAGTATTTGTCATCGCTCTTGAAGCAAGAGACCGGCATAACTGCGCTTGAATGGATAGAGAAATATGTAGTAATGTATGCTAAGAATTGCCTATCGTCTACGGCTATGACAGTGCAACAGATAAGCGATGAGTTGAACTTTTCGACACAATCGGTATTTGGTAAATATTTTAAGAGGGTCGAGGGTGTTTCGCCTATGACCTACCGTATGTCGCTACGAAAGGGGTAGAATAGACTGGGCTTTCAGCCCGATTGATTTCAAATGCCCTCATTACCCGGCGCAAGCGTAGCGGCGCGCCGGGCTGTTGTATGTATCGCCTACAGCGATAAAAGGTGCAACTTTAATTTTTATCGGACACCAATAATAGGTAATATAAACTACGAGCGCAGGTCGATGTGGCCTGCGCTCGTGGTATTTGATAAGGATTGTTTCTCGTTTTTAGAATTCGGCTGTCTTGGGTGTGCGAGGGAAGGGGATTACATCGCGAATGTTGGTCATGCCTGTTACGAAGAGCAACAAACGTTCAAATCCGAGACCGAAACCTGCGTGAGGAACTGAACCGAAACGACGAGTGTCGAGATACCACCACATATCTTTGTCGGGAATATTCATCTCCTCGATACGTGCTTGCAGTTTTTCAAGGTTGTCTTCACGCTCCGAGCCACCGATGATTTCGCCGATGCGGGGGAACAATACGTCCATAGCGCGCACGGTCTTGTTGTCGTCGTTGAGCTTCATGTAGAAAGCCTTGATTTCCTTGGGATAGTCGGTGAGGATAACGGGTTTCTTGAAGTGCTTCTCAACCAAGTAACGCTCATGCTCCGACTGGAGGTCGGCGCCCCAGAATACGGGGAACTCAAACTTCTCGCCCGATGCCTCAAGAATCTTGATACCCTCGGTGTAGGGAAGACGTACAAACTCGTTGTCAACAACGAAACGCAAGCGGTCGATGAGTTCCTTGTCGTACATTTCGCTGAGGAAGTTGAGGTCGTCCATGCAGTTCTCGAGTGCATAGTTGATACAATATTTGAGGAAGTCCTCGGCGAGGTCCATGTTGTCGGTAATGTCGTTGAAAGCAACCTCGGGTTCAATCATCCAGAACTCGGCCAAGTGGCGGGGTGTGTTTGAGTTTTCGGCACGGAATGTGGGACCGAATGTGTAGATAGCACCCAATGCAGTTGCACCCAACTCGCCTTCGAGTTGACCCGATACGGTAAGGCTGGTTTGCTTGCCGAAGAAGTCTTGTGTATAGTCAACTTTACCCTCCTCGTCGCGGGGGACATTGTTGATGTCGAGAGTGGTTACTTGGAACATCGCACCTGCACCTTCGCAGTCACTTGCTGTGATGAGGGGTGTGTGCATGTAGAAGAAACCGTGATCGTTGTAGTACTTGTGGATGGCATAAGCCATGTGGTGGCGTATGCGCAATACTGCACCGAAAGTGTTGGTGCGAGGACGCAAGTGAGCTATCTCGCGCAAGAACTCGAGGCTGTGACCTTTCTTTTGCAAAGGATATTGCTCGGGGTCGGCTGTGCCATAAATCTCGATTTTCTCGGCTTGGATTTCGGCTGTTTGACCCTTACCCATAGACTCTACGAGCTTACCTACAACGCACAAACTTGCACCTGTGGTAATGGGTTTGAGAGTCTCCTCGTCAAAGTTGGCAAGGTCAACAACTACTTGTATGTTTTTAATTGTACTACCATCGTTGAGGGCAATAAAGTTTACATGTTTGTTGCCACGACGAGTGCGTACCCAACCCTTTACGCATACTGTTGTGTTGAGTAGCTCGGGGTTGAAAATGTCGGCTATTTTTGTTCTTTTTATTTGTTCCATTGTTGTATTATTTGTTTCCCGCCACTACACATTGCAGAGTAGTGGTGAGAGTGGTTTTTTATTCAAAAGAGCCCATCATGAGCATGTTTACCTCGGCTTGAGTGAGGTGACGCCAGCGACCACGGGGCAGATTTTTCTTGGTGAGTCCGGCAAAGTATACACGGTCGAGCTTGACAACGTGGTAGCCAAGAGCTTCGAATATACGGCGTACGATGCGGTTGCGACCGGAGTGTATCTCTATACCTATTTGGTTGCGGTCGGTCTCAGTTGCATAGCTTACGGCATCTGCATGAATAGTTCCGTCGTCAAGTTCGATACCGTCGGCAATACGTTGCATATCCTCTTCGGTTACGTCCTTGTCGGTCCATACGTGATAGATTTTTTTCTTCACGAACTTGGGATGTGTAAGTTTTGAAGCCAAGTCACCGTCGTTGGTGAGCAAGAGTACACCGGTTGTGTTGCGGTCGAGGCGACCTACAGGGTAGATACGCTCAGTGCAAGCGTTGCGCACAATATCCATGACGGTAAGACGGCCTTGGGGGTCGTCGGCTGTTGTTACACAATCTTTAGGCTTGTTAAGGAGTATGTATACCTTATTTTCAAGTCCCACTTCTTGACCACGGAAAGTGATGATGTCAGCGGGAGTGATTTTTGATCCCAACTCGGTTATTACCTCGCCATTTACTTGTACCTCGCCGGCTTGGATAAACTCGTCTGCTTCGCGTCGAGAGCACAATCCTGCATTGGCAAGGAACTTGTTGAGGCGAATGGGTTGTGTGGGGTCGATAGGTGGCAATTCATACTCTACGCGTTGGGGGCGAGGTGTAAATCGCTTGTTGCCTGCTCCGTTGTTGCGTTGATTACGGTTGTTATTGTTGTTGTAACGATTGTTGTTGTATCCGCTATTGCCTTGTCCACCGTTGTTGTAGTTGCCACCACGGTTGTTGTTGTATCCACCGCGGTTGTTGTATCCGTTGTTGTTGTATTGGCGACGCTCGCTGTTATAACCATTGCGGTTGTAGTTGTTGCGGTTGCTGCCACCTTCGTTGTTGTAGCTGTTTTCTTGAGTAGCGGTATTATCGGTATTTTCTATATCGTTGTTGTAGCGATTGTTGTATGGGCGGTTGTTGTAACGATTGTTGCCGTAACCACCACGATTATTGTTGCCATAATTGCCACGATTGTTGTTGTAGCCGCCTTTATTGTTGTAACCGTTGCGATTATTATTGTAACTACGATTGCCGTAGCTGTAACCCTCTTGTTGGTTATCACCGGAGTTGTTATCACCTTCGGTATGATTGTTGTAGCGGTTGTAATTGTTGCGATTGTAATTGTTGTTGTAACCGCCGCGATTGTTGTTGTAATTGCTACGATTGTTGTAGCCTCCATTGTTGTACTGACGACGCTCGCTGTTGTATGAAGAATAACGTTCAGTATCGCCTCCTTCGGTGGGACGGTTATACTCTTTCTTCTCATAGTTGGGGGTAAAACCTTCACGAGCTACGCCACGGGTCTCACTGATGCGTGGGCGTTTTGCTTTTTTTTCTTCTTCCATTTACAAAAATGTTTAAGGTGTTTATAGCCTCTCGGCTCTTATATAATCTTTGTGCTTTGTTTGAGGTAGTATAATAACTTCTTTATAATGGCTTTGTCAATATATGCTTTTCATCTTTATTTTTCAACTGCAAATATGCAAAGGATTTTTTAGATTTCAATGCTAAATATGTGAAAAATTGATGCGTTGATATTATTAAAATGCGAAAGATTTGTGAATGTTCACAAATCTTTCGTCACTTCTATATTTTTAACAATCTATAGTTGTCGTATTGACACTCTCAAGATTGTACTCTTGTTTAGAATCCTGTATAAGATTGAGGTGAAAGACGGTGCAATTCTTCTTTTACTTCATCCGAGATGTTGAGAGAGTCTATAAATTGGCTTATGGCCTGCTCGTCAACCACAGTGTTGGTACGTGTGAGTGCCTTGAGTGCTTCGTAAGGCTGAGGATAGCCTTCGCGACGGAGTACTGTTTGTATTCCTTCAGCTACAACATTCCACATCTCGGCCAAGTCGCGGTCTATGGCGGGGCGGTTGAGGAGAAGCTTGCCAAGACCTTTGAGTGTGCTACTGAAGGCAATGAGAGAGTGAGCCATGGGAACACCTACATTGCGCAATACGGTAGAGTCGGTAAGGTCGCGTTGCAGACGTGAAATGGGCAACTTCATTGCCAAGTGGTCGTATATGGCATTGGCTATACCAAGATTACCCTCGGAGTTTTCAAAGTCTATAGGATTGACTTTGTGAGGCATGGCCGAAGAGCCTACCTCACCGGCCTTAATCTTTTGTTTGAAATATTCCATTGAGATATATTGCCAGAAGTCGCGGTCGAGGTCGATAATGATGGTGTTGATGCGACGCATGGCATCGAATAGGGCTGCCAAGTTGTCGTAGTTTGATATTTGCGTTGTATATGTTTCACGAGCAATACCCAAGCGATTTTGCAAAAAGTCGGCTGCAAATTGTGGCCAATGGATAGCCGGATAGGCGGTGCGGTGTGCATTGAAGTTGCCGGTAGCACCACCAAACTTGCCACTGATGGGTATGTTGCGTAGTTGCTCTATTTGTTGTTCGATACGGTATGTAAACACTCGTACTTCCTTGCCCAAGCGGGTGGGTGATGCCGGCTGTCCGTGTGTTTTGGCAAGCATGGGAATATCTTTCCACTCCTCGGCGTAGTTGTTGAGCAATGTTACCATCTCCTCAAGCATGGGGATATATACATCTGTAAGTGCCTCTTTGATAGATAGAGGAACTGCTGTATTGTTTATATCTTGAGAGGTGAGGCCAAAGTGAATAAATTCTTTGTATGCCTCAAGACCTAATCGGTCAAATTGCTCTTTAATGAAGTATTCTACGGCTTTAACGTCGTGGTTGGTGACAGATTCTATCTCCTTGATGCGTGTAGCATCGGCTTCGGTAAAGTTGATGTATATCTGACGTAGTTGATCAAACATGCATTTATCTATACCAGCCAATTGGGGGAGTGGTAGCTCGCAAATGGCAATGAAGTATTCGATTTCTACACGTACACGATAGCGTATAAGAGCCAATTCTGAAAAATAGGCCGAGAGAGACTTGGTTTTGCTATGGTAGCGACCATCTATGGGCGATACTGCGGTGAGTGGTGTGATTTGCATATCTTTGTATTATTTTAGTGGTTGCAAAGTTACAAATAAGCGTGTGGCTGACAAAATAAGTTGGCTTGTTTTTGTCGTCATCGACAAGATGTATTCCACAGCTCGCTTCAAAATTATATTTTTTGAAATAATTTTGCAAAAAAAGTTTTGAGTATAAAAAAATAGTATTACCTTTGCATCGCTTTTGGAAAAGAAAGCGTCTCGGGCGTTTAGCTCAGCTGGTTTAGAGCATCTGCCTTACAAGCAGAGGGTCGGCGGTTCGAATCCGTCAACGCCCACCGAGAAACAATATCCGTGCGAGGGTGTTGAATGAAAGAAGATAATGGGCGTTTAGCTCAGCTGGTTTAGAGCATCTGCCTTACAAGCAGAGGGTCGGCGGTTCGAATCCGTCAACGCCCACCATTATTTAACTTCATATATATCCCGGGTGCTTCGGCACTCTTATTTAAAAGGGCGTTTAGCTCAGCTGGTTTAGAGCATCTGCCTTACAAGCAGAGGGTCGGCGGTTCGAATCCGTCAACGCCCACTTAAGACTGATAAATTAAGGAAAACATCCACAATTGTGGGTGTTTTTTTTATTTTTGCTTTGATGAAATAATTTCATTGCTTATATTTGCAATGTAATATTAAAAGAGCTTTAAATTGTAATAAAAATGTGTGGAATAGTAGGTTATATAGGAACACAACAGGCCTGCCCGATACTTCTCAAAGGTCTGCGTAGATTGGAATACCGTGGATACGATAGTGCAGGAGTCTCCATGATAAGTAGTACCGGAGAACTGAATGTATTCAAGTCTAAGGGTAAAGTGGATGACCTTGAATCGTTCTTGGAAGATAAAGATGTGACCGGTACAATAGGTATTGCACATACTCGATGGGCTACGCATGGCGTGCCTTGTCGTGAGAATGCACACCCGCACTTTTCTTCGACGGGTACTTTGTCGCTCATTCATAATGGTATTATCGAAAACTATGCGTCGATAAAAGAACGCTTGAAAGAGAAGGGCTATACCTTTGTGAGCGAAACAGATACAGAGGTTCTTGTGCAATTGATAGAGTATTACAAGATTAAGTATAACTCCGATTTGCTATCGGCAGTACAGCGTGCACTTTCGCAAGTAATAGGTGCCTATGCAATTGCGGTACTCGATAAGAACAATCCCGATGAGATAATTGCTGCGCGCAAGGCCAGCCCTTTGGCTATTGGTCTGGGCGATGGCGAGTATTTCCTTGCTTCCGATGCTACACCCATTGTGGAGTATACCAAGAAGCTGATTTATGTTGAAGATAATGAGATCGCCATTATCAATCGTCACAGCGGTGTCAACATCATAACAATACAAGGTAAGGAAGTAAGTCACGAGGTGAGTGAGGTCAATCTCGATCTTGGAGCTATAGAAAAAGGTGGATATGAGCACTTTATGCTCAAAGAAATCTTTGAACAACCCGAGTGTCTACTCAATTGTATGCGAGGTCGCATCAACGATGAAGGTACCGACATTCGTTTCTCTTCTATTATAGACTATGGTCAACGTTTTATCAATGCACGTCGTTTGGTGATAGTGGCTTGTGGTACTTCATGGCATGCAGGTTTGATAGGAAAAAGTCTTATCGAAAATTTCTGTCGCATCCCTGTAGAGGTTGCCTATGCTTCTGAGTTCCGCTATAGCAATCCTGTTATTAGCGAGGAAGATGTCGTGATAGCCATCTCGCAATCGGGCGAGACAGCCGATACGTTGGCGGCAATTGAGTTGGCACGTAGCAAAGGAGCCTTTGTATATGGTATCGTAAACTCGGTAGGCTCATCTATTGCACGCAATACTCATACAGGCTCTTACATTCATGTGGGCCCCGAAATAGGAGTTGCATCGACCAAGGCTTTTACCGGACAGGTTACTGTGTTGTCGATGTTGGCATTGTGTATTGCCAAAGAACGTAATACCATTACTCAAGAGCAGTTGCAAGAGGCTTTGCAAGAGTTGTTGCGTATACCCGATAAGATACGCGAGGTGCTTAAGCAGAACGATACCATCGCCTCACTGTCGCGCACCTTTACCTATGCTCACAACTTTATATATCTGGGACGTGGATACAACTATCCTGTAGCTCTTGAGGGTGCATTGAAGTTGAAGGAAATTTCCTATATACATGCCGAGGGTTACCCTGCCGCTGAAATGAAGCACGGTCCTATTGCTCTTATCGATGCCGAGATGCCCGTGGTTGTGGTTGCAACCAATAAGGCTCTGTATGAGAAAATATTGAGCAATATACAAGAGATAAAGGCTCGCCAAGGTCGTGTAATTGCTGTTGTTGTAAAGGGTGATGATACTATATCTAAGTTGGTCGATTATGTAATCGAATTGCCCGAGACTGTCGAGTTTCTCTATCCTTTGTTGGCTTCAATTCCTTTGCAACTATTGGCCTACCATATAGCCGTATGTAAGGGCAAGAATGTCGATCAACCTCGCAACCTTGCCAAGTCTGTTACGGTAGAGTAACAACAGCACTTCTTTATATATTGTATATGCCGGACTTGTTTTAAGCCCGGCATATTATTTTCTCACTGTTGCGCTTGTTGTTGACAATCTTGCATACTTACTGTAGCTATAAACACCGAGGAGGCTGCACCCGCATGGGTGCAGCCTCCTCAATGTGTCTATACTGCGAATATTATTATTCGGCGCGGAGTGTGAAACGTTTGAAAGCAGTAACTTTCAACTCGGCATCCATCTCTTTGAGTACGTCGCGTACAGTTTTCTTGGCTTCCATGATGTCCTCTTGATTGAGCAAGCATACCTCTTTCAAGAATTTGCCAAGACGACCTTTAGCGATGTTTTGAATCATAGCCTCGGGGAGGTTGGCTGCTTTTTCGGCCGATACGCTGGCGATGATTTCTTTTGCTTTGGCAACTTCGTCAGCTGTAATCCAACCCTTAGCCATGTTGCTCTCCATGTGGTCTTCCGAGTCTACGTGAGCGGGGTTGATACCTGCCTTCTTGAGGGCAACTTCAACAGCCTTTTGTACTTGCTCGGCTTTGGTCTTTTCGATAGCAACAGCGATCTCGGCATTTTTTATTTCCTCCGAAACGCCATCTTCGTCGATAGCAATGGGGTTCATAGCGGCAATTTGCATAGCAACGCGTTTGCCGGCCTCGTCGTTAGCCTTGTTAAGACCTACGATAGCGCAGAGTTGGTTTTTGTTTTGGTGGTTGTAAACCACAGTGTGCTCGGCTTCGATGAAGTTAAAGTCGCCAAGTTCCATCTTCTCGCCGGTTTTACCTATCTCATCGGTAATGAGAGTCGAGATTGCTACACCGTCAATAGAGAGGGCGAGCACCTCTTCACGAGTTTTGGGTTGAGCTTCCATAACAGCATTGAGGATGCGGTTTGTCAAAGCAACAAAAGACTCGTTGTTGGCAACGAAGTCTGTCTCGCACTTCAAAGCTACGATAGCAGCGTATTTTCCGTTAGACTTAGCGAGAACACAGCCTTCAGATGCTTCGCGGTCTTCGCGTTTTGCTGCAACAGCTTGACCTTTTTTACGGATTATTTCTTTTGCGGCTTCGATGTCGCCGTCAGCTTCTTGTAATGCTTTTTTGCAGTCCATCATACCGGCTCCTGTGAGTGAGCGGAGCTTGCTGATATCTGCCATTGTTACTGCCATAGTTGTATGTTTTAGTAGTTAATACTTATGTCTTAAAAGACAAAGAGCGGGCCTTGTTGTGAGAAAAGGCTCGCTCTTTGTTGTGAGAATGATTATTCTTCGCTTTCTGCGGGTTTCTCAGCAACGGGTTCTTCATCGGCTTTGCGACGAGAGATGCGAGCTTTGCGTTCACGCTTGGGTGCTGCTGTTTCCTCTGCAGGTGTTTCGTCGAGTTTCTCAATCTTGCGCTCTTCGATACCTTCGGCCATTGCACCGCAAAGTGCGTCGAGGATAACTTCAATTGACTTTGAAGCGTCGTCGTTGGCGGGGATTACGAAGTCGATGTTTGAGGGGTCAGAGTTGGTATCTACCATAGCAAATACGGGAATACCAAGACGATTGGCCTCGCGAACTGCGATTTGTTCTTTGAGAACGTCAACTACAAACAACGCTGCGGGAAGACGATTCAAGTCGGCGATGCTACCGAGAGTCTTCTCAAGTTTGGCGCGTTGGCGAGTGATTTGAAGCTTTTCGCGTTTTGAGAGGTTGTCAAATGTACCATCCTTGGTCATCTTGTCGATAGTGGTCATCTTCTTCACAGCCTTGCGGATTGTGGGGAAGTTGGTGAGCATACCACCGGGCCAACGCTCAATAACATAAGGCATGTTGATGGCTGTGGCTTTATCGGCAATAACTTGTTTGGCCTGTTTTTTAGTAGCAACAAAAAGTACTTTTTTGCCCGATTTTGCAATAGACTTGAGGGCTGCTGCAGCCTCGTCGATTTTTGCTACTGTTTTATACAAGTCGATGATGTGGATACCGTTGCGCTCCATAAAGATGTAGGGAGCCATAGCGGGATTCCATTTTCTTGTGAGGTGACCAAAGTGTACGCCAGCCTCAAGGAGTTGTTCAAATGATGTAAGAGCCATTTTCTTTTTTATTTTTTCGTTTACATTCTACTTTTACAATCGTCGGGTAGTTAAGCAACGTTGCTACGCAACCTGCCAAGTCGCGACGATTTGGATACTAAACGTCGGTATACTTGTTGCTCGAAGCTTACAAATAGATTAACGTTTGCTGAATTGGAAGCGTTTACGAGCTTTGGGTTGACCCGGTTTCTTACGCTCAACGGCACGGGGGTCACGAGTCATGAAGCCTTCGCGACGGAGAGCGGCTTTGTCTTCGGGGTTCATGGCAACCAAGGCACGAGCGATAGCAAGGCGAAGTGCCTCGGCTTGTCCTTTATAACCACCACCTTGGAGGTTTACCATGATATCATATTTCTCTGCTACACCGAGTGTAGTGAGGGGTTGTTTTACAACAAATTGCAGTATCGACGAGGGGAAGTAATTTGTCAAGTCGCGTTTGTTGATGGTGATTGTACCATTGCCCTCTTTGATGAATACGCGAGCTACCGCTGCTTTACGACGGCCTACTACAGCTTTTTCGAGAAGATACATATATTAATTACTTGTAGAGGTTAATATCAATGATTCTGGGGTTTTGTGCGGCTTGCTCGTGCTCTGCACCACCGTATACGCGGAGGTTGCGCAACAATTGAGCACCCAATTTGTTCTTGGGGAGCATACCTTTTACTACGCGGAGTACAAGACGGTCGGCACCTTTTGCCATCAAGTCGGCAGGTGTCTTGAAACGTTGACCACCGGGATAACCTGTGTAGTCGATGTACTCTTTGTCGGTCATCTTCTTGCCGGTGAGTATAATCTTGTCGGCATTGATGATGATAACATTGTCACCACAATCTACGTGGGGGGTGTAGTTGGGTTTGTATTTGCCACGCAATATTTTTGCGACTTTACTTGCAAGGCGACCCAATACTTGGTCTGTAGCATCTACTACTACCCACTCTTTGGTTACAGTTGCCTTGTTAGCTGATACTGTCTTATAACTTAAAGTGTTCACTGCTTTAAAGTTTTTAAAATTAGTTACTTAATAGTGCTCACGCATTATTTCCCCGGCCAAGGGAATGATAATTTGTTTGCAAATTTCTCTTTTTTGGCTAATAATCGGACTGCAAAGGTAGTGCTTTTTTTTGATGAGACAAATATTTTTTAATCTTTTTTCGTTGGCTATAAGCGACTTTGCCGTTATATAGCCTCCAAGACAATATCCAAGCCATGTGTTAGGCGCGCAATTCCTTTGTGTCAGCTCTTGTAGACACAAATTAATTTTAGACATAAGGACATAAGGAACATGTTTTGTGTGTTGTTATTAAGACATAAGGACAAAAGGACATGTTTCTTTTGCGTGTCGGGTGGTATATTTTTCCTCCTCTGCTCGTAGAGATAGGGGAGGTGGGCACAGCCCGGAGGGGTTAAAATCATGCGTGAGCAAACCAACCCCTACCCACTGCGTGGACTCCCCCTATATTTTCCATACGGAAAACACAGAGGGAGAAAAGATTACCCTTTGTGTGTATTGTTATTAAGACATAAGGACATAAGGAACATGTTTTGTGAGAGTGGTATATTTTTGCTCCTCTGCTCGTAGAGATAGGGGACTGTTGCGATTAAGCGAGAGCAGAGCCGTGCTTGCAAGGGCTATGCCGAGCGTGAGCAACTTGGTCGATAGACAAATGGGCGCAGCGGGAAGGGGTTAATTGAAATTTTCACGTTCTGTGCTATCTTCCAACCCCTACCCACTGCGTGGACTCCCCCTATATTTTCCGTGCGGAAAACACAGAGGGAGAAAAGATTACTTTCTTTCTGTATGCCATTCTACCCAAAAAAGAGCATTGCCCCGGTGTGGTTGTTACGCCACTGGGGCAATGCTCGCCTCTTTATATATATGCCGTATGAGTATGAAACTCATGGCACATGACATCCTATAGTTATCACAACTGAGGATTTTTTCTTCTCTACCACACCACCTTGGCGGTGGTGTGTTGTCTGTTAAAAAATAAGACCTAAGGTAACACCTATAGAGTGTCGAAGGTTATTTTGAGCGATTATGCCCACATCAGTTCTACCTATTGGATGTTCTATTATAAGTGTAGGTGTACCTTGTATTTGTTGCAGATAATAACCTACATTGAAGTTTAACCCAAAGTGTTTTTTAAACATATAACTATAACCTACACCTATATTCCACATCACACCATTGCTGAAGGTTTGTATTCCCTCGCTTGTCTTGAATGGTATGGCATATCCTAAGTCGGTAAAGAGGTATGCATTGAGATGGGAGCTGATAGGTCTGTACCGCATAGTGAGATAAGGAGCCAATTGCATAATGGGCATTTGTGTCGTAGAATTGTTTTCCAATATAGTCAGTCCATGATTGTTTATGTTGGTGTTTACACCTATACCGGCCCAAATTTGAGGGGTAAATTCATAAAGACAGTTCAACGCTATCGATAGGCTGTTTGCAGGATTAGCTTGCAGGTTTAAATCATTATCAACCAACGTTTCGCTTAGTCCCCAACTATAACGAAAGTCTACACCGGCATGAAACTGTCCTACACAAATACTCGGTGTCACAACACTGCATACCATTATAAGCATTGTTGTTAATAAGACTTTTACTTTATTCATAATTATATTCTTTATGTGTTTAGATATAAATTTTAAAACTTAAACTTGTTTTATAACTCTGGCTCCATACCAATTACCATTATATTTTACAACACCATATACACTACCTCTTCCTAAATCAGGTATTTCTGCAGGTGTTAAATTAAAATCACTAATAGAAACGCCCACGCATTACCTTCTTGAAGGAATGATATATACTCATGTTCGGCGTATGCCGATAGAGCCAACAGGACTGCTAATAAAGATAAAATACGTTTCATATTACCTCCTTTTTGCAAACATAATAATAATATTTGTAAAATCCCATTAAACTTTATCTATTAACGCGTTTAAAGGCACTTTGTTTCAGTGTAGTAGTTATTGGGAATGGTGTTAGCCCTGTATTGATTATTTCCAAATCATCGGGATTATGCTC
>JAFXAB010000036.1 GCA_017522135.1 Bacteroidaceae bacterium
CTTCTCTTTGGCTTGCACATCGGCCACCGACAAGCTATTCACCATATTATCCAGCATTTTATTGTTATTCTTCTGCATGGCTGCCATCGACTCGCCTGTCAAGCCCATCACCGTCGAGGTGTTGCGCAACGAGCGGGTCTGCTCTCCGAGCATCTCTCGGGCCTCCTTAAGCATCCGTTGCGCTGTAGGCGTATCCAAATAGTTGCGGTAATAATTCTTATTAAACAAGTTGGTAGCATATTGCATCTGCTTGTCATAATACGCCTTATTGAGCTTATTATACTCTTTTTGATAGTCTCGTTGTCGCTTCACTGCCTCTTCGTCTACAATATACTTGTAGGCTCCTTTTAGTAAATCTCCTACCATTATTTTTTTTCATTTAGTCATTTTATAGCATCGCACTGCAAAGGTCACACCATAACTTTGCATCACGATGCGATTAAAGGATAATCTATTTTTCAACTTCTAAACAACTGTATATGGAACAAAACAAGAATATCAACATAGAGGCAATTATAGCCAAGCAAAATGAAGTAATCAACATCTGTTACGACCGTTTACTCGAAGTTCTACGCGAGACCACCAACGAAACCACCATTATGAAATGTATCGAAATCATACGCAAAGACATGCTGGCTATCATAACACCCGCCGGAGGCAAAAACAATACCATCAACGACACATACGAGCGTATTGCCGAGATAGAAAAACAACTCAAGAAACTTTAAACATGAACAGCCACAAGCTACACATACAACAAATTCTTGCCGAAAACAGCAGACGCCACCGCGAGCTGACAACAGCATACAATCCCGCCACAGGACAAGGGTGCTATGGCTCACGATCTTGCGTCTCAATATCCGATGCTCCCATATCCATGCAATACATCCCTCGGCAGATGCTCGACGAGTGCCATTGGGTGTCGTTGCTGGCACAAGATGGCTCTATCGACAAGTTTATCTCTTCGCGAATGCACAAGCGACCTTCTCAACGACTGCGCAGCGATATATGGGCACTGTGGATAAAAGAACGTATTCGATACGACTTTGAGTTTTGGGCTGCAATGTTTGTCAAAATAAAAGACAAGCAAGGACAAGAAGACATTCCCTTCATTCTCAACCGTCCGCAACGTCGATACCTGGCCATGCTCGAGACGCAACGCTCTCTGGCAAAGCCCATTCGCATCATCATGCTCAAGGCGCGACAATGGGGCGGTTCTACCATTACTCAGATATATATGGCTTGGATACAATTGGTGCATTGTCGCAATTGGAACAGCATCATCTGTGCTCATCTCAAAGATGCTGCCGCCAACATCAAAGGCATGTACTCCAAGCTACTCTACAACTATCCGGCTTGGCTGCTCGACTCCACCGAGCAGCCCCACTTTCAACCATTTGAGCGCACAAGCAACACATCATACATCGCTCAACGTGGATGCAAAATCACCATAACTTCTTCCGAGTCCCCCGAGGCTGTTCGTGGAAACGATGCCGCAATGGCTCACCTCAGCGAGGCTGCTTTCTGGAGCAATACTCCCGCACACTCGCCCGAGAGCCTCATCCGATCTATTTATGGCAGCATTGCTCTTCTGCCTCACTCCATCGTGGTTATTGAGAGCACTGCCAACGGTACCGGCGGATACTTTCACCGCGAATACCTGCGCTCAAGACGCGGCGAAAGCGACAAAGAAGCCATCTTTGTCCCTTGGTACGAGATTGAAATGTACTCTCTACACATCGACAACCCTGCCGAGTTGGCATCCTCGTTAGACCGCTACGAACAATGGTTGTGGAGCAAAGGTGCAACCCTCGAGGCTATCGCTTGGTATAGAGCCAAACGACGCGAATACGCCCAACATGCCGACATGATGGCCGAATATCCTTCCGACGAAAACGAGGCCTTCTCATACTCGGGCGAGCGCATCTTCGACCCCGTGGCAGTGCAACGTCTGCGTAAGCATTGCTCATCGCCTATAGCGGTAGGCGACTTGGCCGGCAAGCAACTCACCGGTCGCGAGGCACTGCTCGACATCCGCTTTGTCGAGGAGCAACAAGGGTTGCTGCAAGTGTGGCACATGCCCGTATCGGACAAGAGCATACGCAACCGATATATAGTTGCTGTCGATGTTGGTGGTCGTTCACACAAAGCCGACTACTCGGTTATTGCCGTTTTCGACCGAATAGGTATGCTACACGGACAATCTGTCGAACTCGTGGCTCAATGGCGCGGTCACATCGACCACGACCTGCTGGCATGGAAGGCTGCTCAAATTGCTACCTTCTACAACAAGGCCTTGCTGGTAATAGAAAGCAACACGCTCGAAACATCGTGCGACGACACTCGTTCCAACTACATCCTCGACACCATTGCCTCTCACTATCGCAACCTTTACGCCCGACAGGCCATCGACAACGAAATATCTCTGTCGCCCCCATCACGATGGGGATTTCACATGAATCGTAGCACAAAATCGGCTCTTGTCAACACCATGATAAATGCACTTCGCAACAACTACTACATCGAGCATGACGAACTTGCATGCCACGAGTTCGACGTATTCGAGCGCAAGCCAAACGGCAGTTTCGGTGCGCAAGACGGTGAGCACGACGACATGCTCATAACTCGTTGCATAGGTTTTTATATCGCACAACAAGAACCTATCAATATCATTCATTACAACCCCCACAACAGATCCATGCCCATCAACGAAGCATCTTTCTGACAACTACCGAACAATATTGCATCACACACGTTGTGTATGTATAACCTTTAAACTAAAACGACTATGGCAAAAGAAAGTGTAGCAATCATCAAAGACAAACTCAGTGTAAAACGCATAATTGAAGTACTCAACAAAGCACTGGCCGAGGAGTGGCTCGCATTCTACCAATATTGGATTGGTGCTACCGTCATGAAAGGTGCCATGCGCAGCGATATACAACGCGAATTTGAGCAACATGCTCTCGAAGAATTTGGCCATGCCAAACTTTTGGTCGACCGCATCATTCAACTCGACGGCACCCCTCTGCTCAATCCACAACAATGGTTTGAGTACGCCGAGTGCCGTTACATTGAGCCCGACAACGATTTTGAGGTCACAAGACTACTATTGCAAAACGTAGCATCTGAACGGTGCGCCATCAAACGCTACCACGAAATAGCCTCCCTGACCGATGGCAAAGACTTCACTACTTGCGATATAGCCAAGAAAATTCTCGCCGACGAGCAAGCTCACGAACAAGAGTTGCAAGACTTTATCGACGACGTGAAAATTCTATACAGCGAAACATCGCTTTACGAATAACAGCCTCGACAGGCTATCCTCTCATACACCCAATCATACCCTATCAATATTACACCCCAAAAAAGCACTATTCAATCGTTGGGTTATACACGCATTTTTATTACCTTTGTTACCCTATAACAAAATCATATAAACTATGTCTGTAAACAAAGTAATATTGGTAGGGCATGTTGGTGCCGACCCCGAAGTAAGATACCTCGAAAAAGGTGTTTGCGTAGCGCGCATTCGCATGGCCACAACCGAGCGAGGATATACCGCATCTAACGGCACTGAAGTACCCGACAGAACCGAGTGGCACAATGTAGTATTGTGGCGTGGACTCGCCGAAATTGCCGAAAAATATATCCGCAAAGGCTCTCAAATATACATCGAAGGAAAATTGCGCACAAGTCAATGGAACGACCAAGCCGGTACTACTCATCAACGCACCGAGATAGTGGCCGACTCTATGGAATTGTTGGGTGGTCGTCGCGACAATAACGCATAACAACTTTTTACATAAACCATACCGCTCACCTTGAAGTATCGCATTACAGCTCATCACACCCACTCCTGCGACATACAGTTGCCCGCATCCAAGAGTATCAGCAACCGAGCACTCATCATTCGTGCCTTGGCTCATTCCTCACAACCCATTCACCAATTAGCCGGGTGTGACGACACCACAACTCTCATCAATGCACTCAACGACAACAAGACCTTCGTCGATATTGACAATGCCGGCACTGCCATGCGATTTCTCACTGCATATTATGCCATTCAAGAGGGATGCAGCGTCACTCTTACAGGCTCACAACGTATGCAACAACGACCTATCGGACCGCTTGTCGAGGCTTTGCAACAAGTGGGTGCACACATCAACTTCTTGGGTGAGAAAGGATTTCCTCCGCTACACATTCATGGCGGCTCGTTGCAAGGCTCACACATAACTATGCCTGGCAATATCAGTTCGCAATTCATATCGGCCATGTTGCTCATCGCGCCATATATCAAGCACGGAATACGCATATCACTGCAAGGCGAAGTCCTATCACTCCCATACATCGACATGACAATAGGCATCATGCAACAATTTGGAGCATTGGTTACACGACAAGGCAACAACATTGAGGTACTCCCCTCGCCATACAAAGCAATACCCTACAACATAGAGCCCGACTACACGGCTGCATCGTATTGGTATGCAATAGCAGCCCTCAACAACAACGCTTATCGCTTGGCACACCTGCCGGCTCACAGCTTGCAAGGTGATGCACACATTGCATCATACGCCTCTCTTTGGGGAGTATCTACCACATTCGACAGCTTTGGAGCAACCATAAAACCATCCGGCACCTACAACAGCAACCCGTTGAAAATCAACCTATCGGGTGAGCCCGATTTGGCACAAACCATAGCCATGACTTGCGCACTGAGAGAACAACACTTCTGCATCGAAGGCATCGCAAATTTGCGCATCAAAGAGAGCAACCGCATCGATGCTCTCATAAGCGAAGCCGCCAAGCTGGGATACTGCTTCTCTTCTCCACGACACGATTGCCTCGTATGGAACGGCCAACGTTGCCAAGTACACTACCCTATCGTTATAGACACACACAACGACCACCGTATGGCCATGTCATTCGCTCCCGCAGCACTGCGTTTTGACGAGATATGGATAGACAACCCTATGGTGGTGACCAAGTCATACCCCCAATTTTGGAACGACCTGCTGAAAGCCGGATTTACTATCACCCACAACGATAACAAGGAGAACATCTCATGCTCATAATTACCCTCATCATCACACTCATCCTCACCATCACCGGTATCATACTCTACGTAGCCAACCGCTACAAGCAAAAACGTGCCTAAACTCTCGGATTACCCCCCGAACCGGAAGCCCCCGAAATTCCCGACGAGTGCTGCGGACAACACGAAGTGTGCGAAAAAGACAGTCTATTGGCCGCCGTAAGTCGCGATATAGAGTACTACGATGACGAAGAGTTGGACAAATGGCGTGGAACACCGTCTGACCAATACGACGACGAACAATGCGCCCTATTTCGCGATGTTCTATACACCATGCAAAGTCACGAAGTTGCCGGATGGGTACGCAGCCTGCAACTACGTGGTATAGAGCTACCCGACGAGGTGAAAGACGAAGTATTGCTTATCGTTGGAGAAAGACGTTCTTAAACATCATACAATCATGGATATACTGCAATATACTTTCTTCCAAAACGCACTCATAGGCATCCTGCTCATATCGGTTATAGCGGCCATCATAGGCACCTACATCGTTACCCGACGCATGGTGTTCATTGCCGGCGGACTCACACACGCCTCATTCGGTGGATTGGGCATCGGATACTTTGCAGGCATATCGCCCACACTATCAGCCCTCTTATTTGCCATTGTCACAGCCATAGGCATTGACATATCGTCACACACCAAGCGCATACGCGAAGACTCGGCCATAGCACTATTCTGGGCAGTGGGTATGGCTGTGGGTATCATCTTTATTTTTCTCACACCGGGCTATACACCGGGCTTGTCGGAGTTTCTCTTTGGCAACATACTCACCATCAATCGTACCGATATCATTATCTTTGCCTTATACACAGTCGTTCTGTTGCTATACGTCATACTGCAATACCGCCCTATACTGTACACAGCATTCGACGCCGATTTTGCCACTATCAAAGGCATCCGCACCAAGCGCATCAATACCATTATGATGCTCTTCATAGCCATTGGCGTTGTACTATCCACACGCCTCATAGGCATCATGCTACTCATGTCGGTATTTACACTGCCACAAATCATTGCCGAGTTATTCACAGCACAATACAAATATATCATGTTGCTATCGGGTCTTATCACACTTGCAGGCAGCTTAGTCGGGTTGTTTATATCGGCCATCATAGCTGTTCCCACAGGTGCTTGCATCGTAGTTGTATTTGTATTTCTGTATGCCTTGGCAAAGGCAATTCACACATTACGCTCACGACACACCTTGACAACAAATACCAGACAATAAATCACGAGAAAAAACGTTATATGTAAAGATGAAAAAGAGCACAGTCACACACATATACACCGTTGCAGCACTACTCCTTGTCGTGTTGTTCTCGTCATGCAATACAACCAAGAACACCGGTTGGACTCGATTTTACCAATCGATGACTACTCGCTACAACGTATACTTCAATGCCGAGCAAAACTATATAGAACAACTCAAGTTGCAACAAGACCAATACGAGGACAACTTTACCGACCTCGTATATACAGCACCCGCTCAAGCCTATAACAACCCCAAAGATCCGCAACCGCAAGGCTCTTTCGACCGCACTATCGAGAAGTGTGAGAGTGCCATACAAAAGCACAGCATAAAGAGCAAACCCAAGCGCAAACAAGGCAAGCGCAATGACCCCAAGTACAAAGAGTTTATGCAACGCGAAGAGTATAACCCCTTTATACACAACGCGTGGATGCTCATGGGAAAAGCTCAATACAACAAAGGCGACTTCCTGGGCGCGGCTGCAACCTTCATGTATGTGGCTCAACACTACTCGTGGTTGCCCAAAACCGTAGCCGAAGCTCGGTTGTGGCAAGCCCGCAGTTACATTGCACTCGACTGGATATATGAAGCAGAAGACGTTCTATACAAAGCCAACAACGACAGCCTTCCGCCCGAGATGAATGGAACATTTGCCTTGGTAAATACCGACTATCTTATCAAAACCAAAAACTACGCAAAGGCCATCCCGTTCCTCGAACAAGCCATCAAAAACGAGCACAACAAGTCACAAAAGGCTCGTCTTACGTTCCTATTGGGTCAGCTTTATGCCGGCGAAAAGCAACATACACAATCATACAACGCCTTCAAGAAGGTTGTAAACATGAATCCTTCCTACCGCACACAATTCAACGCCCGCATCAAAATGAGCGAAGTGTATGCCGGTGACAACGTAGAGAAAGAGGTAAAGTCGCTCGAGCGCATGACTCTCAAGAGCGTAAACAAAGACTATCAAGACCAGATATACTATGCCATAGGCAACTTGTACATGGCTCACAACGACACAATCAAAGCCATGAACAACTACAAAAAAGCCATAGAAAAAAGTACTCGCAACGGTATAGAAAAGGCCGTATGCCAGATTACTTTGGGAGAACTGCACTTTGGTCGCAGAGAGTATGTCGATGCGCAACCATGCTACTCCGAGGCAATACCACTAATCAAAGAAGACTACCCCAATTATAAGTTACTCACTCGTCGCTCTGAGGTTCTCGACAAGTTGGTCGTATATGCCCAGAATGTAGAATTACAAGACAGCCTGCAAAACCTCGCCCGCATGAGCGAAGAAGATCGTAATGCTGTCATACAAAAGATTATAGACGACCTCATAGAACAAGAAAAGAAAGAAACCGAAGAACGAGAGCGCGAAGAATACCTGTCGAAAAATGAAGGGCTGGGCATAAATAATATGCAAGGCGGAGCCAACCAACCCGTAGCCAATACCATGACAGGCGATGGCTCTTGGTACTTCTACAACCAGCAACTCATCAATGCCGGTAAGTCGGAGTTTCAAAAGAAATGGGGATCGCGTAAGCTGGAAGACGATTGGCGACGTCGCAACAAATCGGGGTTCTCAACAAGCGACTTTGGCAACACAGATGCAAGCAACGGCGAGATGGAGTATGACGAAGCAATGACCGACACAACAAGCACTGCTCCCGTCGATAGCGTTGCATTGGCCAATGCCGACGACCCTCATAAGATTGAGTACTACCTCAAGCAAATACCCCTCACACCCGAAGAGATAACTTCTTCCAACGAGATTATCATAGAGGGACTCTACAACATGGGTATTATTCTCAAAAATGACTTGGAGGACTACGAAGCTGCATCTGCCACATTCGATGAATTGGAGAAGAGATTTCCCGAGCACCAATACCGTCTCGACACCTACTACAACCGCTACCTGATGCACATGCGTAACAACGAGCCCGACAAGGCCGAGGTATATCGCCATAAAATACTCACACTCTTTAAAGAAAGCGAGTATGCCATTGCATTGAGCGACCCCAACTATCTCGAAAAGCGTCGCACAGAAGGTGCTCGACAAGACTCTCTATACCAAAAGACCTACACCGCATACCTCAACAACGACAACCCGGCCGTACACAGCTACGTAGCACAAGTCAAGAAAGAACATCCGCTGTCGGATATTATGCACAAATTTATGTTCCTCGATGCCATGGCATACGTGGGAGACAAGAACTTCGACAAATTCAAGGAGATAGTACAGACATTGGTCGAGAAATATCCATCGACCGATGTGAGCGAATATGCCGGTAACATACTCAAGGGCATAGCACAAGGTCGCACCGTCAACAGCAATGGTAACGCCCGAGGCATGGTATGGGACACCCGACTCGGTGGTGATGAAATGGCTGCAGCCGATAGCACTCGTACATTTACTTACGAGCCACTCACCGAGCACTACTTCATGTATGCTTTCAACAACCGCGAAGTATCGTCCAATCTCATGCTCTATGAGGTAGCACGCATGAACTTTTCACACTTCCTTGTGAAAGATTTTGACCTCGAAATTGTTACATTTAATGACTTGTCAATCCTTATCGTCAAAGGGTTTAACACCTTTGAAGAGGTTGTACACTACCGTGCGGTAATGACCAAGGAGAGCAGCTTTGTGCTACCCGAAGGTGTACGACCCGTCATGATAAGTACGGCCAACTATGAGCTGCTATTACAGGGTCATACATTGGAAGAGTACTTTGAATTTTTTAACAACTTCTACACCCCCTACAACGATGAAGCAACCGATGATACTATGGGCAGATGACGAGATAGACTTGCTCAGGCCACACATACTATTCCTCAACCAGAAGGGTTACGACCTCACCACCGTGACCAATGGCCTTGATGCCCTCGAAGCGTGCGATAAAGAGACGTATGACCTCATCATACTCGACGAGAACATGCCGGGATTGAGCGGCTTGGAGACACTGAGCCGCATCAAAGAGCATCACCCCGAGATACCCGTTGTGATGATTACCAAGAGTGAGGAAGAGAACATCATGAATCAGGCCATCGGTAATAAAATTGCCGACTACCTCATCAAGCCGGTAAACCCCAACCAAATATTCCTCTCTATCAAGAAGAACCTGCACAGTAGGGAGATTATCTCCGACGAGACCACGAGCAACTATCAACAAGAATTCAGTCGCATAGGCATGCTCATGAACGAAGCCTCGACCTGGGAAGAATGGAGCGAGGTATACCGCAAACTTGTCTATTGGGATCTACAACTATCGCATGCCGAAACGACCAACATGGACGACCTTATACACATGCAGAAGATAGAGGCCAATGCCACATTTGCCAAGTTTATCAAGAAAAACTACGAGCGATGGATAACGGGAGAAGAGCACCCCTTGATGAGTCACGAACTATTCAAGAGACGAGTTTTCCCCTTGCTCGACAATGGTGAGAAACTCTTCTTTATCCTCATAGACAACTTCCGCCTCGACCAATGGCGCATCATACAACCCCTCATAAGCAACTATTTCACAGCCGAGGAGGAGTTGTATTGCAGCATACTTCCTACGGCAACACAATATGCCCGCAATGCCATCTTCTCGGGTCTTATGCCCAATAAGATAGCCGAGATGTTTCCCGAACTGTGGATAGATGAAGATGAGGAAGAGGGAAAAAATCTCAACGAAGCACCTCTTATACAGACACAACTCGACCGTTTCCGCAAGAACTACGAGTTTACCTACAACAAAATCAATGAGAACGCCTATGGCGAAAAACTCTTGCAGAACTTCACACGTTTTACCGACAAGCCACTGAATGTGTGCGTTCTCAACTTTATAGATATGCTCTCACATGCCCGCACCGAGTCGAAGATGATGCGCGAATTGGCCTCGAGCGAGGCGGCTTATCGTTCACTCACCGAGTCGTGGTTTCGCCACTCATCGGCTATCGAACTCTTCAAGAAAATAGCCAATAGCGGATATAAAATCATACTCACCACCGACCATGGCACCGTGCATGTCGATAACCCTATCAAGGTAATAGGCGATAAGAACACCAATACCAACTTGCGCTACAAGGTAGGCAAGTCGCTGAGCTACAACCCCAAGCAAGTGTATGAAATAAAGAATCCGAAATTATACGGGCTACCCTCGCCCAACATCAGTTCGTCGTACATCTTTGCCACCAATCGCGACTTCTTTGCCTACCCCAACAACTACAACTACTACGTCAATTACTACAAAGATACATTCCAACACGGTGGTATATCGCTCGAAGAGATGATGATACCGCTTGTTACCCTCACTGCCAAATAAAAAAAAATTATGCTCCGAATAGAAATAAAATCACTCGACGACATTCGCCATGCGGCCCGCACCTTTATCGACAACATCGGCAATGATTGCATCTTTGCCTTTTATGGTCAGATGGGAGCCGGTAAGACTACATTCATAAAAGCCGTATGCGAAGAGTTGGGCGTACAAGATGTTATCAACAGCCCCACATTTGCCATTGTAAATGAATATCTTACCAACACCGGCAATACCATCTACCACTTCGATTGCTACCGCATCAACAAGATAGTGGAGGCATTGGATATGGGATGTCAGGACTACTTTGACAGTGGCAACCTTTGCTTTATCGAGTGGCCTGAAAATATCTCAGAGATACTACCCGAAGAGGCAGTAGCGGTACATATCGAGGTAGCCGACGACAATACAAGATGTGTAGAAATAGGGAAATAAAGAAGCGATAGGGACAAAAAAGATGGATGGAGAAGAAAAGACCTTTCGTATAAATACGTTTGGAAAGATATTGCTCGGAGGCTTTGCCATAGTAGCAGCCCTTGTCATGATACTTACTATCATAGAGCAACGCCCCGACTCGGTGGGAAGTTGTGGAGACTGGGACAAACAGGGTATAGATGTGTCGCACTATCAAGGCAGTATAGATTGGGAAAGAGTGGCAAACGAAACGAATATCAAGTTTGTATACATCAAGGCTACCGAGGGGTCGTCACACAAAGATACCACCTATACACGCAACACACGGCAAGCCCGTGCTGTAGGACTTGCCGTAGGTAGTTATCACTACTTCCATCCCAATGTACCAGTAGCGACACAATATAATAATTTTATGAGTCTTGTCGACCTCTCGACACAAGATCTTATACCGGTAGTCGATATTGAAGAGAAGGGTCGCAAGCCCAGCAAACAAATCTGTGACAGCCTCGACAAATTCTCGAGCATGGTGCTTGCTCAATGGGGCACGCGTCCTATTATATATACTCACCAACGGTTTTACAACTATTTGTTGCAACGCTCGTTTGACGACCACATCTTGTGGATAGCCCGCTATGGAGCATACAAATTTAAGCTCACTCCGGCACTTGAAGATGAGCGTCAATGTACTATATGGCAATATAGCAATCGCGGTATTGTTGAGGGCATAGAGGGTCATGTCGACCTCAATACTCTATATAACGGTGCTGAGATAACCGATATTATGATAAAGCGACGCTTTACACAAAGCGGTACTATGGCAAAGTAATATAGCCCGGTTACTTTTCAAACGGTGCTATGTGACCATGGCTACACATATATGCTTCATGTGCATAATGAAACATGGGATAGTCGCCAGTGCTATTGCCATAGGCTACGATATGAAATTTGTCGGGGGTATAGTGTGAGGCTATACGATTGACTTTCTCCCGTCCGTTGCAATTGAGGCCGTCGAAACGGCCTGTATATCTCCCCTGCTCGACTACCATGCGTGTGGCTATTACATCATCGACCCCATGCGCCTCGCACCACGGTCGCACCCACTCTTCGACACTTGCCGACACAACAACTACTTTGTGTCCTTGTGCTTTGTGCCACTTCATTCGCTCCACAACGGGTTGTGCCACAACTGCATCGACCTTCGAGACAAAATCTTTACCTACACACTCTATCTCGGTGGTTGTACGCCCGGCAAAACAGCGACGCAAAAGTCGCTCCTTGGTAGAGCCGGCATCGATGCCCCATACCGATTTCCATCCCGAGCACGCCAAGACGACCATGGCAGGGAGTGTCGACAGCATGGATAGAGCAAGACCACTCACCCCGGTTGCATGACGTATAAAGAGGGGCAATGTGTCGCTCAAAGTGAGCGTTCCATCAAAGTCAAAAAGGGCTACAACAGGCTTATCCATATATGATATAGGCAAAGAGTAATAACCAACCGGCAACGCACAATTGCAAAAAACGGTCGCGCATGATTATCTTTGTGGGACTCCAACTCTTCTCCTCGACGAGCGTAATCTGCAAATAGCGCAAAATACCGGCAAGAACAAATATCGATGTGGCATAGACATATTTACAGTCAAATCGTGCAACAATCTCATCGTCGACTGTATACATTATATAACTGACCAACGTAATGGCAGCCACAAGGGTTATAATATGGTCGAGCAGGTTGCGATTGTAGGCAGTCACATTGCGACGCGCAACTGCCTGAGTGCGCTCATACTTGATGACATCGTCGCGACGCTTGGCCAAAACAAGGAAGAGAGCCAACAGGAAAGTCATAATGATAATCCAATGCGAGGGCTCGACCTCGGCTGCTACAGCACCGGCAATGATGCGCAGGACAAATCCAAATGCAACCAACATAACATCGAGTATAGCTACATGCTTGAGCCACAAAGAGTAGGCATGGTTGATAAGCAGGTATGCAGCCAATACGATAAACATGGGAGTGGAGGGTATGAAGATTGCAATGATAAGTATCGAAAGCAATAACAGGCAGGCATACAAGAGGCGAGCAATGGGGAGAGATACTCTGCCCGATGCAATGGGTCGACGACATTTTTCGGGGTGAATACGGTCGAACTCAACATCGCACATATCATTGAGCACATATATGCTGCTGCTCGCCATAGATAGTGCAAGAAATGTAACTGCAACGGCTATGAGACGAGGCAGGTTGTCGATGTCTTGAGCGAAAAACAGCGGAAGAAATACGAATAAGTTTTTGCTCCACTGTGCAGGCCTGAGAAGCTTGATGTAGTCCATGTTGTGTGTTATTTAAGCGGGCTCACTTTTCGCCCAACAAATACCAATCATACAGGCGTTTAACGCCTTCTTCAATCTCTATCTTGTGATGCCATCCCAAGTTGTGCAACTTGGAAACATCGGTGAGCTTACGCATAGTTCCGTCGGGTTTGGAAGCATCGAAACGCAACTCACCTTGATAACCAATGGTGTTGACAATGAGTCGGGCAACTTCTTTGATAGAGATTTCTTTACCTGTACCTATGTTGATGTGACAATTGCGAATGTGCTTGACATCGGGATCATACGTATCCTTGAAGTCGATATTCTCGAGGATAAAGACCGAAGCATCGGCCATCTCTTCGCTCCAGAGAAATTCGCGCACGGGCGTACCTGTGCCCCACAATGTAACAGCCTCGCGAGTAATGCCATACTTGGCCAATATGCGAATGATGTCGTCTTGCGAAGCCGAGCCATCCAATCCCTCGACGGGTCGCAGATTGAGGTCGGCACGCACAGCATCCCAATTGCCGTCGAAGAGTTGCTTGCCCAAGTGAATTTTGCGGATCATGGCCGGGAGAACGTGACTGTTTTCGAGGTGGAAATTGTCGCGCGGACCGTAAAGGTTGGTGGGCATTACGGCAATATAATTTGTACCATATTGGATATTGAAGCTCTCACACATCTTGAGACCTGCAATTTTGGCAATGGCGTATGGCTCGTTGGTATATTCGAGAGGCGAAGTAAGGAGTGTATCTTCGCTCATGGGTTGAGGAGCTTCGCGCGGGTATATACATGTGCTACCCAAGAAGAGCAACTTTTTGACACCGTGACGAAAGCTCTCGCCTATTACGTTCTGCTGTATCTGAAGGTTTTCGTAAATAAAATCGGCACGGTATGTATTGTTGGCCATAATGCCTCCGACATGTGCAGCAGCAAGGATAACATATCGGGGTTGCTCCTCGTCGAAGAACTTGCGCACAGCTACAGCATCGAGGAGGTCGAGCTGGGCATGGGTGCGTCCTACCAGATTGGTATAGCCTTTATCAAGGAGATTGTTCCATATAGCCGAGCCAACAAGTCCACGATGTCCGGCCACATATATCTTATCACTTTTATTCATTATCAAATGAGTTTTTGTGAGATGTAGTTATCTTGTAGAGAAGTTCTATCAACTTATATTCCTCTCTTGACAAAATTCATATCGTGCTCGACCATGATGCGAACCAAGTCGGCAAAGGGAGTTTTGCAAGGATTCCAACCGAGAAGCGTCTTGGCCTTTGTGGGATCACCCAGCAATTGTTCGACCTCAGTTGGGCGGAAAAATTTGGGGTCGACCTCGACCAAAACACGACCTGTAGCAGTGTCGATACCTTTCTCGTCGACACCGTCACCTTCCCAACGAAGGTCGATACCGGCCTCGCGGAAAGCTATAGTACAGAAGTCTCGTACAGAGTGATACTCACCGGTAGCAACAACAAAGTCCTCGGGTGTGTCGTGTTGCAACATGAGCCACATGCACTCGACATAGTCGCGTGCATATCCCCAGTCGCGCAGGGAGTTGAGGTTGCCAAGGTATAGCTTGTCTTGCAGGCCATGAGCAATGCGAGCGGCAGCCAACGTAATCTTGCGTGTAACAAAGTTCTCGCCACGACGCTCACTCTCGTGGTTGAACAGAATGCCATTAACGGCAAACATGCCGTAGGCCTCGCGGTAGTTTTTGGTAATCCAAAAACCGTATTGCTTGGCTACGCCATAGGGGGAACGGGGATAGAAAGGTGTAGTTTCTTTCTGCGGTATTTCTTGAACTTTACCAAAAAGTTCGCTTGTAGAGGCTTGGTATATGCGGCACTTCTTCTCGAGGCCGAGAATGCGCACAGCCTCGAGCAGACGCAGTGTACCAACAGCGTCGACCTCGGCCGTATATTCGGGTACGTCGAAACTGACCTTGACATGGCTTTGCGCTGCAAGGTTGTAAATCTCGTCGGGTTGAATCAGCTGAATGATGCGAATGAGCGAAGAAGAGTCGGTCATGTCGCCATAGTGCAGATTGAGCAGTCGTTTGTTTTTCATATCACGCACCCATTCGTCAAGATAAAGGTGCTCGATGCGAGCAGTATTGAAAGAAGAGCTGCGGCGTAAGATGCCGTGTACTTCATATCCTTTTTCGAGAAGAAATTCGGCCAAGAAAGAACCGTCTTGACCTGTAATACCGGTGATAAGAGCTTTTTTCATTATCGTATAGTTTTATAATACATTGTGTAAGAGAGAGTGTGTAAAAATCTTATTCGGCCGAGAAGTCTTTGATGCGCTGTTCCTCGTCGAGCTTGCAAATGAGCAGCGTATTGTCTTTCTCGGCGACGATGTAACCGTCGAGACCTTGCACAACAACGCGACGATTTTGGGGAGCATGAATGATGCAATTGCTACTGTCAAATAGCTTGACATTGCCAACAATTGCATTACCACACTCGTCGTGCGTGATGTGTGTGTGCAACGAACCCCATGTACCGAGGTCGCTCCATCCGAAGTCGGCGGGATATACATATATGTTGGGAGATTTTTCCATGACGGCATAGTCGATAGAGATATTGGGGCATGTGGGGAAGAGCTTGCCAATGGTCTCTTGTTCGCGCGGAGTATATAGAGCAGGAGCTATGTTGTTGAAAATCTCGGCAAGGTCGGGTTGGTAGGTCGATATAGAGTCGATGATGGTCTTGACGTTCCATACAAATATACCGGCGTTCCAAAGGTAGTTGCCTGCCCGGAGGTATTCCTTGGCGACCTCAAGGATGGGTTTTTCCTTGAACTGCTCGACCTTACAAATCTCGCTGTTGTCGAGTTGGTTGCCGGCGGCTATATATCCATAACCTGTCTCGGGACGGCTGGGACGTATACCAATGGTAACAATCGAATTGCCTTGAGCCGTGAATGCGAGTGCTTGCGCAACGACACGTTGAAACTCTGTAGTATTGAGTACAAGGGCATCGCTGGGTGTAACGACGATGTTAGCATCGGGATGACGTTGCTGAATCTTCCATGCTACATAGGCAATGCAAGGAGCTGTATTGCGACGACAAGGCTCGGCCAAAATATTGTCGACGGGAATCTCGGGGAGTTGCTCACGCACTACCGAAACGTACTGCTCGGAGGTAACAACCCAGACGTGCCGGGGGTCGCATATACCGCGAAAACGGTCGACAGTGAGTTGAATAAGAGTGCGACCACATCCCATAACGTCGATGAATTGTTTGGGACATTGGGGTGTACTCATAGGCCAAAATCGGCTACCAATGCCACCGGCCATTATTACTACATGGTTGTTTTTACTCATATCTATATTTTTTTTAAGCCCGGCCATGCACATGTGCTGTCGGGATAATTTATAATTGTGTATATGGCACATACATGCTACGGTGCATGATGAGTGCCGATAATTTTATTTTATCGCAAATGCGTGCGCATATCATTGTTGATAAAATGACAAATATGGTGCTGACAACAGACCAAAGTATCTGTGTAGTATCGAAAGCAAAGATGGGTGCAAACAACTTGGTTGCAATGGTAAATATGGGAGAGAAGAGAACTATAGCGATAGAGTTGCGCCCTATCCACACAATAGTGCTGCGAATGGATGCAATGCGTGTGTGGTTGTATATGGCCAACAGAAAACTGAGCATAAACAATGTGAGGGCAATGCCACTCAATGAGGTGCGTGCGAGGCTGTCACTGAATATCGTAATGAGCACAATGGGTAGTACCGAAAGTAGCGAGGGGTATATGATGCTGCGCATATCGTTGGCACTCTTGCGTATGATGTAGCCTATCATAAAGTAGATGACGTGTATGAAACTAAATCCCTCGACAAAGAGCGAAACCACAAACAAGAGTGTGGAGGCAATGATGACCCGGTTGAAGAGGTTGCAACGCAGGCGAGATGCTGCAAATGTACCCAACATACATAATGCCATGGTGTGCAGATACCAATATGTACCGGATGGCTTGCATGCGACGTACGACAGAATGGAAAGCACCCCCGGCTCGACGCGGTTGTTGGTGGGAAGGTAGTTTTGCATGATGCTCAAGGCAACCATGTAGAGTGTATTGAAGAGCAAATAGGGCCAGAGGATGGCTGTGAAGGTCTTGAGAAACTTTGACTTGTCGTCGTTGAAGAAAAACCCCGATAATACCAGAAAACCAGACATGTGAAATACATATACCCACTCCTTGACAATCAAAAAGGATTGTGAAGTGAGTGTGAGGTGAAAAATCACCATGAGGGTAATGAGTATTCCCTTAACGAAATCGTAGTCGTGTATGCGCTTGTCGAGCATAGTATAGCAAGGTTACCAATAGTTATTATCGTTATGCGTAAATACCTTATATGCAAATATTTACAAAGTCATATACACATCGGCCATGTTGATATTGTCAATAGCTGTAGGGCTATTGTTGACGGTGGTGTATAGTCGATACAAATTTAGGAAAATTTCTTATAAATAACAACACGTAGGGGTAAGGTAGATGTAAGGGGGGAAGAATAATAAGGCCTAAAGGGGCTATAAGGCCTAAAGGGCGATAAAGGCGATAGAGTGGATACGCAATTTCACTGGGGGTGTATTAGGAGGCTATGATATTGCACTTATTCGTGTGCCGGATATTAACCCCTACCCCCTGCGGGGACTCCCCCTATCTCGCGCTTCGCTCGCAGGGGGAGAAATGGTTACAGACCGGTGTAATGAGGAGGGATAAAAGGGCATTAATGTCTATAAAGCCTAAAAGGGCTAAAAGGGCTATAAGGCCTAAAGGGCAATGAGGGTGCGGTGGCGTGGTAGGCGTGGTGGGGTGATAAAAAAGGCTCCGACGGATGTGTGTCGGAGCCTTGGGGGTGTGTTATAAGAGCGTTTACACGGTCTTATTCTTTGTCTTTCTTGGCGGTTTTCTTCTCGGAGAATAGGCCTACAAGGTACTTTTCGTTGAAAGATTGCATCATTACCCAGAAGTTGGGGACAAACATAGTACCTAAGATAGTGTTGACAAGCATACCAAATACGACAGCAGCACCGAGCGATATGCGACTTGCCGCACCGGCACCGGAAGCAAACAAAAGCGGTAATACACCAATGACAAAGGCTAATGATGTCATAAGGATAGGACGAAGTCGCAGACGACCGGCCTCGATGGCAGCTTGCTTGATGGGCATGCCCTCTTTGTTGCGATAATCGCGAGCAAACTCAACGATAAGAATGGCATTCTTGGCCGAGAGGGCAATGAGGAGTATGACACCAATCTGAGTGTAGATACTTACCGACTCGTTCATAATCCAACAACCCAATACCGTTCCTAAGATGGCTGTAGGCATAGAGAGGATTACGGCAACGGGGTCGGTCCAGCTTTCGTATTGAGCAGCCAAGACAAAAATAACCAGAACTATGGCGAGGGCAAAGATGATAGTAACCGATGAGCCGGACTCTTTTTGTTGCTGAGCCATACCGGTCCAACTAAGAGCGAAGTTGTTGCCCAATCGATCCTTAACAAGTTGCTCGGTCTCCAATAGAGCTTGAGTAGTACTTGCATTGGCGGCGGGGAGCGTTGTGATAGATGCAGAAGGATACATGTTGTAACGAGTGACAAGGTTTTGTCCCATAACCGACTTGATGTTTGTAAAGGCGGCAAAAGGCACCATGAGTCCGTCACGATTCTTGACACTGAGCTTGAGCACATCGTCGATGCTGGCACGGGCCGTTGCATCGGCACTGATTTTCACTTGATATACACGTCCAAACTCTACGAAGTCATTGACGTAGCTTGCACCCATTTGGAAAGAGAGAGCTTGGAAAACATCTTTGATGTTGAGTCCCATGAGTTCAACACGGCTGCGGTCGAACTCGATGAAGTATTGCGGAGAAGATCCTTCAAAGAAAGAGGTTACAGAACCAATAGAGGGATAATCCTTGAGGTCGGTCTTAAGAGACCTCAATGCTTGCTCGATAGCGAGTACACCTTGGTTGTTGATGTCTTCAAGTTGCCACTCAAGACCACCGGTGTTACCAAGACCTTGGATGGCAGGGGGATTGACGGCAAAGATAACAGCCTCTTGTATGGCAGCTGCATCGCGGTTGATGCGAGCCACAACGGCATCGGCACTGTGTTCTTTTCCGGGTCGTTCATGCCAATGCTTAAGTACGACGAAGAAAGTACCCATGTTGGACGATTGCGATCCGAAGAGTGAAGAGAAACCATTGATAACGAGCAGATTTTCTACTTCGGGATATTGCATAATGGTCTTTTCGAGACGTTCAGTCACCTCGGCAGTACGGTCGAAAGAAGAGGCGTTGGGCAACTGTACAGATGTGATGACATAGCCCAAGTCTTCGGAAGGAATGAAGGATGAGGGCCATTTCATAAATCCGTAGAAAGCTCCAACAGAGAGAATCAAGAATATAGTCATTGCAATCACCGGCTTCTTAATCATCGATGTGATGATGTTGACATATCCGGCAAGGGTTACATCAAAGGTCTTGTTGAACCATCGGTATACACAGAACTTTGTTTCGCGAGTAGGTTGCAGGAACAAAGCACAAAGTGCCGGGGTGAGCGTGAGCGAGTTTAGTCCACTGAATATGGTAGCGACAGCAATTGTCAAGGCAAATTGCTTGTATAGAACACCGGTAATACCACCTATGAAAGCCGTGGGTATAAAGACAGAAAGCAAAACGAGAACGACGCCAATAACCGGGCCTGTTATTTCCTCCATTGCTTTGATAACAGCTTCTTGTCGAGAGTATTGCCCGGTGTCGAGCAGACGGGTGGCATTCTCCACCACAACAATGGCATCGTCGACAACAATGGCAATAGCCAGAACGAGACCGAAAAGCGTGAGCGTGTTGATTGAAAAGCCCATTAGTTGCATTACGGCAAAAGTAGCGATGAGCGAAACAGGAATGGTAAGCGATGGGATAATTACGGCGCGGAAGTTCTGCAAGAAAAGGAGGATGACGAGCATAACGATGAGTGTAGTCTCGACAAAAGTAATGAGCACCTCTTCGATAGAAGCAGTAACGAACTCGGTAGTGTCGAGCACGACATCATAAGTAACACCTTGAGGGAAGTATTGTTGCAACTCGTCCATTTTTTTGCGTACACCTTGAGCCACATCGAGTGCGTTAGAACCGGGGAGTTGGTATATAGCAATAGCTGCCGCCTCCTTACCGTTGAGTTTGGCAGCAACGTTGTAGGAAGCACTACCCAACTCGATGGTGGCAACGTCTTTGAGTCGCAAGTATCCGCCTTTACCGTCGGAACGAATGATTATGTTGCCAAACTGCGATACGTCGGTCATCATACCTTCGGTCTTGAGAGTAAACTGGAAGGCTTCGGGAGAAGATATAGGTTGCTGACCGACACTACCGGCAGGAGCGACAATATTTTGCGAAGCAATAGCGTTGTAAACCTCGGCTGCCGTAACACCTCGCATGCGCATAATCTCGGGTTTGAGCCATACACGCATACTGTAATCGTCGGCACCAAAAATAGTCACACCACCTACTCCGGGCTGGCGAGAAAGCTCGTCGACAATCTTGAGGTTGGCATAGTTTGAGAGGAAAAGGCCATCATACTCTTCGCGGTCGGAGTTGAGAGCCAAGAACATAACGATGCTCGTAGATTGTTTTTTGGTAGTTATACCTTGTTGTATAACAGCCTGAGGGAGGGAATTTTGAGCGACGCTAACACGATTTTGTACCAAAACGGTAGCCATATCGATATCGGTACCCACCTCGAATGTAACAGTAAGAGTGTACTGTCCTGTTGAAGAAGAGGTAGAGCTCATGTATATCATGCCATCGACACCGTTTACTTGCTGCTCAATGGGAACGCCCACAGTCTCGGCAATGGTTTCGGCATCGGCACCGGGATATATGGCCGTAACTTGTACGGTAGGGGGAGTAATATCGGGGTATTGAGCAATAGGCAGGGTAAAGAGAGTGATAGCACCCGCCAATACCATTACCAATGCCAATACAGTAGCAAAGATAGGATGCTTAACAAAAAACTTGGATAACATATATAGTGAGTATTAGTGGGAAAAGTTGATAAAAATTACTCAACGGGGTTGATAATCATACCTTCGTGAACTTTTTGCAATGCAAGCGAGACGTATTTTTCGCCCGGCATAAGACCCTTGTATACAATGCGTAAAGAGTCGTTGTAAAGTTCGCCAATTTCAATATGACGCAACTCAACGCGATTGGAGTCGTTGACGGTGTATAGATATTTACCCACCTGATCGGTACCAATAGAAGCATCGCGAACCATTACGACTTTTTGGCTACGAGTGTAGGGCATGTGAACGGTTGTGTACATACCGTGCTTGAGTTCGTTGTAGGGATTGTCTACGACGATGCGCACGCGCATTGTACCTGTTGTAAGGTCGATATTGGGGGCGACATAGTCGATGTAACCTTTGTAGTCGTGAGGCAGAATCTCGCTGAAAGATAGTTTAACGGCATCGTGGCCGAGAGTAGTATGGTTGTTTTTGAGATTCTGTATGAGTTTCATGTATTGAGCATCGTCGATGCTGAAGTAGGCATACATTTGGTTGTCTTGGTATATAGTAGCCATATAAGAAGATGCGTTTACATAGTCTCCGTCGCCATATTTTGATGTATTGGGACGACCCGAGAAAGGAGCCGTAATGTAGCAATAGCTGAGTTGTGTGCGAGCCGAGCGCAGTGCGGCCTCGGCATTCATAACAGCAGCCTCGGCTTGATAGAAAGCGGCCTCGGACTTAATATAGTCTATTTCGCTGATGGCATTGGTGTTGGCCACATCTTTCATGCGCTGGTAATTACTCTCGGCAAAGTAAAGTTCGGCTTTGCATGTAGCCAATGTCGCCTCGGCTTGTTGAACAGCATCTTCGTATTGAGTAGGCTCGATGATAAAAAGAGTATCGCCCTTGGCGACAGGCTGTCCTGCGACATAATCAGATGCGACTTGAAAACCGGCAACACGTGCCACGAGGTCGACAGTGTTTTTTGCCTCGAGATATCCGGGGTATGATGCAAATAGCGTAACAGAGTCTTGAATGGCAGTAGCCACTGCGATGTCTGGCGCAGAGGACTGTATGTCATTATTCTCATTGTTATGGCAAGCGACCATGCAGACTGTAGTGAGCAATAAAGAGAGGAAAATACGATTGTTCATAATTGTATGTATTATTAAGATAGATTACATATTTTGAGACCAACCACCACCGAGTGCTTGGTAAAGATTAACTAAAGCATGTACCATTGCACCACGAGTCTCTTCGAGCGAGTTTTGATAAGAGAGAGCTTGACGTTGTGCATCGAGAACAGTCTGGAAATCGACCAAACCGTTCTTGTAGAGGTCGATAGAAAGGTCGAGGGTAAGCTGACCTTGGTTGACCAACTCTTGCAAGAAAACCAATTGTTTGATGGCGTTTTTATAGGAAGACATTGCAGTCTCAACCTCTTGAACGGCTATCAACACGGTGTTGTTGTAGTTGTCGACAGCAGCCTGCATCTGAGCCTTTGCAGCATTGTGAGCCTGAATGCGCTGAGATCCATTGAATAGAGTCCAACGGAAAGTGGGAGTGATATTGAACGCCAAGCTGCCCTTGTCAAAGAACTTGTCGAGGTTGTTGGAAGCATACCCCACGCTGCCATTGAGCGAAAGCGAAGGGAGGAAATCGGTGACTGCTATACCGACAGCGGTAGCTTGAGCGGCGATGTTGTACTCGGCCTGACGGAGGTCGGGTCGACGACGCAAGAGGTCGTAAGGAATGCCGACACCAACGATTTGTACGAAGTCGACTTGTTGGGCCGGAACGACCAATCGATTGTATACGTCACTCGGGTACTTTCCGAGCAAGACTGCTATGATGTTGATTTGATGGTCTATAGCAGCTTTGAGTTGAGGTATAGAAGCTCTTGTTCCGAGGTATACAGTCTTGGCTTGTGCAACGTCGAGAGCCGAAGCCAGACCCGTGTTGAAACGCGTCTCGGTAATATCGAGGATAGCCATTTGCGAGAGGATGTTGCTCTCGGCCACCTGCATCTGCGCCTGATAAGTACGCAGTGTTATATAGTTGTTGGCCAACTGCGAGCAGAGAGCAATCATCGCGGCATTGTACTCCTCTTTGGTAGCATTGTATTGTTCTTTGCTTTCTTTGGCACGGAAGTAAATCTTGCCGAAGAGGTCAATTTCCCAACTGACAGAAATGTTTGCTTGCAGATATCTCGATAAAGAGGGGTCGGCCGAAACAGGATTAATGTTGCCACTTGTTTGATTATTGACCCAATCGGCACCGAAACCAATTACGGGAGAGTAAGCAGCGAGAGCCGAATTGTACATAGACTTGGCCACTTGCATACGTTTTGCGGCAGCCAAGAGGTCGTAGTTGTTGCTAACGGCCTCATCAATAAGAGCCGTGAGGCATGTGTCGCCCAAGGAGAGCCACCACTTATCATCGGCCGGTGAAACGGTAGACAATAGTTGAGAGTCGGAGTTCCATGCGTCGGGCAAGGGATTGTTGAGGTACTTTTGCGCTGAGAGTTGCGACATACAACAAAAGGCAACGACAAAGGCACAAATAAAGGGTTTGTAGATTTTCATTTTATAATGTTGTTAATTTTTTCAACTCAATCATAACACAATGTAATTATTCATTGTGAAATACATGGCAAATATACAAAAGAGTATCTGAAAGATACATAAAAAAGTACATTTTTTTAGCACTTTATAATAAAATGTTTCACACAATAGGTGTATTATTAACAAAAAGGCAAGTAAAGGTGTAAAAAGAGAGTATTGCCAGCAGGGGGGAAGAAAGGTGGGAAGGTCGATAAGGGCATTAAGGGCTAAAGGGCGTGAAGGTGGATTGAGTAAGGTGTACAAATTCATTGGGCGGGTGTTGGCGGACGCAATAAAATTGCGTCCCAACTTGCTTGTGATAACATGTGTGTAAGCAATTAACCCCTACCCCTTGCGGGTACTCCCCCTATCTCGCTAACACTCGCAGGGGGAGAAAGGTGGGAAGGTCGATAAGGTCGATAAGGTCTTTAAGGCCCTTAGGGGCTAAAAGGGAGGGATGGGCGATATAGTGGATATGCAATTGTAATGGGGTAAGAATAAAAGTAATTGAGATTTTCGACCACGGTGGGTAGAAAATCTCAATTACAACTTATATTACTGAATATATGCGTGTTATCCCATACGGTTGCGATAGTCGTCGTAAGTAAATTGCTTACATAGTTGAATATTACCGTCGGCCTTGCGTATGGCAATAGCCGGGTGCGGCACACCGTTGAACATTGTAGTCTTGACAATTGTGTAGTGTATCATATCCTCAAATATGATGCGATCGCCGATAGCGAGAGGAGTATCGAAGCTCCAGTCGCCAACAAAGTCGCCACTGAGACAAGAGTTGCCACCCATGCGATAAGTGTAGGGAGTTTCGCCACCCTCTTTTGCACCTCGTATGGCCGGTTTGTATGGCATTTCGAGACAATCGGGCATGTGGCAAGCAAAAGAAGCATCGATGATGGCTGTGCGGATGCCGTGATTTTCTACAATATCGACAATGGTAGTTTCGAGCGTACCGGTCTGCCAAGCAAAAGCACTACCCGGCTCCATGATAAGCTGCAAATGCTGGTGACGTGCGCGGAAATCGGTGAGCAGGTTGATGAGGTGCTCAACATCGTAATCCTTGCGAGTCATGAGGTGCCCACCGCCCATGTTGAGCCACTTGACTTGCGAGAGCCAGGGGGCAAAACGCTCCTCGACAACAGCCAATGTGCGCTCGAGGTCGTAAGAGGTAGACTCGCAGAGTGTGTGGAAATGCAATCCCTCGATACCGGCAGGGAGAGTAGCGGGTAGGTTATCGGCAATGACACCGAGTCGCGATCCTGGGGCACAGGGGTTGTAGAGGTCGGTCTCGACGTCGGAGAACTCGGGGTTGATGCGGAGTCCGCAAGATATGTGACGGTGGTATGCAGCAACGCGATTGGCAAAGTGGTTGAATTGCGAGAGCGAGTTGAAAGTGATGTGACTGCTGTATCGCAATATATCGTCGAAAGAGGCATCGGTATATGCCGGCGAATAGGTGTGAGCCAAGCATCCCAACTCCTCGTAAGCCAAACGCGCTTCGTGAATAGAACTTGCGGTAGATGTGGGTATATATTCGCGCACAATAGGGAAAGCCTCCCAAAGAGCAAACGCCTTGAAAGCAAGAATAATATTGACACCGGCACGGTCTTTAACCGACTTTATGAGCTGCAGATTGCGACGTAAAAGTTGCTCGTCGAGTACATAACAGGGAGATGGAAGTTGTGACATATAATATAATGGATAATTATAAGGTGTTTTACAGAATAGAAAATTTGGCAAACTTGAGCAGTAATTGCTTGCGACCTACATTGTCGAAAGCAACGCTAATCTTGCAATTGTCGCCCGTTCCTTCTATGGCCTCGATAGTGCCGACACCAAATCGCTCGTGACGGATGCGAGAACCTTGTCGGAGCGTACCGGCTTGAGAGATAACGCTATCGCGGAGGTCGGCAGGTGCATCGTTGTTGACGATGCGACGCGAGCCTTCGACCGGCTTGAGTTGAGTAGGAGGCTCGGGTGCCTTGAATGGGCGTCGCGGGGTATCGAAAGAGAGTTGGCTGTGTGATGTGCGCTCCCTACCCCATGAGTTGCCCATAGGAGCAGAATGTGCTGTAGCAGAAGCAGCGACACTCGCGGGCATGTCGACAAAGCGTTTATCGAGGTCTTGGATGAAACGGCTGGGGCGACAAGTGACAGTTTTTCCATAGAGAAAACGTGTCTGTGCGTATGTGAGCAAACAGTTTTCTTCGGCACGCGTGATGGCCACATATAGCAGACGTCGTTCCTCCTCGATACTCAACGGATTGTCGAGCGACATGGCAGAAGGAAACAGTTCTTCTTCAAGCCCTGTGATAATGACGTTGCGAAATTCCAGACCCTTTGCCGAGTGTATTGTCATGAGCGTGACTTTGTCTTGTACCTCTTCATCGCCATTGTCCTGGTCGGTAATGAGCGAAATCTCGGCGAGGAAGTCGGCCAACGAAACTGCCTCGTTACCCTCCTCGATGCGATGGGAGTAGAACTCACTGACACCGTTGAGCAACTCTTGTATGTTTTCTTGACGACTGATATTCTCGGGTGTGTCGGAAGAGTATATCTCGTTGATAATACCCGATCGACGCAAAATCTGCTCGACCAACTCGGCGATGGGGAGCGTAGATGCGAGTTGACGGAAAGAGTCGATAAGTTCGACAAAAGCCGCCAACTTGGCGCGTGCACCGGCATTGACCGGAAGGTTGTATTCGAGTGGTTGCGAAAGCACATTCCACAGGCCAATGTCGTGAGATTGAGCCGTAGCAAGAACTTTGCTCACAGTGGTATCGCCAATGCCACGCGCCGGGTAATTGACTACACGCTTGAAAGCCTCTTCGTCATTGGGGTTGATGGTGAGGCGGAAGTATGCAACGGCATCCTTGACCTCCTTGCGCTGGTAGAAAGCCAGTCCGCCATAAATGCGATAAGGCATATTGAGCTTGCGGAGAGCACTTTCGAGCACACGCGACTGCGCATTGGTACGATATAGGATGGCAAAGTCGTTGTAAGGAACAGCCTTGAGCAATCGTAATTCTTTGATGCGATTGGCAACGAGAAAGGCCTCCTCATAGTCGGAGTATGACGAGATGACCTGTACCTTACTGCCGCGCTCCTTCTCGGAGAATACGCGCTTGGGAATTTGTTCCTTGTTCTTGCGGATAAGGCTGTTGGCAGTGTCGACAATGTTCTGTGTAGAGCGATAGTTTTGCTCCAACTTATCGATGCGCAGACCCGGATATTCGTTCTTGAGGTTGAGAATGTTGCTAATGTTAGCCCCACGAAACGAATAGATACTCTGTGCATCGTCGCCTACGACACAAAGGTGACCGTGGTCGCGGCACAATTGATTGACAATGAGATGTTGCGAGAAGTTGGTATCTTGATACTCATCGACCAACACGTAGCGAAAGAGGTCGCGGTACTTCTGTGCCACCTCGGGGTGGTCGCGGAAGAGGATATTGGTATATAACAAGAGGTCGTCGAAGTCCATAGCCCCGGCACGAAAACAACGCTCCCAATAGACACGATAGATGTTGTGCAACATGGGTCGCTTCTGCTTATTGTCCATATCGCGCAGAGCGGCATTGGAAGTGTAGGCGTTGGGGGTGATAAGGGCATTCTTGGCATTAGAGATAATGGACTGTACGGTAGCGGGCTTGTAAATCTTGTCGTCGAGCTGCATCTCCTTGATGATGGTCTTGAGGAGAGAGCGCGAGTCGGCGGTATCGTAGATGGTAAAGTCGGAGCGGAAGCCCAGACACTCGGCATTGGCATGCAAGATGCGCGAAAAGATGGAGTGAAAAGTACCCATCCATAGGCGTGAAGCTACCTCTTTGCTCACCAACTTGGCAATACGTTCCTTCATTTCGTTGGCCGCCTTGATGGTAAAAGTGAGAGCCAAGATGCGCCACGGCTCGTAACCGGTAGAGAGCAGGTGAGCAATCTTGTAAGTGAGCACACGAGTCTTACCCGAGCCGGCACCGGCAATGACAAGTTGCGGGCCATCGGTGTAAAGCACAGCATCGCGCTGAGCCGGATTGAGGTGTTGTAGCAGTTGGATATTCACATCAGTCTATTTTGAGAGAACAAAGATAGTGTTTTTTACTTTGATTTTGTGGTTGTATAAAAATATATTGCTAACTAATAACAAGTATTTCTAATCCCACCCCACTATGTGTACCTCTCTATATCGAGAAACGATACCGAGGAGGAAAAGGATAGCGACAACGTGTGCAATAAGAAGGCCTAAAAGGGCTATAAGGCCTAAAGTGACTGAAAGGGTTGTAAGGGTTGTAAGGCCTAAAAGGCCGGTAGGGGCTGAAAGGCAATAAGGACCCAAAGGCCTATAGGGCAATACGGGCGTAAAAGGCATAAAGGGCAGCAGGGGCTGAAAGGCTCAAAAGGTTGTCAGGGGCTGTGAAATAATGTATAACAACTATCTGAGTATCTTCTTGACCCACTTGAGTTTATTGCCATAGGGTGCACACTTGATGGAGAGGAAGAAACGATTGGTTGTAGAAACAACGGCCTTGGCATGGCTGAATGTCTCGAAACTGTAACGACCGTGATAGTGTCCCATGCCACTGCGACCTTTGCCACCGAAGGGAAGATGATGATTGGCTACATGTACAATGGTGTCGTTGATGCACATGCCTCCCGACTCGGTGTGATTAATCATGTAACGAGCACTCTTCTTGCTTGTGGTGAAATAGTAGAGTGCTAACGGTGTGGGGTGTGTGTTGATGTGTTCGACACAATCGTCGATGTCGTCGAAGGGAATGATGGGCAGTATAGGGCCGAAAATTTCGTCGGTGAACAGAGGCGAATCGCTCGGCACATCGGTAATGAGTGTGGGTGCAATGTAGCATTGCTCGCGATCGGATTGACCACCATAAATGATGGTACCGTGCGAAAGCAACGGTTGTAGACGGTCGAAGTGTCGGTAACTGACGATGCGAGGATAGTCGGGGCTTAAGGATGGATTGACGCCATATTGTGCAACAATCTCGTCTTGCATGAGCTTGATGAGCTTGTCCTTGACCTCGCGATGAACAAAGAGGTAGTCGGGAGCAACGCAAGTTTGTCCACAGTTGACCAACTTGCCCCAAACAATGCGTTTTGCAGCAATGCGGAGGTCGGCATCGCTGTCGACAATACAAGGACTCTTCCCCCCCAACTCGAGGGTGACAGGAGTGAGATGTTGTGCGGCAGCTTGCAGTACGTAGCGACCATGCTTTTCGCCACCGGTATAGAAGATGTAATCCCACTGCAATTGCAAAAGTTGCTCGGAAACATTTTCGCCCGGTTCGACAACGGCAATATACTCGTCCTCGAAGCACTCATTGATAATTTTCATCATTACAGCCGCTGTATACGGAGCACTCGATGAGGGCTTGATAACAGCACAGTTGCCGGCAGCAATAGCACCAATGAGGGGAGCAAAAGCCAGCTGTAAAGGATAGTTCCAAGGAGCGATGATGAGTACCACACCACGCGGCTCGTAGTGGATGCGACTGCGAGAGCCAAAGAGAGCCAAAGGCGAGAATACATGACGGTCGGCAACCCAATCGCGCAGATGACTCTGCATGTATCGAATCTCGTTGAGGAGGATGCCTATCTCGGTAGCATAGCTCTCAAATTGCGACTTTCCCAAGTCTTTGTACAAGGCCTCGGCAAGGGCTTGCTCGTTGTCTTTTATCCCTTCGCGAAGGCGGTCTAACGCAGTGAGACGATAGGGTAATTCGCGCGTGATATGCTCGAGATAAAAGAGCTTTTGTCGATTGCGTAGAGTGCTATATTTTTCTGAAACAGACATTGTTGTATATTGCGATTTAAAGTGTATTGTAACTTATTAAAGATATATCCCTTATAGGCGTACAATTCTAATGCCATTGATGCTTCTATTGCTCATAACATAGTTGTATAGGGGTTGTTTTTCGATGACTACAGCATTTGCTCTGGAAGAAGCATGAATAAAGCAAACCCGACCATGCTCTATGACGATAATGCCCATGTGCGACACATCGAGCCCCTTGGCAGAGGTTGTGAAGAGAACAATATCGCCATTCTTGAACCACTTGGCAAGAGCCTCGGAATTGAGTGATGCAGCGGGGATGTATTGATAACGATAGTTGTTATACTTGGCCTCAACCTCTTTGATGCAATTGACCAACGAGTCGTTGTTGAGCAAAGCAGTATAATTGCGGCTGTGGGAAGAGATGTAGTTAATAGACTTGATGTCGCGCTTGGCAAGAGGGCATTGAGCCGTAACCTCGACAAAATTGCCACGCAAGGTATTATCGGCAATCCAATCGCTGACGTAATGCAGACGAGAGGCGTATCCGTCAACTACACCCGACCTGTAACGGATGCTGCGTAGGTTTTGAGCAAATTCGTCAAACGAAGCAGTATCAACAGCAGCAGTCAGGGTCAAAGCGATGGCCGTCTCGACAAGCGTTGTGCAGTCGAACTCAGACATATTGATACGCAAGACCTCGGTATCCCCTTCGAGAGTGGCAGCTACATAGGGGGATCGGAGCAGTTGTCGGGCGGCAAATACAAGACGGTCGGCCGGAGCCTCTAACTCGGCCTTGCGGGTAGCATCTAATATTTTTGCAATGGTTGCCGTATCGGTGGCTTGGTGGTGATAGGCAACAGAATCGGTAACAACGGCGTGAGCATTGAAAGTTGCTGCAACGAGCAGTGTGATAGTGATAAAGAAATGTTTCATAAAGTATAAATAGTGTGAATGGTTACGGAGTTAATTGAGAGAACAAAAATACACTATTTTTTCGTATGGCGGAGGAATTTTAAAGATATTTATAATAGAGAGAGTAACACAAAAGCCTAAAAGGGCAATAAAGGCGTAAAGGATGATAGAGGGGATATGCTGTGAAATAATAAAACCCCTACCCACTGCGTGGACTCCCCCTATCTCGCTAACGCTCGCAGGGGGAGAAAAGGTTACCAAACACCAGTATACCATAAACCCCTACCCACTGCGGGGTGACGCTCGCAGGGGGAGAGAAGGTTACCAAACACCAGTATACCATAAACCCCTAACCACTGCGGGGTGACGCTCGCAGGGGGAGAAAAGGTTACCAAACACCGGTATACCATAAACCCCTACCCACTGCGGGGTGACGCTCGCAGGGGGAGAATATATTAAGGATGTGTGGCAGATTGGGGTGGTTGTGACGGTTGTCGTTGCACGGGGGGCTGTTGTGAGGGTGGTTGTTGTGGCGACTGTTGCTGCGAAAGTGGCGTGTCGGTGGGTTGTTGGAGTATCGATGCCATCTGCTCCAACTGCTGTTGCTGCTCGATGTTGATGTGCTGCATGAGTTTGTCGGCAAAAGGGAATGCACCGGTTTGCAACAACGTAGAGAGCGATATGTGTCCCGAACGGAACAGAGCCAAGAGGAAATCGTTGGACGACTGACGGAAAGCCGGAGCTGCCGCCGACTCGGTTATAGAGATGTCAAACTCGGCATTGCGCACCATCTCGGGTGTGGTGATGTGTTGCATGGCATCGCCCGTAATAGTCTCATAACGAGCATCGTTGTAAAATTGTTGCAACGTCTTTAATATCTTGTTGTCGCGCTCCTCGCGGAATGTCTTGAAAGACTCGAAGATGTCGAGAAGATTGGTTGCCGAGTATTGTACTTGCTGGGCGTACAACGAAGAAGCCGTACCACCTGAAACATTCTTTCCCTGTATGGCACTGTGGACACCGGAGATATCTTCCAGAAGGCGCATTTGCAAAGACAACAGTTCGTAGGCACCAACATTTGTTGCATTGACCGATATTTGCTGAGGCATTGGAGAGCCGGGTTTGGGGCGGAAAAGTATGACTCCGTTGTATCGAGTCCATTCGGTGGCAATGTCGTCGATAGTCATACCGTCGGGGATCTGGTCTTCGGGGAAAATCAAAACGCCCTTGGCACTACTGCCCATAATAAAATCGACCATGGTAATGAGTCGATTGATATATCGTTGCTGGTCGATAACATCTTCGACAAACGAGTGTATTTCGCCATCGAACAGCGGGTATAAACGCAAAGAATAAGGATGCTCACCGTGCCAATAAGGTGTTTCACCATGGTCGAGAACATCGCCCAATGGTGAGAGAAACCAATAATACCATACAGTGTCGACAAACCACTCGGTCTCGATAAGAGGGACTTCTAATTTCTCAATGCCTTGGAGTGCAGCTTGCTCGATGCGAATCTTGTTGGTATTGTCGATGTCGGCAATCATAGAAGCATCGACCTTGTAGTATTCACCCGATAGCGTGTCGTGGCATCGCAATCTCTCGCAATGAGTCAACTTCCAGACTTCGATGACGCGACAACTGTCGGGCGAGGAAGGTACAAAGAAATCGAGCGAGTCGAGCGGTTGAGAAGAGAGATTTTCAAAGGCGTGGTATATGTGTTCTTGTGATACATTGCCATAAATTTCGTGAAGCTGATGCGCCCTACCCTTATCGCCACGGGCAAAACGAGCAATGATGTCATTGAGAGTCATGTCGTGCAACTCACCAATCAAAGAACAGTCCCATAGACGAGCATCTTGCATGTTGTTGAAGAAAATGCGCGATGGCGGTATGGCATCAACCCAAACATCGCTCTTGCCGTGTCGAGATCCGTAACCGATTTTATGGAAACAGCTACCCGATATGAGAAACTCTTCGAGCGTGCGACTATCCAACTCGTAGATGCGATTGAGCTGATATACATATTGCATAACGGTAGTCATCAGTTCGCTCAAGGCTTGTTCGTTGCGATCACGCGCTACACATACGGGCTCGGTCTGAGCCGCACGAAACTGACCCAAAACACTCTTGACGAGTTGTCTGATCATATTGTTTTTGAGAGGGACTTTGCCTTGTTCTCTGAGGTATTGTTCCTCGGTAATGGTGCGTCCGTCGGGGAGAATAATGGGGTCGCTCCACTGCTTTCCAAAGGTATAATTGCGACTGCGAGCGCGTTGTGCCCGAAAGTCGGCAATAGACTCCCAAGCCATACGAGCCTCGTCGAGCATGTCGAGGTTGCGACGATGAAACGAGAGAGCCGAAGAGTGATTGTTTTCGACTGCATGAGGCATGAGATAGGAGCGATTGAATGTGCGAAAATCGATAGTATTCATAGTTGTCAAAAAAAAAATTATTACAGCTACAAAGAAAAGGTATAGGCCTACGGCAATAATGCGATAAAAAGAGAAAGAAAAACAGTGAATAAATATGATGAAGTATTTATGTTATTTTAAACCAAAACCAATTATAAAATTGAATAATAATACTAACTTTGCAAACTTGATAATTGTTATTCGTTAAAAGCAAAATTATCCATTATGTATTTCTCATAAATATGAAAAATAAAGCATATTGCCTCACACTCATCCTGCTCGTAATATGTATCTTGAATAGTTACTCTCAAGATAGAATCGACAACCAACATCTGCATCAAGCAGAGAGCAATGGTGTACAAGAGGAAGTAATTGCAGATAGTATTGCGACGCATGTAATGCAAGGAGACAGTCTATTGCAATCATCACCACAAAAGAAAGATAATGTATTCAAGAAATTTTTCAACCAGCTCTTTAAGGGAAATAAGGATAAGACACATGAACGACCTATAGACTTGTCGTTTGTAGTGTTTCCGTTCTACTCTCAAGAGGCAAGTGTGGGTATAGGAGGAGTAGTTACGGCATTGTACCGCTTGGACCGAACAGATAGTATTATACAACCATCGGACTTGCAATTCTTTGCGAATGTGACGTTGAAGGGTGAGTATAAAATAAGCATAGGAGGCAATAATCACTTCAATCGTAAATCGCGCATACATTACTATGCACAATTCTATAATAAGCCGCTTGACTTCTGGGGAATCTCGTATGAATCTTGCCTCCATAATGCCAAAAGTGTATATACACGCCGTCTCTTCAACATAGAGGCCGACTATGTATACAACATTACCGACAACCTGCATATAGGCCCCTTGCTCAATATGGGATATAGCTATATATCGCGCTTAGGCAACAAGTCGTATCTGGAAGGACAAGCGTTGTCCTATTGGCTAACAGGAATAGGAGCTTCGCTTGTATATGACACCCGCGACTTTATCCCCAATCCGAAACGAGGATTATATATAGCACTGCAAGAGTTGATATATCCACGCTTCTTGGGAACAGCGAGCAAGGATGTATTTAAGACCACGTTGACGATAGATTACTTCCAGCCCTTGTGGAAGGGAGGTGTCTTGGCGTTTGACCTCTACGGCATGTATACGGGCAAGGATACGCCATGGCCCCTACGAGCCGAGATGGGGGCAGGAGGAGCACGCATGCGAGGTTACTATGCGGGCCGTTATATCGATAATAATCAGGCAAATGCCCAGATGGAGCTGCGACAAAACATTATCAAGCGCGTGGGCTTGGTGGCATGGGTGGGATATGGAGGAGTATTCCCTTCGTTTGAGCAGTTTGCATGGAAAAATATGATGATAAATTATGGTGCGGGTGTTCGATTTGAGCTGAAGCACAATGTGAATCTGCGAGTGGACTTTGGCTTCGGTCGCGATGCCTTCGCTGTGGTATTCAATATGGGCGAGGCATTCTAAATGCCTGGAAAATCAGTAGATTGTTTTATAATTGTTATCCGATAAATTTTAATCGGATAACAAAAAAGTTAGTCTTTCTTCTTGCAAAAATGTAATTTATAAATTACCTTTGTAACATAAAAGTCAGAGAAGTCATAACATATTAGCATTATTTTGAAGATTTTTTTGCTGCTCAAAATCAAAAAGTTCGAGATAAGATAATCAAAATATTAAGCATTATTGAAACGATTGAGCGTGTTCCTGTTCAATATCTTAAATTTATCGAGGGAACAAACGGACTTTTTGAAGTCAGAGTACAATTAAGTTCTAACATATTTAGAATTTTCTGTTTCTTTGACGGCAATAAATTTGTTGTACTATTATCGGGCTTTCAAAAGAAAACACAAAAGACACCACCCGGTGAAATCGAGCGTGCAGTTAAATTGATGAACGAATATTACGAAGAAAAGGAGAAAGAAAAATGAAAAATACTAAATCATTAGACCAACTTAAAACGCAATATTACGGCGAAGTAGGTACTCCGGAAAGAGATAGAATAGAACGTGAACTTGAAGCGTTGCATATTGGTTTCAAAATTCGTTCTGCAAGAGAACAACAATGTCTCACGCAGGAAGAAGTGGCAAGGCGTATCAATAAGAAACGCACCTTTATATCAAAGGTAGAAACTGATGGTGAGAATATCACTCTAAAAACATTGTACGATGTAGTTGAACGAGGTTTGGGCGGTCGCTTAAAAATAAGTGTAGAGTTCTAAAATAATGGCTGCTTTATAAAAAGTAAACCTTGTTCATAGGTAGTAATATTCTTTTTTCAAACTCTTTATAATTCATTATCGCGATCATCGATAAAAGGAGGTGCAACGTTGATGAAGTATACACGCTCGGTAGCGCGGGTAATGGCGGTGTATAGCCAACGGTAGAAGTCGAGCGTGAGTGCCGAGGGGTCGATATATCCCATGTCGATATATGCGTGTCGCCACTGACCGCCTTGCGCCTTGTGACAGGTAACGCCATAGGCATACTTGACCTGAAGGGCGTTGAACCAAGGGTCGACTTTGAGACGTTGCATGCGCTCGCGTTGGGTAGAGATGTGAGCATAATCGGCAAGAATAGCGGTGTATAACTGCTCGTTCTGCTCACGCGAGAGAGCCGGTGCGTCGCTATGGAGCGTGTCGAGCAAGATACGTGCCTCGAGCTCTACCTCGAGGTCGGGAAATTGCAGTTGCACATCGGCAAAACGAAATCCATACATCTCATATTGCTTGCGTACGCGCACGACACGTGCAATGTCGCCATTAGCAATGAAATCGACCTCATTATACTCCTTACCCCAATAGTAATTGTTCTTGGCCACGAGTAGCATATCGCCGGCTGTGAGTTCCTCTTCGCGGTAGAGAATCTGGTTGCGGATGCCTTGGTTGAAAATACCGGCACGCTTGTTGGAGCGAGTGATAACGATGGTATTGTCGAGCCCTACCGAATCGAACGAATCGGAGAGCGTTTCGATAAGAAATTCGCCACTGAGATTGACTACATCGGGAAATCCGCTGAAACGCAACTGCGGAGGTGGCATGATAGCATCGTTGCAACGAGTCATGGTGTGACGCAATTGTGTGGCATTGAATAGGATACCACTGTCGGTGTCTTGACGAGCGACTTGATTGAGCTCGTAGGAGATGACATTCATACCCATAGAGCGGAGTACCTCGGGCGATAGAGCCGGGCTGAAAGCCTGCCCCACAGGAGGCAACTGCGCAGTGTCGCCGAGAAGAAGCAGGCGACAGTTTTCGCCTCCATATACATACTCAATAAGGTCGTCGAGGAGTTGGCCCGACCCATACATGCCAGAGTCGTTGGGCGCGTTGGCAATCATCGAGGCCTCGTCGACAATAAACAACGTGTCGCGATGCGTGTTGTTGCCCGAAAGGAAACCACGCATATCGGGCGAGAAATGTTGCTGACGATATATCTTGCGGTGAATGGTGTAGGCCGGGTGGTGTGCATAATGAGCAAATACCTTGGCGGCACGTCCTGTGGGAGCTAACAAAACAGTCTTGAACTTGAGGCTGTCGAGCGTCTTGACCAAAGCACCTACCAACGAAGTCTTACCCGTACCGGCATATCCTGTGAGCAGAAAGAGGTCGGTATCCTTGCCATTGAGCACAAAACGAGCCAGACGGGTAATCAACTCCTGTTGTTGGTCGTTGGGGATGTATGGCAAGTTGCTGAGAGTGCGCGCGGCAAGAGCTTGGTAGAGCATATAAAGGAATATTCTATAAATGTTGTGATTGAGTAGAAATGAAACAAAGATAGCTATTTTGTGTGAAGAGAAGGATAAAAGAGGGGAAAATGTGTAAGAAATAGTGAAATGCGATTTTCTTTTTGTACTTTTGTGGTATGGAAGAATCCGTAAGCATAGATACATCGCACTACACACTGATGTTGCGCATCACCCCGGGTGAATTGCAGTATGTGTATTATCATCCTGCCGAGGATGGCTCGATGGTGAGTAAGCGTATTGTATTACCCTCGGGAGAGGAGTATGCCCAGGCCGTAGAACAGGCAGTGTATGCCCACGAAATATTGTTGCAACCATTCAATCGAGTGTATGTGGTACTGCCTTCGACCCACTTTGTGATAGTGCCCAATGAGGTGGCCACACAGAGCGATAATAGTTGTTACTATGAGATGCTGAACCCATGCGGAGATGAGTATGTGATAGAGAGTCGCATGCCACATACGGGAGCAGTGATGTTGTCGGGTGCCGACAAGCGAGTGGTATCGTTTGTCAATCGCACATTTGACACCCCTACCCTGTTGCATCCGCTGACGGCTTTGTGTGAATACTTCTATCGCAAGAGTCGCCTTGGTAACCATCGAAAGATGTATGTACACCTGCTGCACGGTCGTATGGATGTAGTGTGCTATGGTCGTGAGGGTTTGTTGCTGGCCAATACCTACGACTATCGCCATAGTAACGATGCAGCCTACCATATACTGAATGTATGGAAACAGTTGGGATTAGACCAACGCCGTGATGAGGTGCAACTTGTAGGAGATATTGATACACGCAGAGAGTTGTCGAACTTGTTGCGCAACTATATACTCACGGTAGTACCAGTTATCTTTCCCTCGCACAGTCATGTGTTGGGAAGCGATGCGATGCAAATTCCGTTTGATTTAACAGCTTTGTCATTATGCGAATTATAAGAGGGAAATATGGACGTAGGCGGTTTGACGTGCCCAACAATATCAAGGCACGCCCAACGACCGACTTTGCAAGAGAGAACTTGTTCAATGTACTCGAAAATCTTATAGAGTTTGAGGATATTACAGCACTGGACCTTTTTGCCGGTACGGGAGCGATAAGCTTTGAATTGCTTTCGCGTGAGAGCAAACGAGTGGTGTGTGTAGAGAAACATCCGACACAATACAATTTCATAATGAAGGTGCAAGAGTTGCTTGGAGATAAAAACCTTCAGGTCGTGCGTGGCGATGTGTTTAAATTTGTTGCTTCATGCAGAGAGCAATTTGACTTTATCTTTGCCGACCCACCATACGACTTGCCACAACTTGAGAGTATCCCCTCGCGAGTGTTGGATGATAATTGCTTGTTGCGACCGGGCGGACTCTTTGTGCTTGAACATTCGCGTAATAATGACTTTACGTCACATCCGTGGTTTGCAGAACATCGTGTATATGGCAGTGTAAACTTTACCTTCTTTGTCAGGCCCGAGGAGTGACAAGCAGGGTATAACGAGATACAAGAAACGGGGACTTTCACAAATCGTGAGAAGTACCCGTTTCTTATTATATATGATGTAAATATTACTTATCGCCCTTGTGGTGTTTACCGGCTTTTTTGTGATTCTTGTTCACCATCTTCTTCTGGAACTCGGGAGCACAACGGTGATAGAGGAATTGTTGACGAGGTGTAAGAATCTTGCAGAATTGCTCGTAATATTCTTTTTCAATCTTTACTTCTTTCTCGGGGAGAGCGGCAGCACGGTCGGCAGCAGCCTTGTACTGTTCGTCGGTAGTGTTTTCGTCTTTTTCTACAATACGAGCTTCACGGCGCACTTCACGATTGGCTTCGAACATTTTCTTTTCCATCTCGTCAAAGAGCGGGATGAATTGTTGAGCTTGCTCGGGGGTAAGTTCCATTGTCTTGATATAGAAGTCGTGCTTGTCTTGACGGAACTTTTCCCATCTTTCTTTACGGGCTTTATCGCGATCGGCTTTGGCGTCTTGAGCCAAGGCATTAACAGCAGTAGTGAAAGAGAGTGCAAGGATGAGTATCGAAATGAGTCTTTTCATATGAATGAGTGTGGATTAAGTGGTTTATTCGGTTTCGGCGTAGAAAGCCTCGAAAACGGTGTATTCGTCCATCGAGTATAGCATATACTCTTCGAGGTCTTCTTCGTGTTCGTTTGCTGCAGTGATAGCCTCTTCGGCTTCGACAACAGGAGCAACAAAGACTTGTACCATGAGCCAGATGCCGGCAAACATAGCAGCCATGTAGATGTATGGGCGGAACTTCTGCCAAGGTGTAACAATCTCGGGCTTGGGCAATTCGCGCTCGGGCAACTGTTCGGTCATGCGGGCAGTAAAGTTCTCGAAATATCCTTCGGGGACTTTATAACCGGTCTTACGGCCAACTTGTTCGAGTATGTCTTCTTTCTTTTTCATCATGTAGTGGGATTATGCAATGTTATGACTTAAGAAATAAGCAAAGGTTTAATCGGAGGCTAACAAAAATTCTTCAATTTTTTTGGTTGCATGGTGATATGAAGCTTTGAGAGCCCCAACCGAAGTGCCGAGAATTTCGGAAATATCCTCGTACTTCATCTCGTCGAAGTATCGCATATTGAAAACGAGGCGTTGCTTCTCGGGCAGGCGCGCGATGGCTTGTTGCAGTCGCAACTGTATCTCATCGCCATCAAACCACTCATCGGCCTCGATGTTGTTGAGTAAGAAACTGTCGTCGTTATCGATAGAAATATTATTGCGCTGACGCTCGCGGTTAAGGAATGTAATGGTCTCATTAACAGCGATGCGATAAAGCCAAGTGGAAAGACGTGCTTCGGCACGAAACATCTCGATATTGTTCCAAGCTTTGAGAAAAGTGTTCTGCAAAAGGTCGTCGGCATCCTCATGCGAAACTACCATCTTACGAATCTGCCAATATAACCTCTCACCATAATGCTCAACAACTTGGCCAAAGGCTTGACGCATTGTATCGGGGTTGTGCAGTTTTTCGATAACAATCTCTTCGTTATAGGAAGGTGTCATATTGTAGTGAATAATCTTTTGCTAAAATTAGTGCGTAAAGATAACTAATATTTTGCTAAAAATTAAATAAGGTTGTTGAGAGGTGTAAGATATTAAGTTTAATTATAATTATTGATGTTCAATAAAAAGGTAATGTGAACAAAAATATCGCAAGAATTTGAAGAAATCATGAGGCGATGTGTCATAATAGACAAAGTACTGTGTTGTTTTCAATATTAGGGCGCAGTCATGTACACGTGTACACACCTTTTTCCCTAAATCTCAACGCTCTATGTTTTGTCAATTTTTACAAACCTTAAAGAGGCTGTGCCAAAATTCCAAATTTTGACACAGCCTCTTCCTCTTTTATTTTCAAGCAGGATTTTATGGATTAACCATAAAACTCTTTATACCATTGAGCAAATGCACGAATACCATCTCGCAAGGGAGTATGAGGTTTAAATCCCAAATCGCGCTCGAGAGCTGTTGTATCGGCATAGGTTGTGGGCACATCGCCGGGCTGCATGGGTACGAGTCTTTTGTGAGCCTCGAAGTCGTAATCGGCCGGTAATACTCCGGCAGCAATGAGCTCTTCTTGCAGTATCGTAACAAAGTCCAAGAGGTTTTCAGGGTCGCTGTTACCGATGTTGTATACTGCATAAGGAGGCTCGGGTAGGCCGTCTTCACCCACACGTCGTTGCGGAGCATGGTGCATTACGCGCTGCACACCCTCGACAATATCGTCGATAAAAGTGAAGTCACGCTTACAGTTACCGTAATTGAAAATTTCGATTGTTTCGCCTTTGCGCAATTTATTGGTAAAACCGAAGTATGCCATATCGGGACGACCGGCAGGACCATATACGGTAAAGAATCGCAGACCTGTAGATGGGATGTTGTAGAGCTTGCTATAGGCATGGGCCAATAGTTCGTTGCTCTTCTTGGTAGCGGCATATAGGCTTACAGGATTGTCGACCTTATCGTCGGTGCTGTATGGTACTTTCTTGTTGCTACCGTATACCGAACTTGATGATGCATAAACGAGGTGTTGTACACCACGACGATTGTTGTCGTAGCTGTGTCGACAAGCCTCGAGAATGTTGTAGAAACCAATGAGATTGCTCTCGATGTATGCATCGGGGTTGGTAATAGAATAACGTACTCCGGCTTGGGCTGCGAGATTGACAACAATCTCAAAATCGTTCTCGGCAAATAGCTTGTCGATAAGAGTCTTATCGGCCAAATTTCCTTGTACGAATGTATATTTACACTCGGGATGTTGTGCAGCCAACTCTTCAAGACGTCGCAAACGATACTCTTTGATAGAAACATCGTAGTAGTCATTGACACTGTCGAGATTGACAATCTCAATGCCGGGCTCGGTAGTGAGCAGGCGCTCGACGAGATTAGAGCCTATAAATCCGGCAGCTCCTGTTACGAGGACTTTCATATTGTAATATTGTATAAGGTCTTTAGATATATAAGATGTGTTTTTACGCGCCGAATATGGCAAAAATCAGTCGCGCTTGAATATATCGCGAGTGTATACTTTGTCGATAACATCGTCGAGAGAGTCATCATAACGGTTGGCAATGATGGCTTGCGAACGACGCTTGAACTCGGCAAAGTCGTTGACAACTTCACTACCGAAGAACATCACACCATCTTCCAATGTGGGCTCATAGATAATAACCTTAGCACCCTTGGCTTTGATGCGTTTCATAACACCTTGAATGGCACTTTGGCGGAAGTTGTCGGAGTTTGATTTCATAGTGAGGCGATATACACCTACAACCAATTCTTGTTCTTGATTTGCATTCCAGGCACTTGAAGCAGTATAGTATCCGGCTTTGGCCAATACCTGATCGGCAATAAAGTCTTTGCGGGTGCGGTTGCTCTCGACAATGGCCGACATCATGTTTTGTGGCACATCGTTGTAGTTGGCCAGGAGTTGCTTGGTATCTTTGGGCAAGCAATAACCACCGTAACCAAAAGAGGGATTGTTGTAGTGGCTACCAATGCGGGGATCGAGACCGATACCGGTGATGATAGCCTGTGTATCGAGACCTTTCACCTCGGCATAAGTATCCAACTCATTGAAATAGCTTACGCGCAGGGCAAGGTATGTATTGGCAAAGAGCTTGACAGCCTCGGCCTCTTTGAGTCCCATGAAAAGGACGTCGACGTTCTCTTTGATAGCACCCTCTTGCAAGAGTTTGGCAAAAGTTTGTGCAGCTTTGTTGAGCTTGTCGAGGTCGGCAATGGCAGATATAGCAAGATTTTCTTCGTCAAAATTGGCAATGTACTTGGGCACGCCAACGATGATGCGGCTGGGGTAGAGATTGTCGTAAAGAGCCTTGCTTTCGCGAAGGAACTCGGGCGAGAAAAGGAGGTTGAATTTTTTATTTTTAAGACGCTCTTCGGCCATAAAACGCAAGGCATACTTAACATAAAGCGAGCGACAGTAACCAACGGGTATGGTACTTTTGATAACCATAATGGCATCGGGGTTGACAGCCAAAACAGTATCGATAACTTTCTCTACGGCTGATGTATCGAAGAAATTCTTTTGGCTGTCGTAGTTGGTAGGAGCAGCAATAACCACAAACTCTGCATCACGATATGCTTCTTCGGCATCGAGCGTAGCACGAAGGTTAAGAGGTTTCTCGGCCAAGTATTGCTCGATATAATCGTCTTGAATGGGAGATTTGCGATTATTGATAAGATTGACCTTCTCGGGTACAATGTCGACAGCTACAACTTCGTTGTGCTGTGCAAGCAATGTGGCAATGGATAGGCCCACATAACCGGTTCCTGCAACTGCAATTTTCATAAGTTATATAATTTAAGAGTTAATTACTTCTATATATTGAGGCTCAATCTCGGCGGTTGCAACAGCAATACCATCAATCTGCACCACTACCCTTTTGGCACGCGCACCTTTGACTTTAACAAAGATACCTTCGATACCATCAAACACACCACCTATTACTCTCACGGGAGTTCCTTGTGCGATGTTTATTTCTTCGGGTTTCAAATATATGAGTTTGTCGCTATTGGTTTGACATACGGCAATAAAATGCCTCATCTGCTTATCGGGGACTATAATGGGCACATTGCGACCATTGATCTTATTGGTGCGATATTGCAGATATGGGGCTCGCAACTTTATTTGCTGCATATTGTCGCGTGTAGTATATGCAAAAAGAAGATTACTGACAATAGGAGCGGTCTTACGTACCTTTCTACCATATTTATCGGTAAAGATTTTACTGCATAACGGCAGATAGTTTTCCACACCGTTTTCGTCAAGAAATCGTTTGGCTTTCATCTCATTGCGATAAGGGGCACTCATTGCAAACCATACCGGCAAATCTTGCTCTAAGGTGTTTTCCATCATCACGTTCAATTTACTACTTACGACTATCTGAGGAGGTTATATAACCTTATGTTATTTGGTTCCTCACACAACGCAATCTCAATATAATTGATTATTATTCACGCAAAGATAGTGAAAAGCGCGTAAAGAATGCCTTTATTAGGTAACTTTTTCGGCAAATCAAGAAAAAAAATGCAATTTCTTTTCTTTCGGGCTCATATATTCATGCCACAACTTCTAAAAGTTGTCCATGACGATGAATTGTACCGTTCTCAAAGCAGGAACATATAAACACAAAAAGGCTGTGCCAAAAAAGTGTGAATTTTTCGGCACAGCCTTGTTATATCATAAGAAGTTATTAAGCCTCTACACCTGCAAGTTGAGGGTCGACCATGATGCGACCGCAATACTCGCAAACGATAATTTTCTTGTGCATCTTGATGTCGAGCTGACGTTGAGGCGGTATACGGTTGAAACAACCACCACATGCATCGCGTTGGATATAAACGACAGCCAAACCATTGCGTGCATTTTTGCGAATGCGCTTGAATGCTTGCAAGAGACGCGGCTCGATGAGATTTTCGAGATTTTTTACAGTTTCACGTAATTTCTCTTCTTCTTGCTTAGTTTCGGCAACGATGTCGTTCAACTCGGCTTTTTTCTCAACCAACATTTTTTGACGATCGTCGAGATTTTCACGACATTGCTCCAACTCTTCGTTACGACGATTGATTACATTGTTTGCTTCGCGAATTTTCTTTTCGAGAGCTTGTATAGAAAGGTCTTGGAACTCGATTTCTTTGTTGAGTTTGTCAAACTCATGGTTGTTGCGAATATCGTCGAGTTGCGACTTGTAACGCTCGATTTTGTTGCGCGAAACTTGTATTTCTTCGTTGTAAGAGTTGATATCTTTGCGGCATGCAGAGATAGTCTCTTGGAATTTCTCGATACGGGTTTCCAGACCGGCAATTTCGTCTTCAAGGTCTTTAACCTCAAGAGGCAACTCACCACGAAGCGTTTTGATGCGGTCGATTTCCGAATGTAATGTTTGCAATTCGTAGAGAGATTTGAGTTTTTCTTCTACGGTGTACTCTTTTTCTTTGGTCTTTTCTGACATCGCTTACAGATATTTTATCGGATTTGTTTCTACCTTTGTGTAGTAGGTCGCAAAGTTAGGAATTTTTTTTGTAATTACCTCACAAAAAATATCTTTTGTGTGTTGTTCGCTTTCATAATGCCCTATTTCGGCCAAAATCATCTTGTCTTCATAGCCAAAAAACTGGTGATATCCTATCTCTCCGGTAATAAATATATCGGCCTTGGCAGCCAATGCATTGCCTATGAGCGAGCTACCGGCACCGCCACATATAGCTACTCTCTGTACCATCTTGTTGTCGGGGGCGGTGTGGCGCACTTGGGCACAAGCGGTTTGCTCTTTGACTTGTTGCAATAAATCGTACACGGCTACAGGTTGTGGCAGATTACCCACGATGCCTATACCAGCTTGTGTGTAGTCGTTGGCTATAGGTATGAGGTCGTATGCAGGCTCTTCGTATGGGTGAATAGTCATCAATGCTTTCACGACACGCCCCTTGAGGAAGGCCGGGAGTATCACTTCTACCCTACTTTCGGGCTCTTGATGCAACAGACAATGCTTGCCACAATATGGAGAAGTACCTTTGCCGGCACGGAATGTACCTACACCGTTACTTGTAAAGCTGCAACAATCGTATGCACCTATGGTTCCTGCTCCTGCGGCAAAGAGGGCTTCTTTGAGGGCATCGGCATGTGCCACGGGTACATAGGTAACGAGCTTGTAGAGCATGTTGCGAATGGGTTGTAAGACTTCGACCTGCGAAAGTGCAAGTTTCCTTGCCCACTCTTGGTTTACTGCCACGGCATCGAGGTTGGTATGTGCGGCATATATAGCAATATCGTTGCGCAGGGCTTTCATTACCACACGTTCTATATAGTTGGCTCCAACAATGCGCTTAAGGGGGCGAAAGAGTAAGGGATGGTGAGCGATGATGAGATTGACGCCCAAGTCTATGGCCTCGTCAACCACGGCCTCTGTAACATCGACACACAACAATGCCCCGGTGGCAGGCAACAAATCGTTGCCTACCTGCAAGCCGGCATTGTCGTAACTCTCTTGCAGTTGTAGTGGTGCAAGTTCCTCGATAATCGCTGTTATTTGTCGAATTGTGGGCATTATGCGAGGTGTTATTTTTCTATGGGCAAATGCACTCCAATACACAACTCGTCAAGTTGTTCTTGAGAGATGGCAGATGGAGCATCCATCATGACGTCGCGACCGGAGTTGTTCTTTGGGAATGCAATACAGTCGCGAATGGAGTCGAGACCGGCAAAAATAGAGACAAAGCGGTCGAGGCCGAAAGCCAATCCACCATGAGGAGGTGCACCGTACTTGAATGCGTTCATCAAGAAACCAAATTGAGCTTGTGCCTGCTCGGGAGTAAAGCCAAGCAACTTGAACATTGTGTCTTGCAGGTTGCTATCGTGAATACGGATAGATCCGCCACCCAGTTCTACACCATTGACCACCATGTCATAGGCATTGGCACGTACAGCACCGGGGTTGCTTTCGAGAAGGTGAATATCCTCGGGCTTGGGAGATGTGAATGGGTGGTGCATGGCGTAGAAACGTTGTGTCTCGTCGTCCCATTCAAACAAGGGGAAGTCAATAACCCACAGAGGAGAATATACGTTCTTGTCGCGTAAGCCGAGACGGTTGCCCATTTCGAGGCGCAATTCGCACAATGCCTTGCGAGTTTTCATTGTGTCGCCGGCAAGGATGAGCATGAGGTCGCCGGGTTGTGCGCCAAATCGCTCAGCCCACAGGCGCAAGTCGTCGGCCGAATAGAACTTGTCTACCGACGATTTGAAGTTTCCGTTCTCGTCGTAACGTACCCAGACAAGACCTTTAGCACCTATCTGAGGACGTTTTACAAAGTCGGTAAGTTCGTCAATCTGCTTACGGGTGTAACCGGCACAACCTTTGCAGCATATACCACCTACGTAGGGTACACTGTCGAATACTACGAAATCGTGACCTTGGGTAAGGTCTTTTATCTCTACAAATTTCATTTCAAAACGAGTATCGGGCTTGTCACTACCGTAGTATTTCATAGCATCGGCCCACGACATGCGGGGGAATGGCTCGGTAAAGTCGATATTCTTGATATACTTAAAGAGATGCTTGGCCATACCTTCAAAGATATTGAGTACATCTTCTTGCTCGACAAACGACATTTCGCAGTCGATTTGAGTAAACTCGGGTTGACGGTCGGCACGTAAATCTTCGTCGCGGAAACACTTAACAATCTGGAAGTAACGATCAAAGCCCGATACCATCAACAATTGTTTGAGTGTTTGAGGAGATTGAGGAAGAGCATAGAACTCGCCGGGATTCATGCGTGAAGGCACAACGAAGTCGCGAGCGCCCTCGGGTGTAGACTTGATGAGTACGGGAGTCTCAACCTCGAGGAAATTTTGAGCATCGAGATAACGGCGCACTTCAAAGGCCATTTTGTGTCGCAACTCAAGGTTACGACGCACTGCATTACGACGCAAATCGAGATAACGATATTGCATGCGAAGGTCATCGCCACCATCGGTATCATCTTCGATTGTAAACGGGGGTGTAACAGAAGCATTAAGAACATTGAGTGTATTGACAATAATTTCAATATCACCGGTATCTATGCGAGCATTTTTACTGCTACGCTCGGCTACTTCACCCACAATTTGTATTACATATTCACGCCCCAAATGGTTGGCTTTTTCGCACAACTCGGCATTTACTTCTTGATTGAAAACCAATTGTGTAATACCATAACGGTCGCGCAGGTCGACAAAAGTCATACCACCCATTTTGCGGGTGCGTTGTACCCAACCACACAGGGTTACGTTGCTACCAACGTCGCTTAGGCGCAATTCGCCACAAGTTCTTGTCCTATACATTATATTATATATTTATGTTTTTTTTATTATCGGTCGAATAGCTTATTTTTACACACTACTATAACCTTGCAAAATTAGTAAAAAAACGGCAGGATGTTATAAAGTGGAGAGTTTTTTTCGCATTACAAAATTATGTATTTGTGGCGATGATTTTTTTATATAGAACAGGCATGGAGATCGGCGCAGACGGAATGGAGTTGGGTAGCCCCAAATGGCTCAGTCGTAAAAATCACAATATGGAATTGTGTGCCTACCAACGACCAATGTGATTGCATACGCATGGGGTGGTTTTGTGAGGGATGTATACCCCCAAAAAAAGAGGCTGTGTCAAAATGGAAATTTTGGCACAGTTTCTTTTTGTTTAAGCCGCGAGGTTTCGATAGACTGTAAAATTGTCAAAATCTGATTTTTTACAGAATTTTCGATTTTCAGAGGCTAAAAAGCGGATAAAAGA
>JAFXAB010000037.1 GCA_017522135.1 Bacteroidaceae bacterium
TCAAATATATTATGGAAAAGAGAGACATGTTTTCTATGTAACACATGAGAGCAGCCAAATAAATGATATATGGATAGAAGGTGTCGGCTCACAAGAATTCCCAATCATGCTCTCGTTAATCCCAAATTTCGGCGCATCCGGCATGATATACTTTGAGTACTGCTACGACTATAACACTCAAGAAATATTCCCTACAAATAAAACACCGAGAGCCGAATTTTCATATCCCGGTGAGAAGTATATCCCATGCCTACAAGAAGGTAATGCTTGGGTATTCGAAAACACCCCTCCGGGCGAATTGGTACAACGCCACATCGGCAGTACAAAGGTTATAGATGGCGTAGAATATCACGTACTTTACAAAACAATCTTCTACCCCCAATCGTGGAGCGCAGGTGAGCCTATCGAGGCCGGCTATATGCGCGAGGAAAACGGCAAGGTATACATGGGCGCCGGTGAGAACGAAAAACTCATTATCGACTTCACCTTGCAAAAGGGCGATACCGCCTATTGGGATACCGATAAACATGTGTACATCAAGGATGTATCGTACTCCGTGATAGCCGGAAAAGAGCGCAAGGTAATGCAAGTAGAGACCCGCGGATTTGGCTCGGAAGGCGAAACAACAAACAACGAAACTTGGATAGAAGGTATAGGCACAACACACAACATCTTTGATGCCGAGTCATACAGATGGTATGACCTTTCGGGTCTCTACACTCGGTTTAAGTATTTCTATAACTATCCTACGCAGACTTGCTACCCCGAGAATGCCGAGCAATTCGATTTCGGCACACAATCGAAGTATGAGTATATCCCATTCCTTTCTCCCTCAAATGAATGGGTAGAGTATGGTTACCAACACTATATGCAATATACTGTTGGTGAAATGGTCGAATTATATGGTAAAAATTACTATACCATTAATGAGACAGAATTATCTTTACCAGATCAAGTAATTTCGCATTCAAAACACAAATCTTATTATAGAGAAGAAGATAAGAAGTTGTATATGCTAAATGTAGACGAGGATTTCTTAGTGTTCGATTTTGGGGCAAATGCAGGCGATACCGTCACACTTAAGCCCTTTTTTGAAAACGAAGTAAGAAAAATAATTATCGACAGTATACAATCCACCACATTGAATGGTAAGGTGCGCGATATTTACTATGTAGATTATGGGTATGAAACCGATGTGTGGATTGAAGGTATAGGTCCTATACATTCTTTTTTATTTAACGAAGGAATAAGATGGGGTGGTGTCGGATATAGTTACTTCCATTATTACTACGACAATAGCACGCAATATGTATATCCTGAAGATCGTGATGTATTAGACTTCAGTGCTGTTCACTCCCTGCAAGCCGAAGCCCACACCCTCACCCTGCATCGCAATGGCAATGCGTTGATGGCGGTATTCCCCACAGCATCGGCAGGCGAAGCTATCACGCTCTACGACACAACAGGCCGGGTGGTAGCAACACAACCCATCCGCACAGGTGCTACAACAGCTACTATAGATATAACAGCACTCCATGCGGGGGTATATATAGCCCGCCTCAACAGCGGTGCCACCGCCAAGGTGGTGTGGTAGAGAAGAAAAAATCCTCAGTTGTGATAACTATAGGATGTCACGTGCCATGAGTTTCATACTCATACGGCATATATATAAAGAGGCGAGCATTGCCCCACCATGTGGCGTAACAACCACACCGGGGCAATGCTCTTTTTTTGTTTGTGGTGGGGTGCCGACATGGAGATATTTCTTCAACTCCAACCAACTGACCGATTTAAGAAAATATCTAATATGTTGTTTTATAGCGATGTATGTGTTTTGTGTGATTTTTTTGTCTTTAAAGTTTGGTGGATAAAAAAATATTATATATCTTTGCATCGCTTTTGGAAATAATCCATGGCACGAAGGTATTGGCTTATGGTGTAATGGTAGCACAACAGGTTTTGGTTCTGTTTGTCAAGGTTCGAATCCTTGTAAGCCAACCAAGAAAAAGACCCGAAAATTCTTTCGGGTCTTTTTTCTTTTCTTCTATATAGTGCCCAATAATGAGCAATGTGTGGTTCATCAATAGTGACACATCCTCGCATCTATAAAAGCAAGCACATATACCTGTACCTTGTTAAACAGATTTTTTCAGGATTTCTGTGAGTTGAGCAACGCCTTGCGATGCGCCTTTGGCAATGTAGTGTATGTTTATACCATCGGGTGCTTTGACGGGCTTTGGGTCGATGAGAAATATGGGAGTGCCACGGCGCACATAGTGTAATAGTCCGGCAGCGGGGTATACATTGAGAGATGTGCCGATGATAACGTATATATCGGCCTGTTCGGTGAGTTCAATAGCCGGCTCTATCATGGGTACGGCCTCGCCAAAAAAGACGATGTGCGGGCGCATTGTGTCGCCATACTCGTCGCGCGACTCCATGGTAATCTCGCAATTGTCGGCCGATAGCTCATATATGCGACTCTCTACTCGTGTAGAGCGCACCTTCATCAACTCGCCATGCAGGTGCAGCACATGAGAGCTACCGGCGCGCTCGTGCAGGTTGTCGACATTCTGTGTAATGATGTGCACATCAAAGTCCTCTTCAAGAGCCACCAACCCTGTGTGTCCGGCATTGGGTTGGGTTGTAAGTAGCTGTTTGCGACGAGCGTTGTAAAATTCTTGAACCAAGGCCGGATTGCGATACCAGCCCTCTATCGATGCTACATCCTCCACATTATATTTCTCCCACAAACCACCGCTATCGCGGAATGTAGATATACCACTCTCGGCACTCATGCCGGCTCCGGTAAGTATCACCAATTTTTTCTTACTCATAGTTTCATGTTTATTGAAGTTTGTCACTGTATACAACCATAAGTGTGCTATGGTTGTTGTTTTATGATGTGTATGGTGTAAATATCGAAAAAATAATTGATTGAAGTGTTTTTTAGTGTTATTTTTATGTTATTTTTAACTTATCATTGTAAGCTATTGTAAGCGAAAGAGTATATCTTTGCAGTCGCAAAAACAGAAAGTGTGTTACCGGAAGAATAGTATAAACAACAAATAAATATAAACAATTATGGATAAATTGAGTTATGCACTTGGCATGAATGTAGGTTACAGCTACTTGGCATCGGGTATCAACAAGTTGCAAGTAGATGATTTTGCCGAAGGCGTGCGCAGTGTGTTGGAAGCAAAAGAGCCTGCTATCAGCATCGACGAAGCAAAACAAATTATTAACGAGTTTCTCACCCAGCTGCAAGCCGAAGCCGAAAAGGCCGGAGAGGCAAATATGAAAGCCGGCGAGGAGTTCTTGGCCGAGAATGCCAAGCGCGAGGGTGTTGTAACACTCCCCAGCGGATTGCAATACGAAGTACTTGCTACCGGCGAGGGTCGTCAACCCAAGGCTACCGACAAAGTACAATGTCACTATCACGGTACACTCATAGACGGTATGGTATTTGATAGTTCGGTACAACGCGGTACACCTGCAGTATTTGGTGTAAACCAGGTAATACCCGGATGGGTAGAGGCTCTACAACTGATGAACGAAGGTTCTCGCTGGAAACTTTACATACCCTCAAAGTTGGGCTATGGTGCGCAAGGTGCAGGACCTATCCCACCCCACGCAACACTTATTTTTGAAGTAGAATTGATAAAAATAATCTAATATAAGAGAAGGAATGAAAAAGTTATTTGTATTGGCAATGGGCGCAGCACTTATGATGAATGTGTGCTCATGTGGTAGCAAAAGCACTGCTATTCTTGATGTAGCAGCTGACACACTCAGCTATGGTATCGGAGTAATGCAAGGCCAACGCTTGGCCGAAGCTAAGGCTATGGGTGTATATCCCGACTTGAACGAGCTTGATATCGAAATGTACTTGAAGGGTATTAAAGAGGCTGCCAATTCAAGCGACAACAAGACATCATATTACAAAGGCTTGAACGACGGTGTGCAAATGAAACAAAGCTTTGAGCAAATGTCGGAGCAATTTGGTCTTGACCTCGACTTCAACAAGTTTGTAGTTGCCTATGCACAAGCATTGCGTGGCGATACAACATTGGCATTGGACAAGAAGAATATCAGTGTTATATGCGACAGTATCGTTGCAGCTGCTCGTGAGGCCAAGGAACAAGCCGAGCTTGACTCTATAGCCGCCACACCCGAGGCTATAGCCAACCTTGAGGCCGGTATGGCATTCCTTGCTGCCAAAGAGCAAGAAGAAGGTGTACAAAAAACAGCATCGGGTCTTCTTTACAAAGTTGTTAAAGAGGGTAATGGCAAGACTTTTAAGGCTTCGGACCGTGTAGAGTTGAACTATGTAGGTAAATTTATCAACGATACTATCTTCGACCAAGGCAACAAAGTAAAATTTGTAGCGTCGCAAATGGTGCCCGGCTTTGGAGAGGGTCTTCAACTCATGTCTCCCGGTGCCAAATATATTCTTTATATCCCCTCGGACCTCGCATACGGTGTGCGTGGCAGAGGTGCCGATATGCCTTCAAACTCGACACTCGTTTTTGAGGTCGAAACATTGGGCTTGGCAAAATAATTGGCAAATTTCAAGTAATATAAAGCAAAAGACTACTGAGAAGTAGTCTTTTCTTGTTTATATAAGTAAGTTTAATATATAAAAATCTTGCGTAAATATAGCTATATAGACGTGTGGAGAGTGTATGGCAAACTTTTTTGTTGTAAAAAGGAGAAAAATAAGACAAAAAGTTTTACAATATCAAATTTTATTTATAGTTTTGCTAAATAAATATTTCGTGCAAATGTGACATTTAGTAATAACAACAATAAAAAACGGTATTTTTATGGAAAAAATTGATGATTTAGATCGCCGAATTTTGGAGATTATTATGCACAATGCCCGCATACCATCGAAAGATGTTGCTTCGGTGTGCGGTGTATCGCGCGCGGCAGTTCACCAACGTATCCAACGTATGATTGACTTGAATGTTATTACCGGCTCGGGCTATCATGTAGACCCCAAAGTGCTCGGTTATCACACATGTACCTACATAGGTGTGAGACTTGAGAGAGCGTCTATGTATAGAGATGTTCTTCCGGAGCTGGAAAAAATACAAGAGATTGTTGAATGTCACTTTACCACCGGACCGTTTACAGTGTTGTGTAAAGTGTATGCCTACAACAACGAGCACTTGATGGAGTTGCTCAACAGCCGTATCCAGAATATTGCCGGTGTAATATCAACCGATACACTTATTTCGCTCGAGCAAAGTATGGAGCGCAAGGTGCCTGTTGTGTACAAGACCAAGCCCCGCACTCGCAAGAGCAAGAAAGCAGAGAGTTGATCTAATCTGTCATTAAAGCAAAAAAGCAGCCGGAAAGCTGCTTTTTTTTATCTACACATCAGGCCATTAATGCCTCAGCAAAGATTGTAGTAGAGAGTATTACTCACTCTCAGGCAAGACAAGTCTCACGCCTCACGCCAGTCGCCATTCTCCTTGATGAGGTTGATAAGATGCTCTACAGCCTCATCTTCGGGTATATTGCGCTCTATACATGTTTTGCCCTTATACAGAGCAATGCGATGAGGTCCGCAACCTACATATCCATAGTCGGCATCGGCCATCTCGCCCGGTCCATTTACGATACAACCCATGATACCGATCTTGAGTTCCTTAAGGTGTGATGTGGCGGCCTTGACACGAGCTATAGTCTGTTGCAGATTGAATAGTGTGCGACCACAGCTGGGACAAGATATATACTCGGTCTTACTGGTGCGCAAGCGTGCGGCTTGCAATATTCCGAAGGCATAGTCTGTGCAGTCTCCGGCTGCAATACTATCCTTATTCTCAAGCCAGATACCCTCTCCGTAATGGTCTATCATAAGAGCACCCAAATCGGCACCCGATTTTACTTGCAAGTCTTCGGCACAGTTTTCCTGATAAAGGGCTCGGAATATGACAGGAGTCGTAATTTCGGCCATCTTCATGCGGTCTATCACAGCTTGGCAGTCGCCTACCGGATTGGTATGTTGCGATGTGAGGATAATCACAGCAGCTTGTTCTGTGGCAATGCGTTGCAACAGCTCTATATTGGCCTCAGAGCAATCTATTTGGACAAACTTGATAGAAGTGTCGGTTTGGGACATTTTATCTACCTGAGAGGCGTTGAACAGCGGATAGACATTGTTCATAGGAACATATACTGTACTATCGACGATTGTGCGCAGTTGAGGCTGTTCTATGGGCATTTCCATGCCTTGGTAGATAAAGTCGGGCAAAAGTTTGCCACAAGCATTGGCTATCACTATGGGCAATTGGCCATTGCCTATCATGCCACAGGCATGAGTCTTGCGTGGTTGAGGTTGAATGGGAGAAAAATCGACCGGCCGATTACCTTCGATGGGAGTATGCCCCTCGCGAGCGGTAATGTAATCGACCAGCTTGTATGCCACGGGCACTTCGTTTTGAGGATCCTCGCTGAGCGATACACGAATGGTGTCGCCTATGCCTTGCGCCAAAAGCGTGCCAATACCTACGGCCGATTTAATACGACCATCTTCGCTGTCACCGGCTTCAGTCACACCCAAATGTAATGGGAAGTGCATCCCTTCGGCATCCATAGCCACAATAAGACGGCGTACAGTCTCGACCATCACAACCGTATTGGAAGCCTTGATAGAGATGACTACATCGCTGAAGCTTTCGTCGCGGCACACGCGCAGAAATTCCATGCAGGACTCTACCATACCTTGCGGTGTATCACCATAACGACTCATGATGCGATCGGATAGAGAGCCATGATTGACACCGATGCGTATAGCAGTGTGGTGTTCCTTGCAGATATTGATAAAGGGGATAAATCGTTCACGAATGCGTTGCAACTCTACAGCATACTCCTGATCGGTGTAGTTGTATTGTTGGAAGGTCTTGATGCGGTCTACAAAATTACCGGGATTGATACGCACTTTTTCGACATTCTCAGCAGCGACATCTGCAGCATGAGGGTTGAAGTGTATATCGGCAACGAGGGGTGTTGTATAGCCTTTTTTGCGCAACTCTTTGCGTATATTGGCCAAATTCTCGGCCTCACGTATGCCTTGGGCAGTCAGGCGCACATAGTGCGCACCGGCCTCAATAATAGCCACACATTGTTCTACACTTGCTGGGGTATCAAGTGTAGAAGTATTGGTCATAGACTGTATACGAATGGGATTATCACCTCCAAGTGGAGTGTTACCAATGTTCACTTCAATGGTTTTGCGACGACGATAATTATACATATCAACAGTTTTAATGTTCTTAATATATATATACCAATCGGTCCAATTGGTATAAGACCAACCCGACCAATTGAGTGTGCTTTGACAGCAAAAAAGATTTAATTGGTTTTGTATTCGTACTTGATTTGAGCCAATTGCTCGTTGGCTTTGGTAATCTTTCCGGCCAAATCCTCTTTGTATTCACACACCTTGCGAGCAATAGTCTCATCGCTGAGGGCAAGAATCTGAGTGGCCAATATAGCAGCATTGAGTCCGGCGTTGATACCTACTGTAGCTACCGGTATACCGGGAGGCATTTGCACAATGGCCAAGAGAGCATCCATACCTTCAAGAGTAGACTTAATGGGCACACCAATTACCGGCAGGGGGGTCATGGCGGCAATAACACCGGGCAAATGAGCCGCCATACCGGCTGCGGCAATAATCACTTTAATGCCCCGCTTGTGAGCGTTGCGTGCAAACTCCTCAACTTGTGCCGGTGTACGGTGAGCCGAGAGGGCGTTTATCTCAAAAGGTATTTGAAAATCATTGAAAAGCTGAGCTGCTTTTTCCATAATGGGCATATCTGATGTGCTGCCCATGATAATACTTACAATAGGTTGCATGAGTATGTTGTGTTATAGATTATTGCATATATTGCAGTGTAGTAGCCAACAAGCAGAAGATGAACACCCATGTAAATCCGTTGATAAATCCGCAACACACTTGGCCGATGGTGTGTCGACGAAGCAGAATGCGTGATGTGCCCAACGCGCCCGAACTGATGATGGCGGCTACTTGAAGAAGTGGAATGTACTCGGTATACATGATATACTGCATATAGCTCATTACAAATATGAGTCCTGTAAGGCAGCCTATGGCTGTCATGTGCACGCTGATTTTCCACCAGCGATTGACCAACAAGTCGATGGCTATGGCACAAAGTCCTCCTATAAAAAAGCCCAATTGCATTCCGCGCAAATTGGCATACCACAAGAAGATTGTAGCCACTACATAGCATACAAAGAAGAGCAGATATGGCAATGTACGCTCGGTGCGATTGACAAGTCCTATACTCTTGATACGCTTGGTTTTATAGAGCAATAGAACACCCAGCGAAGGTATGGCAATAGTTATAATAACAACCAACAACGATACGTTGATGATATATCCGATGCCCAACATTCTCATATATGAGAAGTAGAGCGAAAGGAATATACCCAGCGTAGCCATGATAAGTGGGTGAAATATCGTTGAACAGATACGGGCAAAGAGTTTCATATCTCATAGGGGGTGTTAAAAATTTATACAACGTTATGTTATTGTTGTCTTTATAAGACAGATATATTACATAACAAGCCACATTATGCAAATGTACATATTTTATCGAAAAATTATATACAAAAAGGCATTTTTTCGCAAGATGAAGAGGTGTGAAAGAGTGATATGAGTGTTTGTTTATATCTTACGGCGTAGTCGTGCTACAGGAATACCCAATTGCTCGCGATACTTGGCTACTGTGCGACGCGCAATGGGATAGCCTTTTTGATGTAATAATTCGCTCAAACGATCGTCTGACAAAGGGGTGCTTTTGTCCTCGCTCTCTATACATTGTTGCAGGATGTGCTTTATCTCTCGTGTCGATACCTCATCACCATCGGTATTTTGCATGCCCTCAGAGAAGAAGTGTTTGAGAGGATATACACCAAAGGATGTCTGTACATACTTGGTACTTGTGGCGCGCGATATGGTTGAAATGTCGTATCCGGTCTTCTGTGCAATATCTCGCAGCACCATCGGACGCAAGTCATTCTCCATACCGGTAAAGAAAAAGTCTTGTTGCAACTCAACAATGGCTGTAATGGTGTCTAATAGCGTCTTTTGTCGTTGACGTACTGCGTTGACAAACCATTGTGCGGCATCCAGCTTTTGCTTGACAAAGAGCAGTGCATCGCGACGCTCACGTGTACGATTGCTCTTACTTGCATTATAGTCCTCAAGCATCTCTTTATATTGTCTGCTCACTGTCAACGACGGAATATTGCCCGATATGTGATTGATAACCAATGAGCCATCTTGCTCGTATACTTCAAAGTCGGGAGTGATCTGCTCTGTTGGCGTGTCGTTGTCACTCCAGGCACTGCCGGGCTTGGGGTTGAGGCTGTTTATCTCATGATTGGCATTACGTAGTTCCTCTTCGGTAATATCAAGTTGTTTGATAATCTTATCGTAATGCTTCTTGGTAAAGGCGTCGAAAGTCTCTTTGATGATACGATAAGCAAGCATATTGGATGGCGTGGCACTGCGACGCTCCAGTTGCAACAAAAGACATTCTTGTAGGGTTGTTGCTCCTACTCCGGCGGGTTCAAAATCTTGTATTATAGAGAGGATTTGGGCTATCTCCTCGGTCGATACATCTATACCGGTCTGGAAAATCAGGTCGTCTGAAATGGCATCGAGTGTGCGTTGTAAGTAGCCATTGTCATCAATATTGCCTATGATATATTCGGCTATATGGTGTTCTGTATCATTGAGGTGTCGTATAGCCAACTGTTCGGTGAGAAATTCGTGGAACGAAGATCCTGCGCCAATAGGAGTCTGCTCGTGGTTGTCATCGGGCGAATAGTTGTGCGCTCCGAAACGATAATCGGGTATATCGTCCTCTGAGTAATAATCGCCCAGCGATAGTTGTTCGGAACTCTCTACCGGATAGCCCTCTTCGTCAAAATTACCCTCTTGTGTGTTGTATTTATCCTCTGTCGTGGGGTCTACACCTTCTTCAAGAGCCGGGTTTTCTACCAACTCTTGTTTGACACGTTCTTCCATCTCCGGCTCGTTCAACTCTAATAGTCGCATGAGCTGTATCTGCTGAGGAGAGAGTCTTTGTTGCAGTTTCTGTTCTTGTTGCAGTCGCTGTTGTGCCATGTGGGTGTATTGCTATATGGTTATCGTTTGAGTGTGTGTACTAAGGCAAAGTCAAGTTGTTTTTTTTCAAGATTGGCATTGGCAATGACAATGCGCACGGGATCGCCAAGACGATAGGTGCGATGTGTGCGACGTCCCACAAGAGCATAGTTCTTCTCATCTATCTCGTAGTAATCGTCATCCAAGTCGCGTATAGGAATAAGGCCTTCGCACTTGTTCTCGTCCAACTCTACATATAAGCCCCACTCTGTAACACCCGATATCACACCGTCATATTCCTCTCCAACTTGGTCGCTTAGAAATTCTACCTGCTTGTACTTGATAGAGGCTCGCTCGGCATTTGCGGCAAGTTGCTCCATCTCCGACGAGTGTTTGCACTTCGATTCGAGCGATTGCTCTACAGCACTGCGACCGCCATTCATGTATCGGTCTAAAAGGCGGTGTACCATCATATCGGGATAGCGACGTATAGGTGATGTAAAGTGTGTGTAGTAGTCAAATCCGAGTCCGTAGTGGCCTATATTGTCGGTAGAATATATCGCTTTTGACATTGAGCGTATGGCGATAGTAGATATAAGGTTTTCTTCGGGTCGACCCTTTATCTCCTGCATGAGTTTGTTGATGTTCTTAGATAATTCCTTGGTATTGTTGTGCAGGCGGGTGCGGTAACCAAAACGGCCTATAAACACCGACAAATCGTTAATCTTCGAGGGGTCGGGTAGGTCGTGTATGCGGTATACAAAGCTCTTGGCCTTCTTGCCGGTCGTTGTCTTGCCTACAGCCTCGGCTACTGTACAGTTGGCCAGCAACATAAACTCTTCTATGAGCATGTTGGCCTCCTTGGCTATCTTGAAATATACACCAATAGGATGCCCGTTCTCGTCAATATCAAAGCGCACTTCTTGGCGATCGAAGCTGATAGAGCCGTTTTCAAATCGGCGTTGACGCATCTTTTGTGCCAAATCGTTGAGTACGAGAATCTCTTCTTTGTAGTCACCGTCTGCGCCCTCGATTATCTCTTGTACCTCCTCGTAGGCATATCTACGATTGGAGCGTATTACGGTACGGGCTATGTGAGAGTGCTTGATATGTGCATTGTCGTCCATCTCAAAGATACACGAAAAAGCCAATTTATCCTCATCGGGTCGCAACGAACAGATGTAGTTGCACAATCTTTCGGGCAACATGGGTACGGTGCGGTCTACAAGATACACCGATGTAGCACGTTTCTCAGCCTCCTTGTCGATAATACTGCCGGGTTGCACATAGTGGGTAACGTCGGCAATGTGAACACCAACTTCCCACAAACCCGATGACAAGCGACGTATAGAGAGTGCATCGTCAAAGTCTTTGGCATCGTGGGGGTCGATGGTAAAGGTCGTAACGTCGCGAAAATCTTCGCGACGGGCTATCTCGTCCGACGGTATTACATCCGATATTTTTTCGGCTGCTCTCTCAACCGATTCGGGATATTTATAGGGCAGGCCAAACTCGGCCAGTATTGCGTGCATCTCGGTGTCGTTGGCACCAACTTCGCCCAAAACATCTATTACTTCACCGATAGGATTTTTGGAATGTTCGGGCCACTCGGTTATGCGCACAACGGCTTTTTCTCCATCTTTGCCACCGCGCAACTTGTTTTTGGGGATAAATATGTCGTTGGCAAGAGTCTTGCTATCGGTGATGAGAAAAGCGTATTGACGCTCGACGTTGAGCACTCCTACAAAGGTGTTGTCGGCACGTTCTATTATCTCTATCACCTCGCCTTCGGGGTCGGCATGACGACGACGAGCATATACATACACCTCAACCTTGTCTCCGTTGAGAGCATGCATAGAGTTGCGTTCGGCAACGAATATCTCCTCGCCCTCCTCTGTTAGAACTTGATTTTTGCCATTGTTGCGACGCTCAAAAATACCTGTAACACGTGTTCCGCGGTCTTTTTTCTTAAAGCGACCCGGGGATGTTTCTATAAGAAAATCTTGTTGTGCCATGGTAGCAAGTACCTCATATACTTTCTGTTTCTGAGCAGGCATGTTCAATCCCAATGCGTGCGATACCTGTTTGTAATTGAACTGGTTGTTTGGAGTAGCATTGAAGAATGCCACTATCTGCTGCATCAATTCGTTGATTGTCATGCGATTGTTCGCCTTTTTGCGTTTTTCTGCCATAGCTTGTCTTTACTTTTATTGCATATAATGCAAAGTAAGTGATTTTTTTGAAATACAGCGCGGTAATTAATATTTAATAATATTAGTAGGTTTATTTAACACAAGCGAGCGCGTGTGTCGGTGTGCAATATGTGTCGACGATAATGCCAATGATCGATTGTAATAGCTCTTATTGATTGTTTCTTTTGCGCTATATAACTATGTGATATTGTAAAAAAGAGGCTGTGCCCAAATTTTATTTTTTGCACAGCCTCCTGTAAGGTCTTATTATCTTCGTGATAGGAATCCTATCGATTGTAATGCGCTGTTGTAAGTGGTAGATTATGCGTCGATGTTGGCGTAAGTAGCATTTTCTTCGATGAAGTCGCGACGAGGTGCTACCTCCTCACCCATCAACATCGAGAAGATGCGGTCGGCCTCGGCTGCATTTTCGATATTTACTTGCTTGAGAATACGATTTTCGGGGTCCATAGTAGTTTCCCACAATTGCTCGGGATTCATCTCACCAAGACCTTTGTAACGTTGTATCTCGATGTTCTCTTCCTTGCCTTCGCCATAGTTGGTTATAAACATGTCGCGTTGCAAGTCGGTCCAGCAGTACTCCTCCACTTTGCCACGTTTGCTCTTACATTTGTATAGAGGCGGTGTAGCGAGGTAGAGATAACCTTGCTCGATAATGGGGCGCATGCGACGGAAGAAGAATGTCATCAACAGGGTGGCTATGTGTGCACCATCGACGTCGGCATCGGTCATGATAATGATTTTGTGATAGCGCAACTTGTCGATATTGGCGGCCTTGCTGTCATCCTCGGTACCGATAGTAACACCGAGAGCCTTGAACATGTTGCTTATCTCCTGGTTCTCAAATACCTTGTGGTCCATAGCCTTCTCGACATTGAGAATCTTACCACGCAGGGGAAGAATGGCTTGGAAGATGCGGTTACGACCTTGCTTGGCCGAGCCTCCCGCCGAGTCTCCCTCGACAATGAATATCTCACATTCCTCGGCATTACGCGATGAACAGTCGGCCAATTTGCCGGGGAGTCCACCACCGGTAAGAGGGGTCTTGCGTTGTATCTTCTCGCGAGCGGCGCGAGCGGCATGACGCGCTTGTGCGGCAAGTATTACTTTGTCAACAATAGCCTTGGCTTGCTTGGGATGCTCTTCGAGGTATTGTGCCAACGCCTCGTTGATGGCTTGTTGCACAGCACCGGCCACTTCGCTGTTGCCCAACTTGGTCTTGGTTTGGCCTTCGAATTGGGGCTCCATCACTTTCACCGAGATAACAGCGGTAAGGCCTTCACGGAAGTCGTTGCTATCTATCTCTATTTTTACCTTTTCGAGCATCTTTGAGTCCTCGGCATACTTCTTAAGGGTACGAGTAAGACCCATGCGGAATCCGGTAAGGTGCGTACCACCTTCCATGGTATTGATATTATTTACATACGAATAGAGGTTCTCGGTAAACGAGGTGTTGTAGGTCATGGCTACCTCAACGGGTATGCCTTGTTTCTCGGTAACTATGTGAATAATATCTTCGATAAGAGCTTCTTTACCGTGATTGATGTATTTGACAAACTCCTTAAGACCCTCTTGCGAAAGGTATTCTTCGTAGTGAGGGTTGCCTTGCTCGTCGACATGACGAAGGTCGGTGAGCGAGAGATGTATGCCGGCATTGAGGAATGCTAAGTCGCGCAAGCGGTGTGCAAGGGTATCGAAGTTGTATTCGATGGTTTCTTGGAAAATCGAGCTATCGGGCTTGAAGGTTACACTTGTACCGGTATCTTGGCAAGTGCCTATCACCTCGACATCGTGCAGGGGCTTGCCGCATGAGTACTCTTGCATGTGTATCTTGCCGTCGCGTCGCACCTCGGCACGCAGATAGGTAGAGAGTGCATTTACACACGATACACCTACACCGTGCAGACCACCCGATACCTTGTATGAGCCTTTGTTGAACTTACCTCCGGCGTGTAGAACGGTGAGGACTACTTCGAGAGCCGATTTGCCCTCCTTCTCGTGAAAGTCTACAGGAATACCACGGCCATCGTCTACAACTGTGATAGAGTTGTCGGGATTGATATATACATCTATTTTGGTAGCATATCCGGCAAGAGCCTCATCGATAGAGTTGTCTACAACCTCATATACGAGGTGATGCAGACCCTTCACTCCTGTGTCGCCAATATACATGGCAGGACGTTTACGCACAGCCTCAAGGCCTTCCAATACCTGAATACTATTGGCTGAATAATTGCCGTTTTTCTCTTCCAATTCTTCTGACATATTCTTGTTTGGTTTTGTCGTTTCTATTGTGCAATAAGCGCACAAAGTTTATCGGCATAGGTTCTTTATTACCCATGCACAATTATACTTTTACGAAACAAAGATATGAAAAAAACATGAAAACAGGTGCGATATAGTTTATTTTTCTGCACCTTTTATGATTAAAAAATGTGATAAATCGACACCCGGGCTTTATGTCGGGAGATGTGTTTTTTATGTGCGATAAAAAGAAAGCATCTGTTGTGTGAACAGATGCTTTTTGGTAGCCGATAGGGGAATCGAACCCCTCTTTTAAGATTGAGAATCTTACGTCCTAACCGATAGACGAATCGGCCTTTTCTTTTTGGTGCGACAAAGGTAATACTTTTATGATGTAATATCCAAATTTTTTTGCAGCTTTTTTGCAAAAAAATATTCCCGAAAACTTCAATACCGCAATTTCGAAGTTGTATAAGTGTAATATTAGCATGCAAAAACCTTGAATCATCACTTTTTAATATCTTAACAAAAGTATTGTGCTATGGTATTGATTTTGCGGCATTTTTTAACTAATTTTGCATTGAATCATAAAAATTCTATACACAATGATAGTTACAACAGGAAATATCTTACTAATAGGTTCGATCCTAATTATTGCCAGTATCATTCTCAGTAAAGCGGGTGCGCGATTTGGTATACCTACATTGTTGGTTTTTCTTATCGCCGGTATGCTATTTGGTACAGATGGGCTTGGACTGCAATTCAACAGTGCCGAAGATGCTCAATTTTTGGGTGTTATAGCCTTGAGTGTCATCTTGTTTTCGGGTGGATTGGATACGAGATTTTCCGATATCAAACCTATATTGACTCCCGGTATAGTTTTGTCGACATTGGGAGTGGTACTGACAACGCTTTTTGCCGGATTCTTTATTTCGTGGATATCGGGATTTGAATGGCTTAATATCACACTCCCACTCACCACATCGTTACTCTTGGCGGCGACCATGTCATCTACCGACTCGGCATCGGTATTTAATATTCTTCGTTCACAACGCATGTCTCTCAAGCACAATCTGCGCCCTATGCTCGAGTTGGAGAGTGGAAGTAACGACCCTATGGCATATATGCTCACGCTGGTGCTTATACAAGTCGTTGGCGCGGGTGCTGTAACAGCATCGGAAGTATTCACCATGCTATTTGTACAATTTGTGATTGGTGGCTCGGTGGGTTTCTTGCTCGGAAGGGGTGCTGTATTGTTTATCAACAAGTTGCAACTATCCAATACATCGCTCTACCCCATTATCGCATTTGGATTGATATTTCTGGTATATTCGCTTACCGATGTGTGTCATGGAAACGGATTCTTGGCGGTCTATATTGCCGGTATTGTCATGGGTAATAGTCGCATGGGATTTAAGCGCGAAATTACTACGTTCTTGGATGGTATCACATGGCTGTGTCAAATAGTACTATTCTTAATATTGGGACTGCTTGTAAATCCTCACGAATTGGTATCTGTGGCATTGGCAGGAACATTGATAGGTGTATTTATGATTGTTGTGGCGCGCCCGCTGAGTGTTATGCTGTGTCTGCTCCCCTTTAAGCATATCAATTTCAAGTCGCGTCTATTTGTCTCTTGGGTAGGTTTGCGTGGTGCTGCACCTATTTTGTTTGCCACCTATCCCATTATCGCCGATGTGGAGGGAGCCAATATCATATTTAATATAGTATTCTTTGTAACGATATTGTCATTGATTGTGCAAGGTACAACACTATCGAACATAGCGCAAGCTCTGAATATATCGGAACCTGAACCCGAGAAACCCGACCACTTTGGCATAGAAATTCCCGAAGAGCTTGAGACTGCGCTCAGTTCGATAGATGTGACCGCTGAAATGCTGGTAGAGGGTGTTACTCTCAAAGAGATAAAACTGCCACACGGTGCATTGGTAATGCTCATACGTCGTGGACAAGAGTTTATTGTACCCAACGGCTCGGTTCAACTGAGGCCGGGAGATCGTCTTCTCATGCTGTCGCAAGAGAGAAAACCACGAGAAAAACTCAAATTATAGCCTTTGCGCTATGTCGTTGTATATAAGGAACAAGGCTGTGTCAAATGATGGATTCTCTACCTTGGTAGATTCTTGACGTGGTACAGCCCCTTTTTTATATCTCAATAGCTGACGGATAAAAGGGGGTATAAAAATATGGCATAGATGCTAATATAAAAAAAGAGACCGCCATAATCATGACGGTCTTAAGGTAGCCCATAGGAGAATCGAACTCCTCTTTCAAGAATGAAAATCTTGCGTCCTAACCGATAGACGAATGGGCCATCATCAGGGGTTGTGCAACCACCTGTAACTTGTAACGCAGATTAGAGAGCGTTTACGTGATGAGCAAGCTTAGACTTGAGGTTGGCAGCCTTGTTGGCGTGAATAATATTCTTCTTGGCAAGCTTGTCAAGCATCGAGCTTACTTTCTTGTACAATTCTGCAGCCTCATCCTTCACGGTTGTAGCGCGCAACTTGCGCATGGCGTTACGAGTAGTCTTGGCATAGTAACGATTGTGCAAGTTTCTAACTTGTGTCTCTCTAATTCTTTTCTTAGCAGATTTATGGTTTGCCATATCTTTAGTGTTTTATTTATTTATCTTGTAGCCCATAGGAGAATCGAACTCCTCTTTCAAGAATGAAAATCTTGCGTCCTAACCGATAGACGAATGGGCCATACCTAATTGCTTTGTTGTGTGTAACACACTCCTACAAAAGCGAGTGCAAATATACTGCTCTTTTTTATATTTGCAAAACTTTTTGACTCAAATTTTTATCAGATGCGCTTTTTTATAGTGATTTATGCCTCATACAGGCTTTTTTAGGCTCTTTAATTCTTGTTTCTTTGATTTTTATTGTGTTATTTTGTCCTTATGTACGACAAGACACGTGGCATAGTTCTACACACTATTCCTTATAACGACACCCTTTCGGTGGTGCATATTTACACCGAGCGCTATGGGCGCATGTCCTATACACTGCCTCGTGGAGCAGGACGTGCCGCTAAAGCGGCTCGTGCATTGTATATGCCCATGTCGTTGCTTGAGCTGGAGGTGGAGACGCGACCCGGACGCAGTATGCAGCGTATACGCGAGGCCCACACATGGGTGTCGTTGCCATATATGCAGAGCGACCCTATACGGGTTTCATTGGCTATGTTTATGTCCGATTTTTTACGTTGTGTGCTGCGAAATAACGACCCGCAACCCGAACTCTTTGCCTACATTGCGCAATCCATTCGTTTGCTCGATTGCATCAACAGGGGCTTGGGTAACTTTCATATCTGTTTTCTGGTAGGGCTTACCTCTTATATGGGTATTACCCCCAATACCGATGGCTTTTGCCGGGGGGTATACTTCGATATGCAAGAGGGTGTATTTGTACCGGAGCAACCGATAGTCAATGCATCGTTACGACCGAGTGAGGCGGCTTTTATGGTGAAGTTGTTGCGCATAAATTATGCCAATATGCACCTGTATCGTTTCTCGCGAGAGGAGCGTCGTCTTGTTCTCAATCATATTCTTGCCTACTACGGCATACACTTGTCGGGTATGGGACAGCTCTCATCACCAGCAATATTGCACGAGCTTTTCGATTAGTACTGTGGTATAACAAAGAAAAGAGCCTTATATTAAAGAAAATGAGGCTGTGTCAAAATGGAAATTTTGGCACAGTTTCTTTTTGTTTAAGCCGCGAGGTTTCGATAGACTGTAAAATTGTCAAAATCTGATTTTTTACAGAATTTTCGATTTTCAGAGGCTAAAAAGCGGATAAAAGAGCTGGTTGGTGTTAAAAATGGGGGAAAATCCCCATTTTTAAGTGCTTTTGTTATCTTAGAGCACATCTTTTTAATGTTGAAGGCTATGGCGAAGAAGGCAAAGTCCATTGTAACTTTGTCTTTGCGGAAATGTCGAAAGCGTTTGTATTGCATATTTTGTTTCA
>JAFXAB010000038.1 GCA_017522135.1 Bacteroidaceae bacterium
AAACTGAATGGATAGATAAATATTAGTCTTTTCTCATCGGATTCTTTTAATATCGCTACTCTTTTATTATGTAGTGGTTGTATTATCTTAAATAAAACAAAAACACCGACTTTACATTCTTGGGTGTAAAACTGGGTGTTTGTTTTGCAATCTGCTGATTTTCAGCGTTTGTTGCGGAGAGAGAGGGATTCGAACCCCCGGAGGTGTTACCCTCAACGGTTTTCAAGACCGCCGCAATCGACCACTCTGCCATCTCTCCTTTTGATAAACACTCTGTGTGTTTCTCAAAAGCGATGCAAAGATACGGATTGTTTTTGTTCTGTCCAAATATTTATGGTATTTTTTTGAAAAAATATTTTTCAAGCATCAATATTTTCCTCAATACGATGCCAATACAATAACGATACAGGATTTTCTACTCCTCTGTTGCGAAGCGATATTTGCCTATTGTACAAGTTGTTTTCGCTTGTTGTTGTCCGGGCAGGCATGACTCGGCCTTCTATCGGTTGCCACAGTCTCCTATATTTTCTTTGCGCGGGAAACACACAGGGGAGGTGCAAGTTACATCATCGCGTTAAGGGTATTATTTTCTTCCTCTATCCTCATCGCTCACGGCCGGTGGTGCTGGGTTGCTTTTCGACCTGCATCTGTGGCATAAAAAAGAAGAACGGTGCACCGTTGTGGGTGCACCGTTCATGGAGGTTATGTGATTATTTCTTATTTGTTGATAAGAACTTTCACACCGTTGATGATGTACAAGCCATTCTCAAGACGGTCAAGGTCAGAAGCCTTCTTAGTTTGCATTACACGGAAACCATTGAGGTCGTATACTACATAACCGAGTTCGGTATCGGCCTCGATGCCATTGATACCGGTGTTTTCAAGGTTGATCTTGATGCGATACTCTTGGCTGTTGGGGATTGAGTAACCGGGACAATCGTATACGCTACCAGCCTCGATTACTACGTAGTATGTGCCTTCTTTGGTAATGGGTGTGTTCAAAGTAAAGCGTACGATGTTTTCGGGATAGGGGTTACCGTCGGCATCGTTATACTCCATAGCAGTTGTGCTTTGGCAGAGGTTGTCGGTGTCGTATACATTAGGTGTATACATTACAGCTACGCCTGTGTTGAATTCAACGATGATTTCTTTAAACTCGTAAGATACGGTAGAGTTGTCAGAAGGTGTAGAAGAAACGACGATGATGTCTTCTACATCGGCACCACCAATTGTGAGGTTGATAGTGAAGTCTTTCTCCATCATTGTCATCCAATCGTAGCAGTCAACGATAGTAGCGGCAGGAAGAACGAATGTATAAGCATTGGGCTCTGTAACCTTGCTATCCAATGAGAATATCAATGTTGTAGCACCTTCTTCTTCGTCGCCGTCTTTGTATTCGACTGCTTTAACCTTAGCTATTTCTTTGCCATTCTTATCTTGGAGATATGCTTTCTCGAAGTAGTCGTCATATACAACGGGCTTGTTGAATACCAATGTGAATGTTTCGATAGCGTCAACTTTGTCACCGTCGGCAGGAGTGCTTTCAACTACAGCGGGAGCATCCAATACGAGAGCATCTACAGTGAATGTAAGAGTTTGCTCCTTGCTCTTAATAGTCTCTGTATCGAAGTCTACCATGTCACCTTCGGGGATGATGAGGTTGTAAATACCATTCTCGGTGATGGGAGTGTTGAGTACATAGCGTACTTGGTTACCGGCAAGACCGGCCCATACCAAGCGGAGTGTACTTACGTTGATACCGTGAACATTCTCGATGTAAGCCTCGATTTGGTCATCGCCGTTGGGAGTAGTGATAGCCATGCTCCAGTCTACTACGATCGATTCGAGTTTGTTTACAGTTGCACCGTTGGCGGGATCAGAACCTGTAACTGTGAGTTCGCGAGTCTCTTGAGCACCTGTTACAGTGTAGTTCAATGTAAATGCTTTGTTGATATCGTTGCCAAATTTCACAACGTTCTTGGGAACGCTGATAGAGTAGCTACCGGCAACATCGTATGCTGTAGCACCACCTGTGTAAGCGGGATCTACATAGAGTACGAGTTGGTTGGCAGCAGTACCGGCGCGGAACATCATGTAACCGGCGGGCATTGAAGCACCTGTCAATTCGTCAGTGAGGTATACCATAGGAATGTTGGCACCTGTCATAAAGTCGGGCTCGGCAACAGTTACTTCGGTATAATCGGTGAATGTTACAACAACCTCTTGGATCTTCTCGATAGAGCTGTTGTTAGCGGGATCGGCAGTAAATGCGGCATCGATTTCCACAGAACCGGGAGCACCTTCGATAGTGAAGTTCAATACATACTCTTCGGTGCTTGCTTCATTGCCGTTGAATACGATTTGACCGGCAGGGATAGCAATGCGATATTCGCCCGAACGAGAGAAGGGTGACATGAAGTCGTCGCTATAGCAACCGGGATCTGCTCTATAAGTAATAGTAGCACCATTGGCCTCTACGTCCAAGTAACCGGCTGTACAGTTGTTTTCTACTTGTTGCCACATGCCATCGGCGTTCTTCTCATAGAAGAATGTGTTGGTGTAGCTACCTTTAGCCTTGGCACTCTCAACGCCTGTGAAAGTAATATCTACGCTTGAGAAGCTTGCGAGAACAGCACCCTCTGCGATGCTCCATGTAGCTGTGATGCCGGGAGCGGGAGCTTTCACTGTAAAGTTGATGACAGTCTTAGTAGACCATTCGCTGTTGTCGTCTGTTGTAAATGCATCGGCAGGAATTTGTACATAGTATGCACCATCGGTAGTTACAGCTGTTTCGGCGTAGTAGCGAACTTTGGTAAACAAGGGCACTGAACCGAAAATACTTGCATGTGAACCTACATTGTCAAGAATTTCTTTCTTGAGGGTAGCAACCTTTGTACCGTCTGCGCTGTAGAGAGAAGCAGCTTTGTCTTGGTCGTATACGGGCTTGTTGAATTCAACAATGATTTCGCTGAATGACTCAACCTCTTCACCTTCGGCCGGAGTAGTTTTGACAACAGCCAACGGTGCGGGAGCAACATCCTTCAATGTGAAGTTGATAGTAGTATTAGCGGGCAAGTAAACAGCTGTTACGGGGTCGTAGATTTCCCAACCGTAGTTGCCAAGGATTACTTTGTAAGCACCTTCGGCAGTTACAGGCTCTTCGGTATAGAAGCGAACTTGTTTGCTTCCGTAGTAAGTAGTTGTGTAACCCCAGTTGGTTATTTCGATCTTAGTAGAGTCAACCAATTGAACCTTCAATTGAGTTTCGTTGCCTGCGGGGTCTACCAATGTATACTTGGTAGAAGATGTAGGCTCGTCTACAACAGTAACTTTGTTAAATTCTACGATCAACTCGCTGAAAGAGCTTACCTCAGCACCTTCGGCGGGAGTAGAAGATACGATAGTGAGCGGGAATACGAGGTTGTACTCTTTGCTGATAGCGGGGCTGAATGCCTCTTCTTCACCGATAACGAAGTACTCAGCTGCTACAACGAGTGTGTAAACACCCTCAACGTCGATAGCTTTCTCAGGAACGAATGAGATAGAAGTTGCAGTAGTGTTGGCGGCAACCAAGTTTACTTTCACCTCTGTCTCGCCATCCTTGCGGCTCAAGTAGGGAGCGTCACCCTCAAAGAGTGCGTCAACAGCAAGACCCAATGCGTTGCTGAATGTGATAGTATCGAGAGCTGATACATTGGCATCGTTGGCGGGAGTGATGTCTATCTCATAGGGGTTCTTGATAGTGAACTTGAAAGACTTGTCGGCTGCGGGGAAAGGCATATCGAATGTGCCGGGGCCTGCAACGAGAGCGTCTTTCTTGAGGTTGAATGTCCAGTCACCTGTGGGAAGAGCCTCTTCAAATACAAACTTGATAGTGTTGGCATCAACAGTCTCTACGGTAAATGCATATTTGTCGTATGTCTTGTTGTAGCGCATGTAGTTGCTTGTGTTGTTGATGTTAGAGCCTGTAGCAAGACCATCGGCACTGTAGAATACTACCTCGGTGATGTTGGTAGTAATAGTAGTACCATCGAGGTCGGGAGTTATTGTAACCTCGGGAGTAGCTATCTTGGCAAGTGAGGGCATAACGCCTTGTGCATCGGCATAGCAACCGTAAGTTTTGTATTGTTCGCTGTATTGAATGTATTTATTCTTTAAAACATTCAATATCTTGGCAGTATTGTCTTCGTTGAAAGTTACAGTCCATACGCCACCTTCAGCGGGAACAGTCTCAGAGATGTTGTAGCTGTTGTAATTGCCTGTCATGTAGATATAGCGACCCTTGCTATCCTTGATATAGTAACCACCGTCGGTAGCCTCAAATGTCCACTCGAAGAAGTTGAATGCTTGGGCTACACCGTTGTTGTTGGCAACTTGTACTGCGGGGAGATAACCATAAGTCTTGCTTGCATCGGTGAAGGTGTGAGCAATGTTGGTGGGAGTAATCATCAAGTAGTTGCCGGCCTCAATAGTAGTAGCAACACGATAGTATTCGAGCGAAGCACCGTAGTGAGCATATACATCTTGAGAGTATACATCGCTGAACTCACCAACAGCGTTCATGGCGCGAACAGAGATTGTAAGGATGCTGTCGGCCTTGGCTTGGCTCAATGTAATGTTACGAGTCTTGGCTTTACTTGCGTTGTTATAGTTGTCGATAGTGGGTTCAGTACCATCGTAAGTAACAAGGTAAGTAACAGTGTTGTTGGCCCATTCGTCCGAAGCCCATTCAACTTTTACTGAAGAAGTACCAGCCAAGATGGGCGAGCTGATGAAGTTGAGCGAACCTGCCAACTTGTCGGCCTTGAGAGAGAAGTTGATTGAAGTCTCGGGGAGAACGATGCTGTTATCGGTAGTCTTGTAAGTGTTGGCGGGAAGTACAAGAGTGTAGTTGCCGGCAGCGAGAGTCTCGCTGAACTCAAGAGCTACAGTGTTGCCGGTAGCTGAGGGGAAGCAAGTACCCATTGTTTCGCCGGCAGCATTCTTGATAACGGTTTGACCGCCTGTCAATCCATCGTATTTTACCTCTTTGTTGAAAGTAAGGTTCACACCCTTGAAAGTGTTGGTAGCATCGCCATTGATGCTGTATTGAGAAACAGCAAGAATAGCTTCATCGGCCGAAACATAAGAAACAACAACCGAAGCATAGCGGCTTGTTGTAGCTTGTGAGGGGTCGAACTTGTTGCGACAAGCAGTGAGAACTACAGTTTGTGCATAACCATCCCAGTAAGCAGCAACGTTGTTGCCTTGGCTTGTGATATTACCTTGATCGGCAATAAGAGTACTGAAATAGTTGTAAGTTGTACCGGGGTTCAATACGATACCGGTAATAACTTTACCTTCGGGAGCGGCGATAGTCACGGTGTTACCGTCTACTTCAGTTTTGCTGGTAGACGAACCGTTAAGACGGATATTACCCTCTTTGTTGTAGGTAACACCAGAACTACCATTACCTTTTCCGAAAGTCATTGTGAAGCCATCGACAACCAAGGGATCCAAATCTTGGATGTTAGAGACTGATGCTTCGGTACCGAAGAGGGTAGCAAAGTCAAAAGTCACTGTCGATTCTTCTGCATAGCCTGCTATAGCAACGGCTACGACACTCAGAATTGATAGTAAGAATTTTTTCATAATAAAAATTATTTAGTTAATAAAAAAGAAGTGTTTCTTTCAATTAGTTGGTAGATTGCGGTTTTATTATAATATTTACTGGTTAAGATAAAAAATTTCAATATGGTTTATCGTGCAAATATAAAAATATTTTTTTGTATTTTTATATAGTTGTAAAATAAAAATGTGTATCGATATAGTAAATATTGTTTATAATATAGTGTCGGCTAATATTGCCCTAAATAAAATGTTAACACAATATGACCTTTTGCGGGTGGGTATATTTTTCCTCCCGATTTTCCCATAGCGCGTAGGGGGGTGAAAAGGTTGCCTTTTTTGCATGATGGTATTCCCAAGACCATCTTGAAAGCGAGGCCGAATAACCTCACGGTCACCCGGCCTCATAAAAAACTATTCTTCTCCTATTATACAATCATAACAATCGTACAGGAATATTGTTGGGGTTGTTACTTAATTTTTACCACTTGAAACTCATGCGAAACTTGCAAGTGGCAGGAGGTGTAGCGGTGTAAAAGTCGCTGTAGTATACATAGAAGGCAATGCTGCTGCGGGTGTAGTCAAACTTATACACCTCGCTCCACAGATTCTCGTATGTACCATCGCTGCTACCATAATAGTTCTCGTAGGGTAGTGGATAGAAAATCTCTTCTCCATCGAGCATGCCTACCAGACAGCCCGACACCTCGCCCATGTTGTCTACGACGTAGCGTAGCTCTTCTGGAGCATTGTTGCCCTCAAACAGATACATATAATAAGAATTCAGCTCGTCGACACCATTGACCAATTGCCATTGGTGTGATTGAATGGTAAAATCGTAAACTTTCCAATTGATTCCTTCGCCTGGTTCTCCGGGAGGACCTTGTGGTCCTTGCGGTCCTACACACGAACTCATAAGCAGGGCAAGTGTGAGTATGGGTAATAACTTTTTCATAACATTGTGTTTTGTCGTTATATTATTTTGTAATGTAAAGTTAGGTATAAATGTTGTAATGAGCAATATGGATTGCAAAGATTTCTAATAAAATTTGCCATGTGTACTTCTTTTTCTTTTTTTGACAAAAGTATTTCAGTGGGGTTTAAGTGTTGTTTTATGATTTATATGTAAAAGTATGTTAATTGTATTCTCTTTTATTACCTTGTGTGTGATATGGAAACAAAATATTTTGCACCTTTGTCGGCTGTAATAGTAATCTTGTCCAGTGGTGTAATGGTAGCACTCCAGATTCTGGCTCTGTCAGTGAGGGTTCGAATCCTTCCTGGACAACTCGGTTGAATAGATAGCACGCATGATGTTGTCTATTCTTTTTGTTTTATTTGTAATATATAAAGGTTATGGAAACAATAATACATGATGAGTCAGGCTGTCGCTTTGAAACGGAGGTGGATGGCTATAAGGCCTATGTAAAGTATCGCATTGTTGACCATGCGTTGGATGTGGTGAGTACGGTGGTTCCTCGCGAGATAGGTGGTCGCGGTATTGCTGCCCAATTGGTAGAGGAGGCCTACCGCTATGCAGAAGCCTGTGGTTATGAGTGCAAGGCTACATGCTCCTATGCTGTGGCATGGCTCGCGCGCAAGTAGCGCACTTGAATGCTATATAGCGTATAAACAAAGCCGCAATGAGAGCATCACTCCATTGCGGCTTTGTTTATGTGGGTATCCGGCTGAGGATTATTTCTTGTTTTCCTCTACCCAGCGGCGTGCATTTACAAATGCTTCTATCCAAGGTGTTACCTCGTCGCTGAGACGACGCTCGGCAGGATAGTAGGCACATTGCCATGGGAAGATGGCACGCTCCAAGTGGGGCATCATGGCCAAGTGACGACCATCGGCACTGCATATACCGGCTATACCTTCGGGCGAGCCGTTGGGGTTGGCGGGATAGGCGTTGTAGTTGTAGCGGGCTATCACGTTGTAGCGGTCGGTCGAGTAGGGAAGTTCAAACTTGCCTTCACCGTGAGCAATCCATATACCCAACTTGCTACCGGAGAGTGAGCGGAACATTACCGAATTGTTCTCAGGAATGGCAAGGCTTATGAAGTTGCTCTCGAACTTGTGTGAGTCGTTGTGACGCATGCGAGGTTTCTCGGCGTGGTCGGGAGTAAGCAGGCCGAGTTCAACCATCAATTGACAACCATTGCATATACCCAATGACAAGGTGTCGGGGCGTGCATAGAAACGTTCAAGTGTCTCGCGGGCTGTGTCGTTATAACGGAAACCTCCGGCCCAACCTTTTGCCGAGCCCAAGACATCGCTGTTTGAGAAACCACCACAGTATACTATCATATTAACGTCGTCGAGTGTCTCACGGCCACTTGTAAGGTCGGTCATGTGTACGTCTTTGACATCGAATCCTGCCAAGTAGAGCGAGTAGGCCATTTCGCGGTCGCCGTTTACACCTTTCTCACGGATGATGGCGGCACGTATTCCGGTGCGCTCACGACGGTCGGCACTGATGCCGTATTGTTCCATGCGACCGGTAAAGTCGACGGGCATTTGTATGTCGAGAGGTTGTTCCTTGTAGTTGAGGAAACGAGCGCGAGCACACTCCTCGCCACTTTGCTTGCGGTCGAGCAAGTATGACGATGCATACCATACATCGCGCAAATGGTCGATGAAGAATTGATATTGTGCACCGTTCTTTTCTATCATTATATGACGTTCCTCGCTGGGCTTACCTATGCGCAAGAAACCTACGCCGGCATTTTTGAGAACTTTCTCAAATTCTTCGGGATGAGCTGTTTGCATAACCACACCGGGGTTCTCGGCAAAGAGTATCTTGATGAGGTCTTTCTCGGGGAGAGCATCGAAGCATACATCCATACCACCCTCGACATTGGCAAAGCACATCTCGAGCAATGTGGTGATGATACCACCGGCCGAGATATCGTGACCTGCCAATACAAGATCGCGCTTGATGAGTTGTTGTACAGCTCCAAAAGCGTTGGCAAAGTATTCGGTGTCTTGTACAGTGGGACACTCGACACCGACAGAGCCCAACGATTGGGCAAATGCCGAGCCTCCGAGTTTGAGGCTGTCGAATGAGAAGTCGATGTAGTAGATGGCACTCTCGGCAATGTTTTGCATCACGGGCGATACAACACGACGCACATCGCTCACTTCGGCTCCGGCAGAGATAATTACTGTACCGGGTGAGAATACCTTCTCTTTGCCATACTTTTGAGTCATTGAGAGCGAGTCTTTACCAGTGGGGATGTTGATACCCAACGAGCAAGCAAAGTCGCTACAAGCCTCAACGGCCTTGTATAAGCGGGCATCTTCGCCCTCATTCTTGCAAGGCCACATCCAGTTGGCACTGAGCGATACGCTGTCGAGACCTTCGGCAAGAGGAGCCCATACAATATTGGTAAGAGCCTCGGCTACAGCCAATACCGATCCGGCAGCCGGGTCGATGAGGGCGGCTTGGGGTGCATGACCTATAGACGTAGCGATACCGGCACGACCGCGATAGTCGAGAGCTACGACACCACAGTCGCTCAAGGGGAGTTGTATCTCGCCTTGGCATTGTTGGCGTGCAATTTTACCGGTTACCGAGCGGTCTACCTTGTTGGTGAGCCAGTCTTTACAAGCTACGGCTTCGAGTTGCAATACTTGCTCTACATATTCGTCAAGGTTCTTTATATCGTAGTTGGCATCGATGTAGCTCTCTTCGACCGTTTTGTCGTGCATGTATGTGCGAGGAGCTTTGCCAAACATATCTTCCATGTTGAGGTCTATGGGGCGTATACCGTCGGCTTGTTCAAATACAAAGCGGTCGTCGCCGGTTGTTTCGCCAACAACATACATAGGAGCACGCTCGCGCTCGGCAATGCGGCGTACACGCTCGATGTCGTTCTCGCCTATAATCATACCCATGCGCTCTTGGCTCTCGTTGCCTACAATCTCCTTGGCCGAGAGAGTGGGGTCGCCTACAGGCAGAGCTGCCATATCTATCTTACCACCGGTCTCTTCTACCAACTCTGAGAGTGAATTGAGGTGGCCTCCTGCACCATGGTCGTGAATAGATACAATGGGGTTGTCGGAGCTCTCGGCAAGGGCACGTATCACGTTGGATACACGCTTTTGCATCTCGGGGTTGGCACGTTGTACGGCATTCAGTTCTATAGCGTTGGCATATTGGCCGGTTTCTACCGACGAAACAGCACCACCGCCCATACCGATGCGGTAGTTGTCGCCACCCATTACTACAACCTTTTGGCCGGGGGTGGGTGTGCCCTTGAGGGCGTCGCGCATTGTGCCAAATCCTACACCACCGGCAAGCATGATTACCTTGTCGTAGGCATATTTCTTGTCATTCTCGGCATGCTCGAATGTGAGCAATGAACCACAGATGAGGGGTTGACCAAATTTATTACCAAAGTCCGATGCTCCGTTTGATGCTTTGATGAGAATTTCTTCGGGCGATTGATACAACCACTTGCGTGCCGCCATGGCACGTTCTTCCCATGTACGACCCGACTCGGTGCGAGGGTATGATGTCATGTAAACAGCAGTACCGGCAATGGGCAATGATGCCTTGCCTCCGCCCAGACGGTCGCGAATTTCGCCACCTGTACCTGTTGCAGCACCATTGAAGGGCTCGACGGTTGTGGGGAAGTTGTGTGTCTCGGCCTTGAGTGAGATAACGGTTTTTACATCACGTACCTCAAAGTAGTCTGATGTCTCGGGGTTGACGGGAGCAAATTGCTCTACTACAGGACCTTCAACAAAGGCTACATTGTCTTTGTAGGCCGATACAAGTTTATTGGGATTGTATTCGGATGTTTTTTTGATAAGTTTGAAGAGTGAACTCTCTTTCTCTACACCATCGATGATAAATACACCGTTGAAGATTTTGTGGCGGCAGTGCTCCGAGTTTACTTGTGAGAAACCAAACACCTCGCTGTCGGTGAGAGGGCGACCCAATCGAGTACTCAATTCGCGCAGATAAGCAACCTCGTCGGCACTGAGGGCCAGACCCTCGCTCTCGTTGTATGCCTCAATGTCTTCGATGTGTACGATGGCATCGGGTTGTTTGTTGATTTCAAATATGGTTGCATCGATACCATTGTAGAGGCGTTGCAACATCTTGTCGTATGTTGCATTCTCTCCTGTTACAGGGTAGAACTCTTCGATGCGACTGATGCCTGCAATACCCATGTTCTGGGTTATCTCTACGGCATTGGTGCTCCACGGAGTTATCATCTCTTTGCGTGGACCTACAAACCATCCTGAGAGGGTGGTATCGGGTAGTTGTACGGCATTGTCGAAGAGCCATACCAATTTCTCGCTCTCTTCGGCCGAGAACATGTGGTCACTCTCTACAACAATTACATTTTGTTGGGTAGTTTTGAAAAAAAGAACCATTATGTGTTGTGTTTAAGAATTAACTAATACGCGCACGCATTGCGTGCGATTGATATGAGTGCAAAAATAATGAAAAATACATTTATAGCAAACTATTTTGCCATAACATTTTTGCCTATTGGCTAAGTGCTTTTCAGTGAGTTTGTTATACAACTTCTTGAGCCGATTTGGGTTGCTTGTTGTTGTTGCGCATGTATATCCACAATGCAGCCGATGCAACAAAGAATGCTATAATGTCGGATAGAGGCAGACTTGCCCATACACCGTCGATACCGTAAAAGTTGGGCAGTATGAGCAATGCCGGAATGAGGAAGATGAGTTGGCGCGAAAGTGATAGGAATATCGAAACTTTGGCTTTACCTATCGACTGGAAGAAATTTGATATAACGATTTGTCCTCCAATAAAACAGAAAGCCAAGCATGAAATACGCAATCCGTTTGAAGCCAATTCGATAAGCGTGGCATCGGTGGTAAAAAGACTCACGACTTGTGTGGGTATGAGTTGAGCCATTACAAAGCCCAATGAAGTAACGATTGTACCGGCTATGATACCATAAATGAGGGTACGATTGACACGTGCTCTCTGGCGTGCTCCGTAGTTGTATCCGATGATGGGTTGCATACCCTGGGTTATACCCATGGCTGTCATGGCAAAGAGCATGAGTACACGGTTGGTAATACCGTATGCACCTACTGCCAAGTCGCCTCCATACTTAATAAACGAGCGGTTGATAATGATGACTACCAAGCAACTGCAAGCGTTCATCAGAAAGGGTGAGAGTCCTATCGAAAATATACGTCCCACAATGGAGGCTTTGAGTCGATTGTGTCTCTTGTCGAAGTGTACAAAACTGTTCTTTGAGAAAAAGTGACGCAGCACCCATATCAAGCCTATTGTTTGCGATACGAGCGTAGCAAGGGCGGCTCCTCGTATGCCCCATTTGAAGCTAAATATAAAGATGGGGGCTAAGATGATGTTGGCAATAACCGATATGATAGACGACATCATTGCCTTTGTAGGGTAGCCGGTCGATCGCATTACATTGTTGAGACCGATAAAAAGGTAGGCTATGGGAGTGCCTATGAGTATAACTTGCATAAACTCTCGTGCGTAGGGTAGTGTGCCCTCGCTTGCACCAAAGAAGAGTAAAATGGGGTCGAGGAATAATAATGATATGCCTCCAAAACATATCGAACTGATAAGACATAGCCACACTACGTTGTGTAGTGTCTCGGTGGCACGTTGGGTATCGCGTTGCCCTAAGAAAATAGAACTGATGGTAGCACCGCCTATGCCCACAAGATTGCAAAATGCAATGACAAGATTCATCAGCGGGAAAGTAACGGCCAAGCCTGCTATGGCTGTAGCTCCTACGCCTTGGCCTATAAATATACTGTCGATGATGTGATATAACGAACTCACTGTCATTGCAATAATGGCAGGTATAGAGTATTGTAAGAGTAGCTTGCCTATAGGGGCTGTGCCCAATATTTGTGGAGATTGTTTTTCGGTCATATCTATCCAACAATTAATGGTGCAAATTTAGCTATTATTTTGCTACAAAATGCCGGATATTGGGGCTTTTTTATTCTATGGGCTCTTCGTCGGGTAATGCCGATGCGATGCGATTGTACGACTCTTTCATGAGTATATCCATATCATACTTGCCATCGGTAGGTGGTGTTATGGGGCGGTGAATGGTGAGTGTTACCTTGCCCGGATGTATATTAAAGCCACCTTTGGGTAGTAAATCGAAAGCCCCGTCTATTGTCATGGGTACTACGGGTAGTGACAACTCTTCGGCCAACAAGAAAGCTCCTCGCTTGAAGGGGTTCATGCGCCCATTGGTGCATCTTGTGCCTTCGGGAAATACAACCAGCGACATACCTCCTCTCAGGGTGTTGGCTGCTTTGTGCATCGTCTCGCGAATAGAGGCCTTGGATGAACGATCTACCATGATGTGGCCGGCAAATTCGCATGCAGTACCTACAAAGGGTATCTTCTTGAGCGATTTTTTCATCATCCACTTGAAGTTGTGTCCCAAGTATCCGTATATGAGGAATATATCGAATGAACCTTGGTGGTTGGCCACAAAGACATAGGAGGTTTGAGGGTTGATATTCTCCTTTCCCTTTATCTTGGTGCGTATAAGCAGTATGCTACATATACATCGAGCCCATAGCATAGGAGGATAGTAACCCCAGAAATCGCGATTGCCTATGGCTGCACCTATGATGGTTATGAGGCTGGCAATTAAAGTTATAACGATAATTATAGGAAAAGCGATAAGCCACTGATAGAGTATGTAAAATAGTCGCATGTGAACTGAATTTTTTTTGAGTGTTGTTTGTTAGAATGTTATACCTATTCTTATAGATGCTCCGTGTAGTGCATTATGAGTATATATCCCGAAGGGAACTATCTGAGTGTAGTTATATCCGACTATTGCATGTATCTTGAATCGGCGGTTGTGCAACAGCTTGAAACCTATACCGGCCGATGTGAACAGACCGGTGTTGTGTGTGTCGTTGCTCAACTCATTGATTGACATACCGGCTTTTATATCGGCAAAACACAGCGATTGTCCTTCCTTGAAGTTGCAACGAAACAATATGTATATGGGAATGAGTGTGCGGTTGTGTGACAGCGTGGGATGAAATCCTATACCCATACCCAAGGTTTGTATCACACCTTTGCGATAACCTCCGTAGATGTCTATATCGAAATGGCTGGATTCTGTACCCGAAAAATCCATTGTTGCACCGGCTTCAACTCCAAATGCAAAGGGGCGGGTAGGTGTGTTTACATGTTTTTCAATCGCAGTGTTTTCGCTTGCAGTACCTGTTCGGGGTAATCCTGTCGGTATATTTTGTTGCAACTCTATAACTTGCTGTCCCGCAGACGATTGTGTGAATGTTAAAAACACAAGCACGCACAATGTTGTTATATAATTCTTTATTGCCGATACAGTATTCATACTTGACGAAATAATAATTTTCAGCGAATATACTTATTTATTATAAAAACGCAAAGCATGTATTGTTAAGTTTTATGTAAATTGAATTTTATACAATTATTATCTTGCTTGTTTGTATATGTTGTTGCAATCAATCTCAAAAATACGTTTCACTCACTGTGAAAAAAATTGAGGTAAATACTTCGTTTTTCGCTTGTTTTTATTATTTTTGTCCATGCTGTACTCTATAGTTATAGGTATAGTAAAAACTTTTATCAGGTAGATTATAAGTATGAATGAAAATATTGTGTCGGCAACATTCCCGATATTAAATATGGCATGTGCCGCATGTTCGGCCGCTGTTGAGCAGACTTTAAGAGGAGAAAAAGGTGTTGTTGAAGCAACTGTAAATCTGGCTGCTGCACAGGCTTATGTGCAGTATGACAAGCGCATTACATCGCCTCGCAAGCTGGCCAAAGCCGTTAAGGCTGCCGGATTTGTCATGGTAGAATCTTCGGAGGATAATACCGAGGTGGTTGCAGGCTATCATAGAGAGCGTGCACGCCGTTGGCGCATAAGAACTATTGGCTCGATGATATTTTTTATACCGTTGATGGTGTTGTCGATGCTCATGCCCGATATTGCTTACCTTCATTATATACTATGGGCGTTGGCTACGCCTGTATTATTTGTCTTTGGCATTGATTTTTATAAAGGAGCATGGAAACAAGCGATACATGGTCGTGCCAATATGGATACACTCGTGGCTGTGAGCACTTCGGTAGCATATCTGTTCAGCGTTTTCAATACGCTGTTTCCCGATTTTTGGTTGCAAAGGGGCTTGGAGGCTCATGTGTACTTTGAGGCGTCGGCCGGTATAATAGCTTTTGTGTCAATAGGAAAGATGCTTGAAGAACGGGCAAAAGATAACACAACGACAGCGATAACAAAATTGATGGGACTGCAACCCCGCGATGTAACCCGTATTGCCGACAATGGCGATATGCAGGTAGTGCCTATCTCTACGGTAGTAGAAGGAGACTCGCTTATGGCGCGCTCGGGCGAGCGTATAGCATTGGACGGTGTGGTGTATAGCGGTGAGTCGTATGTCGATGAGAGTATGCTCACCGGTGAGCATATGCCTGTAAAGAAGCAAGACGGTAGTGCGGTATATGCCGGTACACTCAATGGCAAGGGAGTCTTGTGTTATAAGGTAGTCAAAACCGGCAATTCAACTCTTCTCTCGCAAATAATACATTTTGTACAAGAAGCGCAAGGCAGCAAAGCTCCTGTTCAGCGATTGGTCGATAAAGTGGCATCTGTTTTTGTCCCGGTCGTTTTCATCATTGCAGTTGTAGCCTTTGTTGTATGGCTGCTCTGTGGTGGCGAAGATGCCTTCTTGCATGCCCTGTTGGCATTTGTCACAATCTTGGTTATAGCCTGTCCTTGTGCCCTCGGATTGGCTACCCCCACGGCTATAACTGTGGCCATGGGCAAGGCTGCGCAAAAAGGTATTCTTATAAAAAGTGCCGAAGCCTTGGAAAATGCGTGTCGTGTTACTGCGGTGGTGTTGGACAAGACCGGCACTATCACACAAGGTGCTCCTGCTGTAGTGCATACTCATTGGTGTGAGGAAGCACTTGCCAAGCAAGTGTTGTATGACATAGAGACTCGATCGGAGCATCCATTGGCCCTGGCTGTGGTTGCGTTGCTTGATGGTAGAACTGCCGGTGAGATAACACAATTTGAGACGCTTCCCGGATATGGTGTTACAGCATGTATAGGTCTTGACAGATATTACATAGGCAATAGTGCTCTATTGACCAATCACAATATAGCAATGCCCGATGAGCTTACACGTTTGTCTCAATCGTGGACACACGAAGCGAGTACCGTTGTATGGGTGGCAGCTGCCGATAGAGTTTTGGCTCTGTTGGCCATAGCCGACCCTCTCAAAGCTACCTCCGAGCAGGCTGTAAATAGATTGCAACAAGCCGGACTGAAAGTATATATGCTCACCGGTGACAACCAAGCTACAGCCGAAGCTATAGCACGTAAAGTGGGTGTCAAAAATGTGATTGCCGGAATGTTGCCGGAGCAGAAGGCCTTGTTTGTAAAACAGTTGCAACAAAACGGTGAAGTGGTGGCGATGATAGGCGATGGAATAAACGACTCTGCTGCATTGGCTCAAGCCGATATAAGTATTGCAATGGGACATGGTAGTGATATTGCCATGGATGTTGCTGCAATGACCATTATATCGGATGATTTAAATCGTATACAACAAGCTATACATCTTTCGCAACAGACCACAGTGACCATTCGTCAAAATCTATTTTGGGCATTTATATATAATGTAATAGGTATACCCATTGCAGCCGGTGTGTTGTATCCATGTTGCGGATTTTTGCTCAATCCCATGATTGCAAGTGCGGCGATGGCAATGAGCAGTGTGTGTGTCGTGAGCAATAGCTTGCGATTGAATAGAAAAAAATAATTGCAAAACAATAGAAGTTATGAAATGGAATGTAGTTCTTGACAAGCTTACGGGTAAACGCACCGATAATGCAAATGTGTGGCGTTTTCGTACAAGTATCATGTGTAATGGTTGTATAGCCAAGGTAAAACCTATCCTTGATAATGCCGAAGGTGTGGAGTCGTGGAGTGTCAATCTTGATACGCCCGAGCGTGTCCTCACGATAGTGCCCAATGGTATTGCCGAGGAGGAATTGTTGACTATGTTGCGAGGTGCCGGATTTACGATAGAACGTATCTAAGGCCTGTAGCCTGTTTGATGTTGGTATAGAACAGCAGCGGGTGATGTTGTGGAAAGCATCACCCGCTGTTATTGGTGGTAATGGTATTGTTTCTTATTCAATATCTATGCGCGATACTTCATCGATGCCGTCTATTGTGGCAATATTCTCCATGGCTCTTTGTAATTCATCAACCGAGTGAACGGCAAAGTCGATGGTACAAGCGGCTATGTGGTCGACTGTCTCGGTGCTCAATTCTTTCATAGAGAGGTGCAACTCGTCGGTAATGCTTACAATGAGGTCGCTCAGTAGGTGATAGCGATCGACACCTCGTACCCTGATGCGTACAGGATATAGAAATTCGGGGTCTTCCTTAAAGTCGACGGGTATAATCGAGTCGCCATAGTGAGCCGCCTGACGAATGGCCGTAGGACAGTTGCGCTTGTGCAGGGTTGTTGAGTTGTCGTGCTCTTTAAAACCTATTACCTCTTCGCCCGGGATAGGGTGGCAGAAATTACAACGATTGTATTCGAGTATTCGTCTGTTGGCAAAATATATGCGCAGGCTGCGCTTGGCCTTATAGGTCGACACACAATTCAGCCAATCGGGTTGCGGATGTACGTTGTCGTTTGTGCCTATTTCTATTACATCACCACGACGCAGGGTAGTCTTTATCGATGTCAATTTGCCATTGATACGGGCATATTGTGCATGTTCGCCTATGCGGCTGTGTATCTCAAAGGCAAAGTCGAGAGCCGTGGCATTCTTGGGCAATACAATGCTCTTGCCCTTGGGAGTATATACCGTGATATCGTCGTTGTAGAACGATGATGTAATACCATCCATATACTCAATCTCGTGTGTATGGTGCTTGATGTCTTTGAGTACCGAGCGAAATTTCGACAGCCACGAATCAACGTTTGCTTCGGTGCGTTCGGCCGCACAACCAAGCTGTGAGTTGCGTACCATGCGTTCCGATGATATATGTATCTCTTCCCATGTGTCTTGTTCGCTCAACAATTTTACATGGAAACTTTGATATCCATTCTCTTTGGGAGCATTGATATAATTGGCAACACTGCCGGGAGCCTCCTTAAATGCATCGGTCAGTGCCGAGTATATGCGCAATGTTGTATTCTTTTCGCTTTCGATTGTTTCGTTGGGGTAAATGATGCGTATGTAGTATTTGCCATCGACATGTTGAAAGTCGCATCCTTTCGATTGCATCTTGCGCCAGATGCTGTAGGGCTTGCGATAGCGTATTTCGGTGCGAACTTTTATACCGTGCAGAGCTAAGGTTTCATTTATCATTTCAATGAAATGCTCAATATTGTATTGGGTTTTGATTTGTTCGGCTTTGAGCAACTCGTCGAGATGTGCATATTGAAGCGGACAACGATATTGGAACGAGAGATTTTCGAGTTCGGTTTTGGTGTGATACAATCCCAGACGATTGGCCAATGGAGCATAGAAGTAGTCGGTTTCGCCTGCTATTTTCATCTGCTTGTCGGGGCGCATGCTGCTCAATGTGCGCATGTTGTGTAGGCGGTCGGCAAGTTTGATGAGAAGTGCGCGAATGTCGTATTGCACCGACGAAAGCATTTGTTGATAGTTGTCTATCTGTTTCGAGTGCTCATACTCTTCTTTCTTTTGCTTGGTTACAACGTTTACCAAGAATGCTACACCGTTACCAAATAATTGGCGAATATCTTCGATGGTATAGTCGGTGTCTTCAACCACATCGTGCAGGAATGCGGCAATGATAGCATCGGTGCTGAGCTCCAATTCTTCGGCAATGATGCGCGCAACGGCTATAGGGTGAATGATATAGGGTTCGCCACTTTTGCGTTTCTGCTTACAGTGTGCCTCACATGCAAAGTCAAATGCTTTGCGAATACGTTCCATGTCATCATCGCTCATTCGAGGACGAATGTTGTCAAATAGTTCATTGATGTTCTGTTCGATAATAGCTTGGTAGTCGTTTTCCATAGTATACAATGTATCTGGGAATATAATACCTTAATAATAAAAATTGGTTCGCAATTTAGTAATTTTAATTGTAATGTGGTGCTTTCGTTATTTGTTTTTTTATGATTTTTTTACAAGCGGGTCTTTGTAGTCGCAATAGTTGCAGATGTGCAGTATACGATAGCTCTATGTCGCTTGTTGTTTTTATGAAAAAAAACAACCGCCATGCGCATAACGATAGTGCGTGGCGGTTGTAGGGTGCAAATGCTGTATGTGTAGTTATTTGCGCTTGATAATGATGAGGTTATGTTCCGATGAGCTTGCATATAGAGCTACTCGGTTGTTGTCAAGAATGCGAAATGAATCGATGTCGTTGAGTATACTCAACATTTTGTCTTCTATTGCCATCGACTCGGGTGTACACATTCGGCGAGTAGAGGCTATACCTGTAAAGCGTATGCCATTGTTGAGGGTTGTGCTGTCATACTCAATAGAGCCATTCATGATGTTGCAACCTGAGTTGCCCGATAGTTTGTGAGCCTCTATGTCTATTATCATGGCAGGTTTCTGCTCAAGGTGCACTTTCTTGCCGTCCAACTCTATCACTTCCCAATTGCCATTGAGCAATTCTCGCATTTGGCGGCTGATGAGTGCTACACGCTGGTGCTTATTATCAAGTAGTTCAATAACTATTGCGTTGTTGTTATTCTCTATTGTGTTATAGTATCTTGTGTCATTTACGGCTTGCATTACATTGTTGTCGGTTACTTCGGGTCGGCAGGCCATAGTGGTACTCATGCAATTTTCAAAAGACATGGCACAATCGTCGCCCATTACCAAGGTTCCGTTGAAGGTATTACATCCGTTATTGCCATATATGCGATGCGAGTTGATATCGAAAATGATGCGTACTGCTTCATCGCCAACGACCTCTTTGCCAAGTGCTTGTGTAAAGAGCCATTCGCCTTGTAACCTGTCTGCTGAAAGGGCTTTCATCTGTATATGTGTTTTTTGTATCGTTTCTGAGGTCGATTGTTGAGTGCTTTCGGCTGTATGCGTTGTCTTGCAAGATGTTGTCATGGCTATAAGCATGATGCAGGCCGACATGGTGAGTTGAAATCTTTTCATTATTATTGTTATTATTATTGTGGTTTGATATTTTGCGCGAAGTTAGTAAAAAAGAAGAGAATGGATACAACTTTTTTGAAGTTATAAATAAGAAAAAAAGTGAAAAATAATAAACCCTCTGTTTACTCTCACAATTATTGTTTACTTTTGCACATTATATAGCATGCCAATGAAAAGACTGTTGTACATAATAATACTTTTGATATGTGGTGGTATAGGTACTCCTATAGTGGGTCAAATCAATACCGAGCGTGTTATGAGTATAGGTCGCAATGCGTTGCAATTTGAGGATTATGTACTCTCTATTCAGTATTTCAATCAGATTATAAAGTTCAAGCCCTACTGGGCTGACCCATATTTTTATCGTGCAGTGGCCAAGCTTAACTTGGATGACTATCGAGGTGCCGAGGCTGATGCCACCGAATGTATTATGCGCAATCCATACTTCAATAATGTATTTTATCTGCGAGGTGTGGTGCGACAGAATATGTTTAACTATGAGGGTGCTATAGCCGATTATAAAGAGGCTTTGATGCACTCTCCTGCCAATCGTGAATTGCTCAATAACCTGGCTATTGCTTATGTGCAGGCCGAGCAGTACGAAGCAGCCGATTCGGCCTACAATGAGCTTGTCAAAGCATACCCATCTTATGCTCCTGCCTATGTTACACGTGGACAGTTTTACCTGTTGTGTGGCGATACAATTGCTGCTCGCGCCGACTATGACAAGGCAATAACACTCAACAAAAACATGGCCGATGCCTATGTGTTGCGTGCAATGTTGGCTGTGAAAAACAACGATGACTTGGCGGAGGCCTTGCAAGATATGGATGCGGCAGTGCGCTTGGAGCCCAAACGTGCCGACTATTACATCAATCGGGCTCTGGTAAAGTACTATTGCGACGACTTGCGAGGTGCAATGAGCGATTATGACTATGCGCAATTGCTCGACCCAAGCAGCGTGATGACCTATTACAATAGGGGTCTGTTACGAGCACAAGTGGGCGAGCGCAACCGCGCTGTCGAGGACTTTACAGAAGTGATAAAGCGTGAGCCTCACAATTATATGGCTATTCTCAATCGTGCTATTTTGTACGACTTGTTGGGTAAGTATGATGAAGCTATTGCCGATTTTGATGCCGTTCTGGAGGTATATCCCGAGTATGCCGAGGCCATGTTCTCTCGCTCTGAGGCAAAGCGCAAGAGTGGTGATGCTCGTGGCGGTGAGCGTGACTTTGAAATGGCTGTAAAATTGCAAGAAGAGCAGAAAAAGAACCCTCAGTTGGTGGTGCAGGCATCGGAGAAAGCCTCCGATAATATCAAAGCGCGTCAAGAGTCTGACAATAATATCAATAAATATGATCGCCTCATGGTGTATGATGAAGATTTGGCACAAGTTTTTGAACCCAAATATGAGAGCAAAGTGCGCGGGCGTGTGCAAGATCGTAATGTGATGGTTTCATTACAGCCTATCTTCCTTCTCAGCTATTATGAGCGACCCAACGAATTGCGCCATTCAAACATCTACTCTGACGAATTGGATCGTCTGAATGAGCAACGTGCTTTTGCTCATCTTCTGGTTATTACCAATGAAGAAGCCCTGCTTGAGCCATCGCAGATTACCGAACATTTTGCTTCGGTCATAGAATATGGCAAAGCCATAGAAGAGGGCAGGGGTAATGATCTGCTCAATTACCTTGGTCGCTCTCTCGACCTTATGCTGTTACAAGATTATTCCGAAGCAATGCAAGATATTGAGGTGGTGATAAAGCAAAGTCCCAAGTTTATGTTGGCCTATTTCCAACGTGCGGCACTGCGATACAAAAATCTTGAGTATCAAAGAGCCGAAGCCGCCCTAAATAATGAATCGGCAGCGACACCCATCGGAGGAGTATTGCCAACACAGCTCGACAATGTTCGTATGCAGTATGAGTTGATATTGCAAGACCTCACGCAAGCCATCGATTTATCACCCCGCTTTGCCTATGCCTATTACAATCGTGCCAATATTAAATTTGCCCTTGAACGCACCGAAGAGGCTATTGCCGACTACAACGAGGCGTTGCGACTACAATCGGATATGGCCGATGCCTATTTCAACCGAGGACTTGCATATATCAAATTGGGGCAGATAGCGCAAGGAAGAGCCGATATATCGCGAGCAGGTGAGTTGGGAATAATGGCTGCCTATAATCTACTCAAACGCTTGGAGGAGTAAATCTGTTTGCATTCTTCTGTCACAATCGGATATTTCTTCTGTCGACTTTATTTTACGTTTGATACTTAAACTTTTATACATTATATATTTGCCAATAGTAAATAAATTTGTAACTTTGTCGCTCGTTAAAAACGGAGCATTGTAAAAATGCCCCGTTCATAGAAGAAGTTAAAATTAAAAAAAAACGATAATAAGATGATTAAAATCACATTTCCCGATAACTCGGTAAAAGAATTTGAGAGTGGTATTACCCCTCTTGCTATTGCCGAGAGCATCAGCTCACGATTGGCACAAGATGTGTTGGTGGCAGAAATAGATGGTGAGGCATGGGACTTGATGCGCCCCGTAGAAAAGGATGCCTCTATCAAGCTCTTCAAGTGGGACGATGCTGAAGGCAAGCACGCCTTTTGGCACTCATCGGCACACCTCCTTGCCGAGGCTCTGCAATTGCTCTATCCCGGTATCAAATTTGGTATAGGCCCTGCTTTGGAAAACGGATTCTACTACGATGTAGATCCCGGAGAACATTCGCTCACCGCAGCCGATTTTGCTCGTATCGAAGAGAAAATGCTCGAACTTGCAGCTCGCAAAGAGCCCATTGTGCGTCAAGAGATAAGCAAGGCCGATGCATTGAAACTCTTTGGTGACCGTGGTGAAGTATACAAGGTAGAGCTTATCAATGAGCTTGAGGATGGTACAATCACAACCTATACACAAGGCTCATTTACCGATTTGTGTCGTGGCCCGCACATCCCCAATACAAGCGTTATCAAAGCCGTTAAGATAAACTCTTTGGCAGGTGCATATTGGCGTGGTGACGAGAAACGTCAACAACTCATTCGCGTATATGGTATTACATTCCCCAAGAAAAAAATGCTCGACGAGTACTTGGTGATGATGGAAGAGGCCAAGAAACGCGACCATCGCAAGATAGGTAAAGAGCTTGAGTTGTTTGCCTTCTCTCAATCGGTAGGCCAAGGTCTGCCCTTGTGGTTGCCTCGTGGTGCTGCTCTGCGTGAGCGACTTGAGAATTTCTTGCGTCGCATACAGAAACGTTTCGGCTATCAACAAGTAATGACACCCCATATCGGAGCAAAGAACCTATATGTAACATCGGGTCACTATGCTAAGTATGGCAAAGACTCGTTCCAGCCCATCCACACACCCGAGGAGGGCGAGGAGTTCTTGCTCAAGCCTATGAACTGTCCCCACCACTGCGAGATATACAAGACCGTGCCTCGTTCATATCGCGACCTACCTTTGCGATTTGCCGAGTTTGGTACAGTGTATCGTTATGAGCAGAGTGGCGAGTTGCACGGTCTGACACGTGTGCGTGGATTTACCCAAGACGATGCACACATCTTCTGTCGTCCCGACCAGCTCAAAGATGAGTTCCTCAAGGTTATGGACATTATTTTCATCATCTTCAAGGCTCTTGATTTTGAGAATTTTGAGGCGCAAATTTCATTGCGCGACCCCAACAACCGCGAGAAATATATAGGTACCGACGAGAACTGGGAGAAAGCCGAGCGAGCCATCGTTGAGGCTTGTCAAGAAAAAGGCTTAAATGCCCGTGTAGAGCTTGGTGAAGCTGCCTTCTATGGTCCCAAACTCGACTTTATGGTAAAAGATGCCATAGGCCGTCGCTGGCAATTGGGTACTATCCAAGTAGACTACAACCTGCCCGAGCGTTTCGACCTTGAGTATACAGGCAACGACAACCAAAAGCACCGCCCCGTAATGATACACCGTGCCCCATTCGGCTCGATGGAGCGTTTTGTGGCAGTACTCATAGAGCACACAGGTGGTAAGTTCCCCTTGTGGCTCACCCCCGACCAAGTAGCAATCTTGCCCATCAGCGAGAAGTATAACGACTACGCCCAATACGTAGCCGACGAACTTGCCAAGAGCGATATTCGTGCCTTTGTTGACTTCCGTAACGAGAAGATAGGTCGTAAGATTCGCGATACAGAGATAAAAAAAGTACCCTATTTGCTCATTGTTGGCGAAAAAGAAGCAGAAAATGGTGAAGTTTCTGTAAGAAAACATGGCGAAGGTGATAAAGGTGTCGTAAAAATTACTACCTTTGCGGCGCAAATCTCTGAAGAAGTAGAGAAAATGATAAACCAATGGTAATTTTTTGAATGGATAACAAACCCAAACCCGCCGCCGCTCGCCCACAACAACGTGGTGCCGCTCGCAACGAGAGTAAAGACCAACATCGCATAAATACCCAGATACGTGCTCGCGAAGTGCGTCTCGTAGGTGATAATGTAGAACAAGGTGTATATTCGATACAAGAAGCTCTGCGTATGGCCGATGAGTTGGAGCTCGATTTGATTGAAATCTCTCCTAACGCTGAGCCTCCGGTATGTAAGATATTGGATTATCAAAAATATCTCTATCAACAGAAAAAACGCCAGAAAGAACAAAAAGCCAAGGCTGCTAAGGTTGTTGTCAAAGAGATACGATTTGGACCACAAACCGACGATCACGACTACAACTTCAAGCTCAAGCACGCTATGGAGTTCTTGAAGGAAGGTGCCAAGGTCAAGGCCTATGTATTCTTCAAAGGTCGTTCAATTCTCTTCAAAGAACAAGGTGAAGTGCTATTGCTCCGCTTTGTAAACGACCTCGAGGAGTATGGAAAAGCCGAGAACATGCCCGTTCTCGAAGGCAAGCGTATGATTATTATGATTACGCCCAAGAAAAAATAAAATACGCGGATGTTCCGCAGTATATAAAATGTAACACTAAAAACAATTTAAAATGCCGAAGATTAAAACTAATTCCGGTGCCAAAAAGAGGTTCGCCCTTACCGGATCAGGAAAGATCAAGAGAAAACATGCTTTCAAGAGCCACATTCTCACTAAGAAAACCAAGAAGCAAAAAAGAAACCTCGGTCATGTAACCCTCGTTTCTAATGCCGATGTAAACAACGTGAAGAAAATGCTCGCTATGAAGTAATTCATGGTAAAAAGAGTTTCTCAAATCAAAAAGTAGTTACAATAGTATTAACCGAATGTTTTAGCAAAAAAAGAGCACCGCAGAGGTGACGCTAACATTCAAAAAAGAAAAAACTATGCCAAGATCAGTAAATCATGTAGCTTCAAGAGCTAAAAGAAAAAAAATTCTGAAACTTACTCGCGGTTACTTCGGTTGTCGTAAAAACGTATGGACCGTTGCCAAAAACACATGGGAAAAAGGTCTTACCTATGCCTATCGCGACCGTAAAGACAAAAAAGGTAACTTCCGTGCATTGTGGATACAACGTATCAATGCTGCTGCCCGTCTCGAGGGTATGTCATACTCTAAGTTGATGGGTGCTCTTCACAAAGCAGGCATCGAAATCAACCGTAAAGTTTTGGCCGATTTGGCAGTAAACCACCCTGAGGCATTTAAGGCTGTGGTTGCTAAAGTAAAATAAGATCAATAAATTGATTTTATGAAAAAGAGTAGCGGATTGTTCCGTTACTCTTTTTTTTATGGTTGCGTTGTGTGTAAATTGATTTTTGTCAAAAATAATTCAAAATGTTTGGCAAATGTTTTTTTTGCAGAATTTTGTGTATATATTTGTGCAGAATTTAAACCAATTATCAACAACCATGAAACAATTATTATCTCTGTTGATTGTCTTATGCAGTACAATCGTACTTAATGCTCAAGTAAAAGAATGGTCTTTAAAGACCGACACAGGTGAGTCGGTAAACCTATCGGAGGTCGATTATTTATTGGCTGCCGACGAGTATCGTCTCTTCTCAGTAGTACTTAAGGGAGGTGCTACTATCGACAATGTAAGTCAGGCTACGTTTTCCGATATTTCGTCGGTATATCAAGTAAAAGCCGATGAAGGACTCTCTCTCTTCCCCAATCCCGTAAGAGCTACACTCAACATATCGGGTTGTCAACAAGGCTCTACTGTAGCAGTACTGTCGCTCGATGGACAATTGCTTATTTCAACTGTAGCTTCAGCCCATTCGTTGACAATAGATGTTTCCAACCTTCCCCAAGGCACCTATCTGCTCAAGACCGACCATTCGGTAGTGAAATTTATCAAAAAATAATCCCTTAATCGCATACCTATGATACGTAAGATATTTACCTCATTGCTCATTGCTTCTCTTGCCGTTACAGCAGTCAATGCACAGTTTATTGTCGAGAAAAACGATTCTACGATAGTCAATATAGAAGGAAATCTGAAGTTTGAGAACCCGGCACAAGGTGCATGGTCGGTATCGGGTATTGACGTAGCCAATATTCGTTACATCAAGCGTGCCATGTTGCCCGTAATGCTCAATCAACAAGCCGTTGCCCAATATTACGAGGGTATTAAGAGTACAAGTAGAGACGGTAGTGCCAACTATTACTTCTGTCTATCGGATGTACCCACCTCGTACGATGCCACAGGACAATTGCAACCCGTAGAGCCGGGTATGATGATGTGTTTCGACCTTTATGGCGAGAATAGTGCCGACGAAGAGAATGCCATTATCCCCGAAGGTACATATCCCATTACATCAACCCTTGCATCGGGTACGACAGGCGTAGATTATACCTTTGCCCGAGTTCTCAACCCTGCCGGCGAGGTAGAATACAAGATATTGCAAGCCGGTAATGTAGAGGTAAAGCACATAGATGCAGGATATCAAATCGATTGTACATTCACCACTGTCGAGGGTGAAACATTTGAAGTACACTATACCGGTGAGATAGTATTCACCAATATGAGCGAAGACGCCGAAGATACATTGATGAATCAGGATGTAGAAAATACAACATTCCGCGAGTGTGCCATAACAGCACACGGAGGCGATGCCGAATATCATCGATTCTCATTGCAACTCTTTGATGGCGATGTTACCGAAGAGGGTGTTATCACAAGTGGTGTCGTTCTTAACATCGACCTCTTTGCAACAGCTCCCGAAGGTGACGAAATTGTTATCCCCGACGGCATATATACAGCAAGCCCCGATTATCAGGAGATAGTAGAATTTGAGCCGTTTACATTCATGGCAGGCGATTGCTATACACTCATGGGATACCCCCTGCAAGTGGGTACTTATGTTCAAGACCTTCGCACTGCCGCCGAGGAGGGTTTTATAAGACATGGATATGCCAATGCCGGTACAATAGAGTTTAAGCATGAAGGTGAACAATACTCGCTCAAGGTAGATATAACCATGCGCAACGGTATACGCATGACAGGCCAGTATCCTATGGGCGATGTAAATATCTTTGACGAGCGTCCCGAAGTGCCCGAAGGCGACTGGATAAGCACACTACGTGAAGACAAGACCTTGACATTCTCCGACGATATTTATGCCTATGCACACATGTATCCCAACTATCCGGTGGCTGGCGTAAACGAAATGGAAATTATAGTAAACGACCATGGTTCTGACGAGTCGTTCCTTCTCGATATTATACTACCCGAAGGTGTAACATCGCCCGTTGGAACATACACATTGGGTAGCCTCGACAATCCCCAGCCCTATACATTTATACCCGGTTATTACAACTATGCAGTGATGTTGGGTACATGGGCATGGTTGCAGTATGTCGATGGTGTCAACGACCCGGTTGGTCAAGCTCCTGCTACCGAAGGTACTATCGAGATAGCCGAGAATGCCGATGGAACATATACCATCAGTTATCAACTCAAAGACGATGCCGACCCCAAACACACCGTTTCGGCATCGTGGACAGGCGATCTTCTCGACCCCCGAGGTACGTGGAAATAAAAAGAATTGAATTTAGATAATAAAAAAGGAAATGCGTATGCCGTGCTCACACACAAAGCACGGCATATGTTATATTTTACCTGTCGCACGTTGTGCTATATCATACATAAGGTGAGAAGAAACGTAAGCACGCCCAATCAAACCGCGATAGATTAATTTAACCCTTTCGGTCTTCGACCACGTCCTCACGCAACGGCTCGCAGAGGCCGAAAAATGTACTTCTGTCTAAAAAAATATTCTGTCTCATTTAAAATCCCATGCGAGGTATATGAGGTCGGAGATTCGCTAATGCAAAAATAAAGATGCTTAATGTTGATTTATAGTATTTCTTTATTAAATTTGCAATTTAATAATTAGTAACAAAAGTATAATGCCTATTTTACAACATAAACGTAGAGGACGGCTTCCGCGTATAGAAGTCGTAGACTTATTTTGTGGAATTGGTGGCTTGAGCTATGGAATGAAACAAAAAGGGCTGGAAATCCTTGCTGGTTTTGATGTTGATGATACGTGTAAATTTGCATATGAGACTAATAATAATGCACGTTTCTTCTTCGAAAATGTAGTAAATGTCACACCTGATAAGATAAAATCATTATACTCTAAAAAGTCTGTTAGAGTTTTAGCCGGTTGTGCTCCTTGTCAACCATTTTCATCGTACGCATTTAAAAATAAGAATAAAGATTCTGAAAAGTATGATTTGTTGTATGAATTCTTAAGGTTGGTAAAAGGTGTAAAACCAGATATTGTTACAATGGAGAATGTGCCCTCTATTGCGGCATTCAAACTAAAACCTGTATTGAAAGATTTTGTGGATGGATTAAGTAAAGAAGGATATTTTGTAAAATACAAGGTGGTGTATTGTCCTGATTATGGTATTCCACAAACTCGTAAGCGTTTGGTGCTTCTTGCATCGAAACTAGGCGAAATAGATTTAATACCACCAACTAATAAGAAAGAAAACTATGTAACGGTTTTAGATACAATAGGAATGTTGCCTGAATTAAAAGCTGGTGAATCCTCTGTTTCGGATCCTTTACACCGTTGTTCTGCGCTAACTGAAATTAATTTGAAAAGAGTTCAAGCAACCCCTTATGGTGGTGGTTGGAAAGATTGGCCTATTGAATTGCAATTAGATTGTCATAAAAAGGAGAAAGGAAGAAGTTTTGGTAGCGTTTATGGAAGAATGCGTTGGGATAGGCCTGCACCGACAATGACAACGCAGTGTACGGGTCTTGGAAACGGACGCTTTGCCCATCCAGAACAAGATAGGGCGATATCTGCTCGTGAAGCTGCTTTGTTTCAAACATTTCCTATTGGTTATAAATTTTTTGCGGATGAAGAAAATGTCTCTTTAACAAAGGCATCTCGTTATATTGGAAATGCGGTGCCTCCTGTTTTAGGTGAGGTAATCGCTGAAAGTATTAAGTTACATATCAGAACTCATTAGTATAATATTATGAATGAACATGGCGCATTAAAATGGAGGTTTGACGTGAGTACATTTCGCTTAATTGGGCGAGATTTAATCACGGATAGAGTTACAGCATTATTTGAATTAGTAAAGAATTGTTATGATGCTAATGCGACTGATGTTACGATTACATTCAATAATGTGAGTTCAAAACAAAGCGATTCCTTCATTTCCGTAGCGGATAATGGTATCGGAATGTCCTTTGTTGATATACGTGATAAATGGATGGTTATTGGTACGTCAAATAAGCGTGAACATTCATATACGCCAGAACCAATAAAACGTAGATGTGTAGGAGAAAAAGGAATTGGACGTTTTGCTGTTGATAAACTCGGTGATATTGTAAATATTAGAACCAAGCAGATTAATGAAGATAAATGGTTAGAGGTAGTAATTGATTGGAATGCTTATTTTGACAAAAGCAAAGAAAAGGGTGAAATACAGCTGTTTACTGATATTGAGAATGAATATTCATATACGGATGCTGACAATATAAGTGAGCATGGAACAAGATTGTTGATAACAGGTGTTCGTGAAGCGTGGGCTAAAGGAGACATTATGCGTTTTATTTCTGAAATATCTAAGATTGTTTCTCCTTTTGCTGATTTTAGTTATCCTTTTAAGATTAGAGTTATTGCCCCAGAATTTAATATTGATACATTAGCCTCAAGAAATATAGATGATGTAAACATTGCAACTTTAAGTTTTACTTTGGATTACAATACTTTTCAAGGTTATCAGGAAGTTGCCAAATATAATGAACTTAGTGGTAATATAGAAATTGATAAAATTCCATTAAAGTCTTTTGGTGGAATACGAATGCGTGTTTATTATTTCGATGAAACAGCACGAAGAAAGTATAGAAAAGATTTCCCGAATAACCAAATTGATGGTATAAAAATATATAGAGATGGAGTCATCACAACTCCATTTGCGGAAAATGAGCACGATGATGATAAGAAAAGAGATATTCTAGGTATAGACAAACGAATTTGGATGAATATCTTTGATAGGGTAAGCTCTAGGGAAATAATTGGATTAGTCGAAATAACAAAGGAAGGAAACCCTTTAATTATTGATGCAACCAATCGTCAGGACTTTGTTGATAATGAAGAGTACAAAGAACTGAAAGATTTTATCATAAAACAGCTTGATTGTATAGAGAACTACAAAAAGTATCGTCGTAAAGCCAAAAAGAAAGAGAGTCAAGGAACACTGGAAGTTGCGGGGCAGAATATTTTGGATTTTATTTCATCTGTAGAAAGTATAACTCGTGATAATCCAAATTTGAAAGAGAGTTTTGCCCCGGTTATTGAACAGGCCAAGAAAACGGGTAAAGCTGTCAGAACTGCAATAAAAGAGAAGAAAGAAGCTGAGGAGGAATTTGCTCGTAAGGAGAATATATATATGAGTATTATGTCGTTGCAAGAATATGCAATACATATAACTCATGCTGTAAGAACAACTCTTAATAAAATACGTGATAGAGTTGAATATTTTGATATGTTCTTTCCTGATCAAGATGAGGAGGAATTGTTTAAAAGATATGCCAAAGAGATGTTTCGCGAGTTCAAGGTCTTGAATCGTGTTATTGATTATATGTTGAGCTATTCACAGTCAAATCTTCATCCTGAGGATATTGAACTAAATGACACAATTAGAGAAATCTATTCCGAATATGCTCCCATTTTTACTTCGAACCAAGTAATAGTTGATTTGGTCTTGCCTGGTAAAATAACATTGAAGGATACAAGAAAACAATTTTTTAGAGATATTTTTCAGAATTTGTTGGATAATTCTGTAAAAGCAGTTCGTAATACCGATAAAAAGATTGTGAGATGTGAAGTTGTATTAGAGAAAGAAAAATTAATCATTCTTGTTTCTGATACCGGATATGGTATTCCTGTTGAAAATAGGCAATGGGTGTTTGGTATATATAACACAACAACACAGGAACAAGGAGGAGCGGGTATTGGATTGTATATTGTTAAAACCAGGGTTGAATCTTTGAAAGGTCATATAGAAATTATAGATAGTGAGTTTGGTGATATTGGTACCACCGTAAAAATAGAATTACCATTCAAAAAATAAAAGAATATGAATTATAAGCTTGTATTTATAGACGATAATATGCGAGAAGGATTGGAACACCCTTTTGTTCGAGCCATTGGTAAGAAAAGGAAAAGTGCAGAATTGAGCGTTTTTATAGATCCTTCTAAAGGTTTAGATTATGTTTTAAATAATCTGAATTCTAAAATGATTGTTTTTCTTGACTATAAGTTTGATGGTTATAGTCTTCAAGGAATTAATGTGCTGAAAGAAATACGTAAGCGTACATCTTTGTTGTATATTGTAATGATGTCAGCTAATTCCATAAATCAAATTGCAGGCTTGGATATTCTTGAAATGATTAATGAGAATTATATCTGGTTTTTCGATAGGAATAATGGAACAATAGATGATGCTTGTAATTTGATTGATAAAATCAATCGATTGTGGAATGTACGTTTTGATTGTATATTAGAGAATTGGATAATAAAGCATCCTAATGATGCAAATAAAAAAGTTTTTTCTCAACCGGGGCAAGAAGAATCATATACTTGGGAAAGAATATTAGTGGAACTACGTGAACAGACACCTATAGGAAAGATGTTTGAAAAACTCATTAATCAGTTTTATATATATAACCTTACTACAAAATCTGAGCAAAATGCCGAAGATAATAATAGCATACAATAATAGTCATAATATAGAGTCACACAATTTTTTTCAATTATGCGCAGATTGTATTAAGCAAAGTTGTGTTGATAATAAATATGATTATACCTCTTTAATGCCGCCGGAATTAACAGAGGAAAAGATTATGGAAAACATTCTAACACATAAATTCTGTTTTATTGCAGCCCATGGCGATGTAGATGGCGTGTATAATGAAAATAATGAGGATGTAATATCTACAAGAACGACAAATTATGCATTTAAGGAAAAATGTTTTTATTCTGTAGCTTGTCATTGTGCTAAAAATCTTAAGGATGAATTAATGCGAATTGGTATAAATTTATTTGTTGGTTATGAGAATGAATACCGTATAGGATATAATGATACTGTTTTCGCTGATTGTGCAATGGAGGGCGCAAAACAAATTTGTTCTGGTTCTACATTTGAAAAGTCCAAAGCATTTATGCTTGCAAAATATGATGATGCTATAAATGATATATATAAATCTTTGGATAGTGAAAAGAATGATTCAATAAAAAATACATTATTTTGGGATGCGGCTTTTTTGCTAGAAAATAAGGAAAATCTTGTTTTTGAAGGGAAACTATCGTTAACACTCTCTGATATTGTATAAAATAAGTTTATTGGCACAAATTTTATACTTGTGGAAAAACTACCCGAAGGAAGAAAATCAAAACCAACTGCAAAAACAGTTGTCAAACTGCTCTTCCCATATCGTGAAAGCATAAAAACAATTACTACGGATAATGGTTGCGAGTTCGCTGCGCATATTGATATAACCAATAAATTAAGCCTTAAAGGGCAGGATAAAATTATTGTATATTTTGCAGATTCATACTGCTCTTGGCAAAAGGGAGCTATAGAAAATGCCAATAAGCTCATTCGAAAGTATATCCCTAAAAAGGCTAATTTTGATGACTTTTCCAATCTTAAAATATTATCCATTCAGAAGAAATTAAATAGACGCCCAAGAGAAAAATTAAATTTCAAATCTCCTTTAATATGCTTTTTTAGCAATCTTTCTTAATTTTGCATTTGCTGTTGGACTCTACAGATGAGGTCGGAGAAAATCCCCGTGTGTAAATTTTTGAACTATCGTTGCTATCCTTATTATTTATTTAATACCTTTGCAATGATGAGGCACATATCCTCATTACTACAGCGGTAGGAGTATTTATTATCAAAGCGTTTTGCTTTATCCTTTTCACGAAATTCGCCAAAATTTTCTACTACAGGATAATGCAGTCACAAGACGCTCATGCTTGCTTGTATCCACCCCGGCAAGGGGTCGATGCTATATAGCAATGCGTGGGGTGGGCTGTTTATTGTAGCTGGGCGTTTGGCGATGCCTCGTGAAAGATAAACCGAACATCGTCCCACGCTTTTTTATGCAACCACCTCAACCGGGATGTGAGAGGTATACAATCTATAAAATGAAAACTCTACTACAAGTAAAACAACACATAATGATATGCATGTTGTGCATAGCGTTACAAGGAATGGCACTACCGGCCGACAATACCCCCCGTGTGATAACCCTACCCGATGGAAGTACGTTGACGGTTGTGCTGCACGGAGATGAGTATGGAAGTTACATGACAACCCTTGATGGTAAAATAGTAGAGCTATGCGATGACGGATATTATCGTTACTCGCAAATGCAAGGAGAGCGTTGTGTGGCCACCGACATCATTGCACGCGACAATGTAG
>JAFXAB010000039.1 GCA_017522135.1 Bacteroidaceae bacterium
CAGCTCTTTTATCCGCTTTTTAGCCTCTGTAAATCGAAAATTCTGTAAAAAATCAGATTTTGACAATTTTACAGTCTATCGAAACCTCGCGGCTTAAACAAAAAGAAACTGTGCCAAAATTTCCATTTTGACACAGCCTCTGCGTTATATATGGAATCTTAAAATCACACGATACCCTCAACGTTTCCATCCTCGGCGAGGTGGATGTTGACCGCTTGCGGTGTTTTGCTCAAGCCGGGCATGCGCATGATGTCGCCTGCAAGGGCTACAACAAATCCACTACCGGCATTGAGTTCGATATCTTTAATGTTTATTTCAAATCCTTCTACGCTGCCATAACGCTTGGCATCGGCACTGAATGAGAACTGAGTCTTGGCAATACATACGGGAAGGTTGCCCATACCCCACTTCTCTATCAATGCAATCTCTTTCTGAGCTTTAGGACCAAATACTACCGAACCTGCGCCGTAGATATTCTTGCACACCTTGGTAATCTTCTCTTTGAGGCTATCCTCGAGGTCATAGGCATAGTTGATAGGTTGCGAAGGTTGTGTCTCAATAAGTTCCACAGCGGCTTGAGCCAAGTCGGCTGCACCGGCACCTCCTTGTGCATAGGCGTTATTGATAACGCATCGTACACCCAACTTGTCGCAATGCTCCATCACCATAGCAATCTCGTCGTCGGTATCGCTGGCAAAGCGGTTGAAACATACCAATACGGTCTGTCCAAATTTACGTAAGTTGGCTACGTGGCGATCGAGGTTGGCAAATCCTTGTCGCAGGCCTTCGGCATTAGGCAACTTAATCTCGGCCTCCGGCACACCGCCATGCATCTTCAGTGCGAGGGTCGATGCCACGAGAACAGTGAGGTCGGGTTTCAATCCGGCTTGACGACACTTGATGTCAAGGAATTTCTCGGCACCGAGGTCGGCACCAAAACCGGCTTCGGTCACTGTATAATCGGCCCACGACATGGCCATACGAGTTGCGATGACCGAGTTGCAACCGTGAGCAATATTGGCAAACGGTCCACCATGAATAATGACAGGGTTGTGTTCGGTAGTTTGCACAAGGTTGGGGTTAATGGCATCTTTCAAGAGAGCTACCACAGCACCCGTTACACCCAAGTCATCGACCGTAAAGGGGGTATCGTCGTAACGTACACCCAGCACTATGCGACCTATGCGCACGTAGAGGTCTTCTACACTGCGAGCGAGGCAAAGAATAGCCATAATTTCCGATGCAGGAGTAATATCAAAGCCTGTCTCGGTAGGAATACCATTGGATGAGCCTCCCAGTCCCGACACGATATTGCGTAGCGAGCGGTCGTTCATATCCATCACACGACGCCACATCACCTTCTTCAGGCCTACTTGTTTGGAGCGGTTGTGATAGAGATAGTTGTCGAGTAGCGCAGCAATAAGGTTGTTGGCCGAGGTAATGGCATGGAAGTCACCGGTAAAATGTAGGTTGATATCCTCCGAGGGCAATACCTGTGCATAACCACCACCTGTTGCACCACCTTTCATACCAAAGCAGGGGCCCAACGACGGCTCGCGCAAGGCGATAATGGCATTTTTTCCAATGTAATTCAATCCCATACCCAAGCCTATGCTCACTGTAGTCTTTCCCACACCGGCTTTGGTGGCTGTAATGGCGGTAACGAGAATGAGGTGATTTTGGGATACCTTTTTCTCATCAATCAACTTATAAGGCACTTTGGCAATATACTTGCCGTAGTTAAACACTTCGTCATCAGGAAAGCCCACTTTTGCGGCTATCTCGCGGATGTTTTTCAGCTTCGTTTCACGAGCTATTTCGATGTCTGTTTTCATTTTATTATATATTAGGGTTAATTATCAAGTTCTATAAGTTTTAATTTATCTTCAAGTTTAAGCATTTCATCACGCAATCGGGCCGCTTCGATAAAGTCCATTTGTCGGGCGGCATCAAGCATATCCTTGCGTGTGCGTTCTATGGCCTTTTGCAATTGGGCTGCACTCATGTAGGGTACAAGCGGGTCGGCTGCAATATTGGCCTTGGGAGTGTACTCATGGGCATACGGCACAAGCGTGGCAACCTCTTTGTCGCTGCGGGTGAGTATATCGCGCCGCGCCTTATTAATGGCCTGAGGTGTGATACCGTGAGCCTCATTATATGCCAATTGTTTCTCACGACGACGGTTGGTCTCGTCGATAGTGAGTCTCATGCTGTCGGTTATCTTATCGGCATACATGATGACACTGCCATTGAGGTTGCGTGCTGCACGGCCTACTGTCTGTGTAAGGGAGCGATGCGAGCGTAAGAAACCTTCCTTATCGGCGTCTAAGATAGCCACAAGCGATACCTCGGGCAGGTCGAGTCCCTCACGCAAGAGGTTGACTCCTACCAGCACATCATACACACCGCAACGCAAATCCTCAAGAATCTGTATACGGTCGAGTGTATCTACATCGGAGTGGATATAGTTGCTGCGTATATCCAAGCGCAATAAGTAGTTGTTCAATTCCTCGGCCATACGCTTGGTGAGTGTAGTGACCAATACGCGCTCGTTACGCTCTATGCGCAATTGTATCTCTTCGAGCAAGTCGTCTATTTGGTTGAGGCTTGGTCGCACCTCGATAGTAGGGTCAAGCAATCCTGTAGGACGTATAATCTGTTCTACAAATATACCTTCGCAACGGTTCAGTTCGTAATCGGCAGGAGTGGCACTGACGTAGATGGTCTGTTTTACCAATGACTCGAACTCCTCAAACTTCAAAGGTCGGTTGTCAACGGCAGCCGGCAAGCGAAAACCATACTCCACCAAATTCAACTTTCGTGAGGCGTCACCACCGTACATGGCACGAATTTGAGGTACTGTAACGTGACTTTCGTCGATGATAACCAAAAAATCGTCGGGGAAATAATCGAGCAAGCAGAACGGTCTCGTGCCCGGTAAACGACCATCGAAATATCGCGAATAATTCTCTATACCTGAGCAATAACCAAGTTCTCGTATCATTTCTACATCATAAGTAACACGCTCATACAACCGCTTGGCCTCATACTCCTTACCTATAGAGCGGAAAAAATCGACCTGCCGTCCCAAGTCGAGTTGTATCTGCTCTATAGCACGGGCTATACATTCCTTGGTAGTAACAAAGATATTGGCCGGATATATTTTATAAGCATCAAATAAAGCTATGCGCATGCCCGACACCGGGTCGATGGTTGAGATACTCTCTATCTCGTCATCCCAAAAGACTACCCGCAACGCCGTCTCGTCATAAGCCAGATAGATATCGACCGTATCGCCTTTGACACGGAAAGTTCCGCGCTTAAATTCTACTTCATTGCGCGAATAGAGAGCATCGACCAGATGACGCAAAAAATCGTTGCGATCGACGCGAGCCCCCACCTTTATCTCTGTGACATTGGAGTGAAAATCTTGCGGGTTGCCAATACCGTACAGGCACGATACCGATGACACCACCACAACATCCTTTCGACCCGACAGCAAAGCCGACGTTGTAGCAAGTCGCAGGCGGTCTATCTCGTCATTGATAGCCAAGTCCTTCTCGATATAAGTATCGGTAGTAGGTATATAAGCCTCGGGTTGATAGTAATCGTAGTACGAGACAAAATAGTGTACTGCATTATCGGGGAAGAAGGCCTTGAACTCGCCATACAACTGTGCCGCCAATGTCTTGTTGTGGCTGAGAATAAGAGTCGGTTTTTGTACACGCTCAATGACATTGGCCATTGTAAAGGTCTTTCCCGAGCCCGTAACACCCAATAAAGTTTGGGCAGGGATACCATCTATGACACCCCTGCTCAACTCTTTTATTGCCTCGGGCTGGTCGCCGGTAGGTGTATATGGAGATACCAACTTAAACTCCATCACGCACCATTTTATCTACCCTCCTCGGGTATTACCAACCAACAGATAAGGTATGCCAAAAAGCCTGTACCGCCCAACAATACAGCCAATAACCATACAATGCGAATGATATTTACATCCAAGCCAAAGAAATTAGCCAATGCTTGACATACACCTGCTATTTTTCGTCCCTCACGAGGACGCACAATTTTTTGTCCGTTTCCCATAATTATGTTTTTTATTTATGTGATACAATTGCAAATATAACAATAAATGGGCGAGAAACATGAAATTTACTTCAATATTTTTCACTATACATCAATATTGTTTACACAACATCCATCAGCACCAATCACCCCATGTGCTGCTTTTTCGGCCTGCGACACAGCTATTCATCTATGTTCAGAGGGCTTTTTGTCGCCATCATACAACAAAAACCACCTATAAATCGTTAAAAATTCATCTCAAATTGGGTTTATTTGTAAGTATTGTGTAACTTTGCAGTTCGGTAAAATATAGACTTATGCGAAAGATTGTCATTTTTTCACTTTTAATAATGCTATTGACCTCGTGCAGCGAGTTTGAGAAGGTGCGCAAAAGCAGCGACTACTCAATGAAGTATGAGTATGCCAAGGATGCGTTTGATAAAGGAAAATATCTTGAATGTGCCACTTTGCTGGAGGAGCTTGTTACTATTTACAAAGGCTCAAACAAAGCAGAGGAGGCTTTATATCTGTTGGCGCGTAGCTATTATGAGAACAAAGACTATCTTACCGCCGGTGAATATTTCAAAGCCTACTATCGCAACTTCCCCCGAGGTCAATATGTCGAGTTGGCACGTTTCTACTGCGGTTATGGTTACTACCTCGACTCACCCGACCCTCGATTGGATCAGAGTGGAACCTATAAGGCTATTGATGAGATGCAGCAATTTATAGACTACTATCCTCGTAGTGCAAAAGCTCCCGAGGCTCAAAACATAATCTTCGAACTTCAAGACAAACTTGTATACAAAGAGGTTCTCAATGTGCAATTGTACTACAACTTGGGCAACTACATGGGCAACAACTACCAGTCGGCTATTATTACTGCCGAAAACACGCTCAAAGAGTATCCCTATACCAAGTATAAAGAGACCTTGATGATGCTCATACTCAAGTCGAAGTATCAAGAGGCTGTACAAAGCTACGAAGAGAAAAAACCTGAGCGTTTCCGTGCTGTTATTGATGAATACTATGCCTTTATCAACGAGTTTCCCGATGGTGCCAATGCCCAGGAGGCTCAACAAATATTCAAGATAGCAAGCCGATATGTAAAGAATTAAAAAACAATTTATTATAAGCATTATGGATTATAAAAAATCAAACGCACCCACCAACACCGTAACTCGCGACATGATCAGCTTGTCGGAAGACACAGGCAACGTATACGAAACAGTAAGCATCATAGCCAAACGTGCCAACCAAATTTCGCGCGAGATGAAGGAAGAACTCGATACCAAACTCCAAGAGTTTGCTGCAAGTTCCGACAAAGATAACATGGAAGAAGAAACCGAAAACCGCGAGCAAATCGAGGTTTCGCGCTATTATGAGAAACTCCCTAAAGCTACTCTCATAGCTACTCAAGAGTACATAGAGGGTCGTGTGTATCACCGTAACCCCGAGAAAGACAAAGATATAGAAGACGATATCGATTAATATCGGCATACTTTGTGTAATCATATAACGCGAGGCAATCCTACCGACCCATATCGGCATACTGCCTCGCGTCGATTGTATATAAATCTTTGACAGGAACACTATAAAATAAAATTAGCATCGTTTCACCGTCGTAAGACAAGGATTATGCCTTTTTTGCTATATCTTTGCACAAGTATAGTCGTCACATGAACAATAGAACAATTATAGCACTCCTTATCTGCGCAATGGCATCATTGCGAGGTCTTGCCACAGATATGACACCTATTCACGAGCAAGAGAGTACTCCGCAGGACTATGACACTGAGGTGCTACTCGATGGTTGTGACTTGGATTTGACATACCCGTTTGCTACAGCAACATCAACCCAATCGGAGCTCTTATATAGTACCGACTACGACGATGATGAGATAGTGATAATCCGTGCCAAGCAAAAGAAAAAGAAGAAAAAAAAGAGGTCTTTCAACTCACCCCGAACAAAAGATTTTTGGGGATTTTCGGCCGGCTATACCTCTAAGCATTGGCGCAAAAGAACTGCCACGGGCGAGGAGGAAACTCTATATTTCCTCAATGGAAACAATCTGCACGGAATACAATTGGGTGTACGATTTAACCCTCTTTTCAAATATGGATTTGGCTTAGATGTAGGCCTGTTTTACGAATATTATCACTACCGATATGCAACGCAAAACAACAATCCCGAACAAGAAGATCTGATCGTATATCGCACCATCAATGAGCATGTTGTACGCATGCCTTTGCACATCGAATATCGCTTCAATTTCTCTCGCAGTTTTCAGATTTTTATATTTGGAGGTGTTGCGGCCGACTATATTATTTCGGGCAATATGATTATCAGCAACCAGAACACAAATAACAATGCGGAAAATGAAATTATAACCGATATTTATGGTCCGGTATTCCCCACAGAAAGCAGGTTTAACTTTGCCCTGTCTTATGGAGGCGGATTGCGATTTGGAGCCATACAGTTCAACGTGAACAGTGCTCGCGGTATATACAATGGCACTCCCACCCAAGACTATATCGTATTTCAGGACAATCCCATCAACATTACCATGTCGGTAATGTTTTGATAACTCCCATTGACTTAAAAAAACGCGCCACCTATGCTCGTAAACATAGATGGCGTATCTTTTTGTGTGGAGCTGGAGGGAACTGACAGCAATCTCCTTATTTCATTGATAATCTTGATGTTTCAAAATCCTGTTTTCAGATTGGTCTCAGATTTTGACCAATAAAAAGCACTTTTTTACATACTGATGATTTACCTTTATATACAGAACTCTCTTTTTAATCTTTTCACGGTGCTTTCGGACACATCTGTGAGTTTCGCCACCTTTCGTATTGGATAACCTGCTCGTAGAAGTTTCAGGGTCTCCTTATATTCTTCTCGTTTTTTATCTATCGGTTTGCGGTATCCTACCTTTCGCCCTAAACCAGACTTACCTGTTTCAGCGAGGTTCTTATCAACATAGACCTTTCTGCCGCTCTGCAAGCGATAATGGATATTCTCACGCTCAATCTGCGAGCAAACACACAAAACTGACAGAATGACTGGGATATACATACTCTCGCTGCCATCCTCCGAGAATAGAGACAGACCCTCTTTCTGAAAATAGGCGTTGATAGCATTATCCTTCAATGTGCGAATAGTGTCTAATACCTCCCAAACAGCACGACCGCAGCGAGACAGTTCAGAGAATAGAACTACATCTACACGATTGTTGATAGCATACTCTATACACTCCGATAGCACCGCACGCTCCTCATTGCGTTTTGCTCCGCTGATATGCTCTTCAAAAGTCTTGCATATGGTCATTGAGTTCTTCGCTGCGTAGTCTGTTAGGTCTATTACTTGTCTTTCTGTGCTCTGTCTATCTCCTGTTGATGATACACGAGCATATATCACTGCTGTTTTCATATCTGTCGTTGTTATATGGGTTCAATATTAAGTTGGGTTCATTTAAGTGGGTTATGCTCATTTGACCCTATTCGTTCTTGGGGTCATATCTAACAAAGAGTTATTTGGTCTTATTTGCGTCTTCTCCTGACAGCAAACTCTCACTATTTGCATCTTCTCCTGATAGCATCCTCTCCTTGATTTCAGTAATGTCAAGAAGCATTGCTGTCCGTCGCTCTTCGTCCCAATCATCAAATGCTCCGTCCGTGATACAATATGCGAATAGATGGTGAGGGTCAGATGGGAGGGTGCTGTCCATCGTTTTATTAGTTATGTCGTAAAATACACTTTTCTTATGCAAAGATAAGCATTTATTTTCATATAACCTTGGACGTCAAGTAGTTAAATCGGTTCAAGGTAATAAAAAAGTCAGG
>JAFXAB010000040.1 GCA_017522135.1 Bacteroidaceae bacterium
CACCGGTACTGAGCAGAAGATAAAAATCGTTGACACCGACGCGAGATTTGTACTCAATACCGTGATGTTCAACGACGAGAATGTTACCGAACAATTGGTTGACGGTGTGTATACAACACCGGCACTTGAGGAAGATGCTGTTATCAATATCAGCTACGATATTCCCACAGCACAAAATGCACCTATGCACAACAGTCGCATCAAAGCCTACGGCCATCGTGGTGATGTGGTAGTGGCCGGTTGCGAGCGTGGCGAGAGCATAGCCATATATGATGTAGACGGTGTATTGCTGCGCACAATGTTTGCTACAAGCGACACCATGCGCATAGCCATGCCCACCGATGCCGTGTATGTGGTGAAAGTGGCCGATGCCGCGGTGAAAGTGGCTTTGTAAAACACTACCTTAAATAAATCTATAATAAAGTGAAATGCAGGCTGTGCCGGACAAGAGGCACGGCCTGCATTGTGTTATGCGCATCAAGAGAGATTTTGCTCATATATCTCACACGCTTTGTTTTCTCAATAATTATTTTTAACTTTGCCAATGGCTATGTGCCGAGTGAATGAAGATTAGTATTAACCCCCTAATAAATAATGTAAATGGGAAAAGTTCTTATCATTGGTGCCGGTGGTGTGGGTACAGTTGTGGCTCACAAGGTGGCACAAAATCCCGATGTGTTTACTGAAGTGGTTCTCGCCAGCCGTACCCAATCGAAGTGCGATGCTATTGCCAAGGCTATAGGCGACCCTCGTATCAAAACCGACCATGTAGATGCCGATAACGTTGACGACTTGGTGCGCTTGTTCAATACTCACCGCCCCGATATCGTTATCAACGTTGCGCTACCCTATCAAGACCTTACCATCATGGAGGCTTGCTTGAAGTGTGGCGTAAACTACCTCGACACTGCCAACTATGAGCCCCTTGATGAAGCTAAATATGAGTATAAATGGCAATGGGCCTACCGCAAACGCTTTGAAGAGGCAGGCTTGACTGCAATACTTGGTTGCGGTTTCGACCCGGGTGTATCGGGCGTGTTTACTGCTTACGCTGCCAAGCATCACTTTGGCGAAATGCACTACCTCGATATCGTAGACTGCAACGCCGGCGATCACCACAAGGCTTTTGCCACCAACTTCAACCCCGAGATTAACATCCGCGAAGTGACTCAAAAGGGTAAATACTACGAGAATGGCGAGTGGATAATGACAGAGCCTCACGAAATACACAAGCCTCTGACTTACCCCAACATCGGTCCTCGCGAGTCGTACCTCATCTACCACGAGGAGTTGGAGTCGTTGGTTATCAACTATCCCACCATTAAGCGTGCCCGCTTCTGGATGACATTCGGTCAAGAATACCTCACACACTTGCGCGTAATACAAAACATCGGTATGGCAAGCATCGAGCCTATCATGTACAACGGTGTAGAGATTGTTCCTATCCAATTCCTCAAGGCTGTATTGCCCAACCCCGGCGAGCTTGGTGAAAACTACACCGGCGAGACCTCTATCGGTTGCCGTATAAGCGGTATTGACAAGGAGGGTAAACCCCTTACTTACTACATCTACAACAACTGTAGCCATGAGGCAGCCTACAAAGAGGTGGGTGCTCAGGGCGTAAGCTACACTACAGGTGTACCGGCCATGATAGGTGCCATGATGTTCCTCAAAGGCGAATGGCGCAAACCCGGTGTGTACAATGTCGAGGAGTTCAACCCCGATCCTTTCATGGAGCAACTTTCAAAACAAGGTTTGCCTTGGCACGAAGTGTTCAATGGCGACTTGGAGTTGTAATACACACTCATCAATATAGCAAGAGCCTCGAAGTAAATTCTTCGGGGCTTTTTTGTTTATTGATGCGATTATATTATTTTTGCAAAAGGAGATGGCATAATGCCATGTATCGCAATGGAACAACTCAAAGACCTCTATACGCAATACTATGGTGTACAACCTACGAGTGTACAACCCTTGACAGCTGCCGGCTCGGGACGACGCTACTACCGACTGCAAGCAGGTAGCAGCCCATTGGTGGGTGTTGTGGGCGAATCGATAGAAGAAAATCGTGCATTTATCATGCTATCGCATCATTTGGCAAACAGCGGTATACCCGTACCTCGCGTTGTGGCTGTAAGCAACGACATGATGCGCTACCTGCAAACCGACCTTGGCAATACTTCGCTATATGACACTATGACACCTTGCCGCAAAAGTGGCAAATGGCACGAAGAGGCATACACCTTGCTTGCCGATACGATGCGCACGCTGGCTCGTACACAGGTCGAGGGTAATAGAGGGCTGGACTACTCGGTGTGCTATCCCTCACCATCCTTTGACGAGCGTACGATTATGTACGACCTCAATTACTTTAAATATTGCTTCTTAAAGGCTGCAGGTGTAACATTTCATGAAAATAAGCTACAAGATGACATGGAGTTGTTGACAAGCCATTTGCTCACTGCCGAGCCAAAAGGATTGCTATATCGCGACTTCCAGAGCCGTAATGTGATGGTTGTAGACAACAAGCCCCACCTCATCGATTTTCAAGGTGCTCGCTACGGAGCGGTACACTACGATGTGGCCTCATTCTTGTGGCAGGCACGCGCACAATACCCTGCCGAATTACGCCAACGCCTTGTACAAGAGTATATAACAGCTCTACGCAACTATTACCCTGAGTTAGATGGCAACAAGTTTGCCGAGACGCTCAATCTGTATGTACTCTTCCGCACACTGCAAGTGCTGGGTGCGTATGGTTTCAGAGGCTACTTTGAGCGTAAAGAGATGTTCTTGCAAAGCATTCCGCAAGCCATAGAGAATCTTCGCGAACTGCTTGCGCAAGGCATTGCATCGCCCTACCCACATCTGCAAGCCACATTGCAAGCAGTGTGCGACCTACCCTGCTATCAACCCGTCGAAGAACGCACACATCTGCGTGTGACCGTGTATAGCTTCTCATATAAAAAGGGACTTCCCGGCGACGACTCGGGCAATGGTGGCGGCTTCATCTTCGACTGTCGAGCCACACACAACCCGGGTAGATACGACGCATACAAGCAACTCACCGGACTGGATGATGCCGTAAAAGATTTTTTGGAGAAAGATGGCGAGATACTCACCTTCCTCGACCACGCATACGCTCTGGTAGATAGCTCGGTAGAGCGATACCTTGAGCGGGGATTTACCAATCTGCAAGTATCATTTGGTTGCACAGGCGGTCAGCATCGGTCGGTCTACTCGGCACAAGCCATGGCCGAGCATTTGCACCAAAAATACAACGTAGAAGTATTATTGATACACCGCGAGCGCAACATAACACAACTATTCTCAGCCAAATAAGATGAAAGCGATGATATTTGCAGCCGGATTGGGCACTCGGCTGCGCCCTCTCACTGACACAATGCCCAAGGCACTTGTTCCTATCGACGGCAAGCCTTTGCTACACCACTTGTTACACAAGCTACAACATGCCGGTTGCTCACATGTGGTAATCAACGTGCATCACCATGCCCAACAGATTATTGAATATGTTGAGCGGCACGACTACGGCATGCGTATAGCTATCTCCGACGAAAGCAATATGCTACTTGATACAGGAGGCGGACTGCGCAAGGCCGGCTCACTATTGGAGGGCGACGAACCTATATTAGTTCACAATGTCGATATCTTGTCGAATATCGATTTCGACACCCTGCTACAATCACACCACCCCGACAATCTCGCCACCGTAGTGGTAAGCCAACGCAATACGAGTCGTTACCTGCTGTTTGACAAGGAGATGCGTATGCGCGGATGGACAAACATAAATAGTGGCGATGTAAAGCCACAGGGGCTCGACACAACGCCACTGCAACAAACAGCCTTTGCCGGTATACACATCGTTTCGCCTCGCATATTTGAGCAAATGCGCAACATGCCCGACAAATTTTCCATTATCGACTTCTATCTGCAAGCCATGAGCGAGCATCGCATCATGGGTTACATTCCGCAAGACTTCACCATGCTCGATGTAGGCAAGATTGACAGCCTTGCCCCGGCCGAGGAGTTTGTCAAGAGTCTTTAAGAGTCCATTCTACCTACTCGGCAAGCGAGGTAATATCTCTTTTTCAAAAATCTCACGACTCACAATGCGATAATGAGGATGATACAGTTCATTGTATCTGTCGCTGTGGTGAACCACATATTTACCCTGAGCCAACATATCGGCAATAGCGGTAGAATCGGCTGTAAAATGGAGTATCAAAGGCGAATTGCGCGATATACGAGAGGCATTTTCCGTTACGGCTTCGTATAGAATTTTCAAGGTTCTGTTCCATTCATTCACCCAACGCTCGTCTGCCGGCGGTGTTTGCTCAGGAGCACTTCTATAGAAGGCATCGGCCAACTCGTCAATAGACAAGATACTGTCGGTAACCACCGACAAATTTACACGATAATAGTTGCCACGCCATCCACAAGGCTCATAATAGTTGGTATCGGTACTTGCCACACTCTTCAGCTCCTGCTCAATATATTTGCGCGCCACATCGCGGCTCAATATGGCATGGGCAGGGCCAAAGTAGTCTTGAAAACAACTCTTGTATATATCCTGCAGCGAAGTATCGGGGTACTTACGCAGCATAGTAGAGAGCGCACGAAGCGTAGTCAGTCAGTCAATATCTACCAACTCATACTCCTTAGAACCAAGGCCTATTTTCTCGGCATAATCGACTATATGTGTACCATGACGACTCTTGATGCGTTCAAGCAAAGGTTGATTGTCGTTACCCTCGGTAGGCTCTACGGCAAATACAAGATCGAGACAGGCTTGGTCGAGAGCAACGGGGTCGGTCGATGCCAATATACCTATATCCTTAAGCAGAGGAGCATCGGGATGAGCATCGCAATCGCAATCGACCGACAAGTTGTTCATCACATTGATATACAATATCTTCTCGCCATTGCCGAAATATTGGTGCACCGATTGTGCTGCGGCAGCCATCGACTCAAGAAAACCTATCTGGTCGCTTACATGATTCCAGAACTCGGCCAGATCTTCGGTATAGCCGGCACTATGTATATAAGCCTTACCGGCACTCGATGCAACACCGATAGATTGGTTCTTAAGCACACCGCCAAAACCGCCCATAGCATGACCCTTGAAGTGTGCAAGATTTATCATGAAATCATAGTTTTGCAGGTTTTTGCCCACACGATTATACTTGATGTGAGTAGTATCTTGCACAGGGATGATAATATCGCCATCGGCATCCATGATATCGACATGTGCTATATCGAAAAATCCGTGCTCACGAGCAGCTTCCAAGTGAGCCTCGGTAGTGTTACGACGACCTTTATAGGCAGTATTACACTCAACAATTGTTCCGTCAACCTTCTGAACAAGATTCTTTATCAAGGCAGGTTGCAAGAAATTTTTACCGCCCGGCTCACCGGTACTTATCTTTACAGCTACACGACCTGTAGCTTCGCGACCTACAGCCTCATACACTCGCACCAAACCTTCGGGCGAAATATCGGTAGTCATATACACAGCAGGCTTGCTATTCTCTGTTGCAGTAGCCGCGGCCTGCTTGTTATTGCACGATACACACAATATGGTGGCACAAATAACGCCTAACCAAACCCTCCAATTCATAATCTTATATATTTCCCGTCTATTAATTTACTTTATTGATAACATTACCGGCCAAGAAAGCCTCTATATTTTGCAACATGATGTTCATCAGTCGCACACGCGCTTCGTAGGTAGCCCATGCGATATGAGGGGTAAAGAAGGCATTGCGGGCAGTCAGCAATGGATTGTCGGTCATAGCAGGTTCAACAGCCAGCACATCAAAACCGGCAGCACGCAACTGGCCACTATTCAATGCCTCGGCAACAGCCTTCTCGTCAATGAGCGGGCCACGTCCGGTATTGATAAGGATAGCACCCTGCTTCATACGAGCAATAGTGTCGGCATTGATAATATGTTGAGTATCGGGAGTGAGCGGACAGTGCAATGTCACCACATCGCTCTCGGCAAGAAATTGGTCGAATGAGACCGGTGTAATATATTCGGGCAACTCCTCGGCTCGCTTTGAAGTCTTGGCTATAACACGCATACCAAAGGCATCGGCAATCTTTGCCACACGCCGGCCTATGTTGCCAAGTCCGATAATACCCAAGGTCTTACCTGTAAGTTCATTTTGTGGAGAAAGCATGTAACTGAAATCGGCACAGTTGCACCACTCGCCACGACGCACACTTTCGGTGTGCAACTCTACTGCATTGACAATATTGAGCAGATGAGCAAAAACCATCTGTGCCACCGAGTCGGTACTATATGCAGGGATGTTAGTCACAACAATACCACGAGTTGCTGCAGCAGCTGTATCTACCACATTGTAGCCTGTAGCCAATACTCCTATATAACGCAGACGAGGCAATTGAGCCATCTCGGCATCACGAATTACCACTTTATTTGTGAGTACAATGTCGGCATCTTTACAACGCTCCACTACATCGGTAGCAGCGGTACGGTCGTATATAGTACAGTTTCCAAGAGTTTTGAGAGCATCCCAAGAAAGATCACCGGGATTGAGTGTATAACCATCAAGAACTACTATGTTTTTCTTTTCCATGATATTATGTATTAAAAGAGTTTTTATTTCTGTTTTTTATATAGCATAGGTTCTGTCGCAATTGTGGCAGAACCTATGAGCCTTATCAATTCAACTTCAAGGGATGCGCAACTTTTTGATTGGTAAGAGCTATATCCCACACATCTTTGATAGTCTTTACATAGTGGAAGGTGAGGCCTTTGAGGTATATTTCATTTATCTCCTCAATATCCTTGCGGTTGTCTTCCGAAAGAATAATCTCTTTCATACCCGAGCGTTTGGCGGCCAAAATCTTCTCTTTGATACCACCTACGGGCAACACTTTGCCACGAAGAGTAATCTCGCCCGTCATGGCAACACGGGCACGCACCTTGCGTTGTGTAAAGGCCGATGCCAATGATGTGGCCATGGTGATACCGGCCGAAGGTCCGTCCTTGGGTATAGCACCCTCGGGCACGTGAATGTGTACATTCCACTTTTCAAACACCTCTTCGGGTATACCCAATACGTCGGCATGAGCTTTGATATACTGCATGGCAATCACGGCCGACTCTTTCATCACATCGCCCAAGTTGCCGGTAATGGTGAGTTTCTCGCCCTTACCCTTACTCAAGCTCGACTCTACAAAAAGTATTTCACCACCCACGGCAGTCCATGCCAATCCTGTTACAACACCAGCATATTCATTACCCTCGTATTGGTCGGCAATATTGGTGGGAACACCCAGATACTCGCGTACGTCTTCGAGCGAAACACTCTTGCCATACTCTACCTCTTCGGCCTTTTTAACAGCAATCTTGCGCATGACCTTGGCTATCATCTTATCGAGCAAGCGCACACCCGATTCGCGAGTATACTTGTCGATAATGGTCGAGATTGTCTTCTTGGGCAGCTCAACATCTTCTTTGGTAAGTCCGTGCAACTTCATTTGCTTGGGTATGAGGTGTCGACGAGCTATCTCAATCTTCTCTTCGAGAATATATCCACTTATATCTATCAACTCCATGCGGTCGAGCAACGGACGCGAAATGGTGCTCAAGTCATTGGCTGTAGCAATAAAAAACACGTTTGACAAGTCGTAGTCAATATCGACATAGTTGTCGTGGAAAGCCGAGTTTTGCTCGGGGTCGAGCACTTCAAGCAATGCCGAGGCAGGGTCGCCCTTGAAGTCGGCACCTATTTTATCAATCTCATCGAGGACAAAGACCGGATTGCTCTTCTTGGCCTTTGTAATGGCTTGCATAATGCGACCGGGCATAGCACCTATGTAGGTGCGACGGTGACCTCGTATCTCGGCCTCATCGTGAAGTCCGCCCAACGATATGCGCACATACTCGCGGTGTATGGCACGGGCAATACTCTTTCCCAATGAAGTTTTTCCCACACCGGGAGGGCCATAAAGGCACAAAATAGGAGCATGCGAGAGGTCGGTAAGTTTTACAACCGCCAGATGCTCAATGATGCGCTCCTTCACTTTGTCAAGTCCATAATGGTCCTCATCGAGAATAGCACGAGCTTCCTTGAGGTTGATATAATCTTCACTATATTCGTTCCAAGGCAAATTTAACAAATTATCGAGATAGCTATACTGTACCGAATAATCGGGTGTCTGTGGATGCAATCGCTCCAACTTACGCACCTCTTTTTCAAAGGTTTTTGCAACATCTTCGCTCCAATTCTTCTCGGCACCTCGGTTGCGCAACTCTTGCACCTCTTGCTCAATGCCGTCACCACCCAACTCCTCTTGTATGGTGCGTATTTGTTGTTGCAAGAAATGTTCACGTTGTTGTTGGTTGATACCCTCTCGGGTCTTTGATTGTATATCGGCTTTTATTTCTATCAGTTGTACCTCACGACTCAATATATCGTACAATGCAAAGGCTCGTTCCTTAAGACTATCTTTGTCGAGTAGCGATTGCTTGTCGGTAGCCTCTAATGGAGAGTTGCAACTGACAAAATTGGTAAGGTATGTAGCATTATCAATATTGTTGACAGCAAAAGCCATCTCCTTACCGGTATCGCCTACCGAGCGGAGCATTTTTATCATCAACTCTTTGATAGACAGCATTAGAGCCTCATACTCTTTATCACCTGCCTTGGGATATACATCGTCGATAAGAGTGTACTGAGCTCGCATATAAGGCTCGTCGGCAGTCTGTTCACCCAATCTCATGCGACGCTTTCCTTGCAAAATGACAGTCGTCGTGTCATCGGGCATTTCCAGTACCTTAAGCACCTCGGCTACCACACCTATAGGATAGAGGTCGCGAACAGTAGGGTCTTCGACATCGGCATCAATCTGACAAGCCACACCAATAGGCATGCGCTTACGTTGTGCCTCTTTAATAAGTCTGAGGGTCTTTTTGCGACCTATGAGCACAGGCATTGCCACATGGGGAAACAACACCATATTGCGTAGGGTGAGTATAGGCAAATCTTCGGTTTTGAGCTCTACAACATCTTCTTCGAGCGATCCACTTATCTCGGCGAAAATAGGCATAATAGGAGTTTTTTCGTCGTTATCGTTATACATATAAATAATTCTCTTTAATGTGTCACATAATAATAAAGTTGTCAATATGGCAGAAAACTGACACATTTGACGTTGACACACCTCTGTCAAGGCGCATACATACATTCTACAAGTAGTGTGCCAAAATATATTCGGCCACCGGATTATGCCACATAACACATATTTTTACTTACTTTGCATCGGCAAAACATTCATACACTACAAACAATGTCCTATAGCACATTTCGTTTCAAGCAATTTGAGTTACATCAAGAATTGTGTGCCATGAAAGTGGGCACAGACAGTGTTCTATTGGGGGCATGGGCACATATCCCCCAACAGGGATACCTATTGGATATAGGATGCGGAACAGGCATCCTATCGCTCATGGTTGCACAGCGCGCCCGATATGCATCGATAAAAGCCATTGAGATAGATATTGCTGCAGCTCGACAATCTCAAGAAAATATAGCACAGAGCCCATGGCATGAGAGGATAGAGGTAATTTGTGGAGACTTTACACAAATTGCACACACGTTCAAGTCTCGTTTCGACTCTATTATATCCAACCCACCATACTTTGAGCAGTCGCTTCTGTCGCCCGACAGTGCACGTACAACGGCACGTCATACCACTTCTCTAAGTTACGATACTATCTTCCAAAAAACTCGCGACATAATTACACCCAATGGCAATATATCGCTTGTCATACCGGCCGACTTGTATGAACACGTAAATGACATTGCCATGCTATATGGATGGGGAGCATCGCGCCTGACAATGGTGCGTACCACATCCCGCAAAGCCCCTAAACGAGCCCTTTGCGAATGGCGACGCAACCACTATGCTCCTTGCCACGAAGAGATACTCACCATTTACTCGGCTTCCGGACAATACTCAGACGAATACAAGAACCTGACAAAAGAGTTCTATCTGAAATTCTAAAAAAACACTCATAGATATTTCGTTGTTATCTTATAAACCAAAATATGATAACATGGAAAA
>JAFXAB010000004.1 GCA_017522135.1 Bacteroidaceae bacterium
AGATTATTTCTATACCTATAATAGTCCGTTGTGGTTAGGAACTACAACGGATTATTTTTTTTGTGAATGGATAAAAATTGTAGGTTTTATTTGCATAATAAAATTTTTTTCATACTTTTGCATTAACAAAATTATTAAACAACATTGTTTAATACTAAAACAATGGATAATAAAGAAAAGCAAAACAAAGAATATCAAATACTTATCGCTGCTGAGCAGGAGTTTTTGACAAAGGGCTACGATGGGGCACGTACTACCTCGATAGCAAAAGCCGCAGGTGTTACCCATGCCATGTTGCACTACTACTTCCGCACCAAAGAGCAACTATTCGAACGCATCGTTGATGAGAAGTTTGCCACGATGTCGCACTCAATGTTCGCAATTATGGGCGACCCATCGCTACCGATTATTGAGCGTATCAAGGGTGGTATCTCTGCCCATTTTGACTTTATTGCCGAAAATCCCCTCTTACCTCGCTTTATAATTAACGAAATCGTTACCCGACCCGAACACTACGAGGTATTATATAAGCGCATATCCTTGATTATTGAGACGATTTTTCATGATTTACAATTCGAAGTAAATCGAGCCGCCGAGCGTGGTGAAATGGAAAGGGTCGACGTAAAGATGATACTCATCAGCATCATGTCGATGAACATCTTTACCTTCCTCGCATATCCGTTTATGGAACCTCTGATGGGCGAGTTGATGGCCGACCGCGACAAATTCTTGGCAGCACGTAAGGCTGAAAACATTGAAACCATTATGAAACGAATCAAAAAGCAATAAGTTATGAAACAGACTTTACTTACACTGCTCGTCGCTGTGTGTGTAACAGGTACAGGTGCGCAATCGCTGGACGAATGTCGTCGTCTTGCGCAAGAGCACTACCCCGAGATAAGGCAATACGACCTTATTTCACAGACCGAGCAGTACAACCTTTCAAATGCATCGCGAGCGTGGATACCTCAAGTGATGCTCTCGGGGCAGGCTACCTATCAATCGGCAACTCCCACCTACCCCGAAGTACTCAGCTCGATATTGCAAGCCAACGGTCTTGAAATGGTAGGTATACGCAAAGACCAATATAAAGTAGCCATCGACGTGACTCAAAACATTTGGGATGGAGGTGTGTCAAAAGCCAATCGTGCCATTGCCGAGGCTGAAGCCTCAGAACAACGTAGTCGCGTGGATGTCTCGTTATACGACCTACAAGCACGAGTAGACAATATATACTTTGGTATCTTACTTCTTGATGAACGCCATGCACAAACCCAAGCTTTCATAGAAGTATTAGAGAGTAATCTCGCACGCATGCGTACATATTATAATAATGGCATTGCAATGCAAGCCGACGTCGATGCTATTGAGGCAGAACTCCTATCGGCACGTCAAACTCTCGGACAAGTTGAGTCGTCGCGTACAAGCTATCGCCATATATTGGAGGTATTTATCGGACAGCAACTTACATCGGAAGTGTTGGAGCGACCCACGATGCCGGAGGTAACTTCACGCATTTCAGCACGGCCGGAGTTAACATTGTTCGAGGCACAAGAGAACAAGCTGGAAGCACAACGCAAGGCTATAAACGCCTCTGTCATGCCCCGCTTCACAGCTTTTGCTCAGGGGTATTATGGCTATCCGGGCATGGACATGTTTAAGAGTATGGTATCGTCAGATTGGTCGTTAAATGCTATCGTAGGTGTGCGCATGGCATGGAACATTAGCGCCTTTTATACGCAGAAAAACAATCTCGAAAAACTCAACATTGCCAAGCAACAGATTGCCGTGCAACGCGATGTATTTCTCTTTAATACCCAGATGCAGACAACACAAGACGATGGCGAAATAGCCCGACTGCAGAAGGCTGTCGAAGACGATGTACGCATTGTCGAATTGCGTCGCAGGGTACGTGTGGCAGCCGAGTCGCAACTGGAAAACGGAGTGATTGATGCAACCGACCTGTTGCGTAAAATTACCGACGAGACCAATGCCATGCTTGCTCGCAGCACCCACGAAATAGAACTTTTACAAGCTACATACAGACTAAAAACAACGCTAAATCAATAAGATATGAAACGAATGGTATATATCTGCGCTACGATACTCGCTGTATCATGTGGCACAAAAACTGAGTTCGATGCACAAGGTACATTTGAGGCTACCGAGGTAGTCGTATCGGCTGAAGCAAACGGAAAAATTCTCAATTTTGACATCGAAGAGGGTATGACAATCGAGGCAAATAAGACAATAGGCACTATTGACAGCCTGCAACTCTATCTGCAACGTAAACAGCTCACTGCCCAACAATCGGCACTCCTTGGTTCGCGACCCGACATAAAAAAGCAAGTGGCTTCGTTACGCGAACAGATTGCCAAGCAAAAGAGCGAATTGAAACGTGTTGAAAATATGCTTCGTGATGGAGCTGCAACACAAAAGCAGTATGACGACATCAATGCTCATGCCAAGGTGTTGGAAAGTCAACTCGAAGCTACACTATCGACACTCGACAAAAACACTACAACTATCAACAACAACTCAACGGCGATGGAGGCACAAATTGCCGCACTCGACGACCGTATATCAAAGTGTCGTATCACCTCTCCCGTAGATGGTACAGTGCTGGTGAAATATGCCCAAGCCGGAGAACTTGCAAGCATGGGCAAACCTCTGATAAAGATTGCCGACCTCGACAACATCTACCTCCGAGCATACTTCACTTCCGACCAACTTGCCCATATTAAGTTGGGGGATACAGTTAAGGTTATTGCCGATTTTGGTGGTGAAGAGCGATATGACTATGAGGGCCGTATTGCATGGATCTCGTCAGAGAGTGAGTTTACTCCCAAGACCATCCAAACAAAGGACTCGCGTGCCAATCTGGTATATGCCGTAAAGATTGCAGTAAAGAATGATGGCCGATTAAAGATTGGCTTATCCGGTGAAGTAGTGTTGTAACATGGGTGCTATTGAAGTACATAATCTATCGAAGAGCTACGGTAAGGTACAGGCCCTCGACTGCGTATCGTTCTCGGTAGAGCGAGGAGAGTTGTTTGGCCTTATCGGACCGGATGGAGCGGGCAAGACCACGCTGTTTCGTCTACTGACAACCCTTCTTAACCCCGATTCGGGTAGTGCAGAGGTGGATGGCTGCGATACAGCAAAAGATTATCTTGCTATACGCTCGCGTGTGGGTTATATGCCCGGACGCTTCTCGCTCTACCCCGACCTTTCGGTAGAGGAGAATTTACAGTTCTTTGCCGCCCTATTTGGTGTAACCATTGAGGATTCATACGAACTTATTGCACCTATATACAAGCAAATAGAGCCATTCCGCACACGCCGCGCCGGGAAGTTATCGGGTGGTATGAAGCAGAAACTTGCACTCTCTTGTGCACTTATTCATCGCCCCAATGTACTGTTTCTTGATGAGCCGACAACGGGTGTCGATGCGGTATCGCGCAGTGAGTTATGGGACATGTTGTCGGAGTTGAAAGAGTGTGGCATAACCATTCTCGTCTCTACTCCATACATGGATGAAGCATTGCGTTGCGACCGCATTGCTCTCTGCAACGAAGGACGTATCCTGAAAATCGATACTCCCGAGGGTATTGTGCGCGGATTTGATAAACGTCTCTATGGTATCAGTGCCAAGAATATGTTTGCTCTACTCGAAAAGGCCCGCACAGCCGAAGGCGTTGAGGATTGCTATCCCTTTGGTGAAAAGCACCATTTGGTTGTGCGTGAAGAGTTTGACGAGGCAAAATTCGTGGCTCAACTTGGCGACATAGAGGGGTTGCAGATTATACGCACTGCACCTACAATTGAGGATATGTTTATAAAACTGATGAAACGATGAACGATATAGTTATATCGGTACGCGAACTGAGCAAGCGTTTCGGCAACTTTACGGCTGTCGATCGTATCTCTTTCGATGTTTATCGAGGCGAAATATTTGGCTTCTTGGGAGCAAACGGAGCGGGTAAAACGACCGCTATGCGCATGCTGTGCGGACTGAGTTATCCCACATCGGGCAAAGGCTCGGTAGCCGGCTACGATATAATGCACGAGGGAGAGCAGATAAAACGTCACATCGGATACATGAGTCAGCGTTTTTCGCTCTATAACGACCTGACCGTATGGGAAAATATGCGCCTGTTTGCGGGTATTTACGGACTGAACAAGAGCCAAACCGAGCAACGAGCAACCGAACTGCTCAAACGCCTGAATTTTTCATCGGAACGCAATACATTGGTAGGCTCGTTGCCATTAGGTTGGAAACAAAAACTATCATTTGCCATCGCTACGATACATCGCCCTGAAGTAGTTTTTCTGGACGAACCTACAGGAGGTGTCGACCCCATTACGCGTCGTCAATTTTGGGAGATGATATACGAAGCTGCCGAAAGTGGCACAACAATATTTGTAACCACCCACTATATGGACGAGGCGGAATATTGCACAAGAGTATCGATAATGGTAGATGGTAAGGTACAAGCACTTGACACCCCTACCCGCCTTAAACAACAATTTGCCGCAGAGTCTATGGACGAAGTATTTCGCATACTGGCTCGTGGCGCACAGAGAGGAGAATAACCGGGATGAAACAGAACTTTGCATCATTCGTCAAAAAAGAGTCGTTGCATATACTCCGCGATACACGCACAATGCTTATTGTGATGCTTATCCCGGTAGTGCTTATGGTGCTATTTGGGTTTGCCATATCAACCGAGGTAAACAATGTCAATGTGGCTGTCGTTGCACCCAATCGCACCGACGGTATACGTGACGCTGTTGAGCGACTATCACAGAACGAATACTTTACTTTCAAGGGCTATATTACGCCCGACGATATTGACCCCTACCTTCGTTCGGGCAAAGCGAGTGCGGTTGTAGTCTTTGCATCGGATTACGAAAGAGGCGTTACTCAAGCAGCAACAGGAGTTCCAACAAAGCCTGTTATCCAACTTATTGTCGACGCCTCGAATGTCAATACCGCCGGCTCATCTACGGCGTATCTGCAAAGTATATTACTTGGTGCAGCCTCACAACAAGCGATGTTCGAGACTCGCATGTTATTCAATCCGCAGATGCGTTCGGCCTATAACTTTGTGCCGGGTATTATGGGACTTATCTTTATTCTTGTATGCGCAATGATGACATCGGTGTCAATAGTACGCGAAAAGGAGGTGGGTACTATGGAGGTTCTACTCGTATCGCCTGTACGTCCCGTGAAGATTATTTTTGCCAAGATGATACCATATTTTGCCATCTCATGTGTGGTACTTGTAACAATACTGCTCCTTGCACGTTATCTGCTCGAGGTGCCTATGTCGGGCGGTGTTGGGGGTATTTTTACAATATCATTGCTCTACTTAATCTTGTCGCTTTCACTCGGATTGCTCGTATCGACCATTGCACAGACACAAGTAGTAGCCCTGCTTATATCGGCAGTAGTCATGATGATGCCTATACTTATGCTATCGGGCATGCTATTCCCTATAGAGAACCTACCCAAGTTCTTCCAAGTGATATCGAATATCGTACCGGCACGTTGGTATATCGATGCTGTGCGTAAGATGATGATTCAGGGATTACCAATTGTAGCCGTGTGGAAAAACTGTGCTATTTTGCTTGGTATGACCATCGCACTACTCGGCGTGTCACTCAAAAAGTTTAACGACAAATTGGAATAAGACTATGCGTACATTTATAGTACTGTTACAAAAGGAGTTCTTGCAGATTCGACGCAACTCGTTTCTCCCTCGGCTCATCATTGCCTTCCCCATATTGATAATGCTGATTATGCCACTTATCATGACAATGGATGTACGCAATGTCAATGTTGCCGTTGTTGACCTCGACCGCTCAACCACTTCACAACGTATTGCATCGCATATCGAAGCCTCGGAATACCTCAGACTCACACACACCACGACCGAATATCCCCTCGCAATGGATGCCTTGGAGCAGGGGTTGGTAGATGTTATTGTGCAAATCCCGGACCATTTCGAGCGTGACTTAATGGTGTCTACTCCCGAACAAATCAGTATTACAGCTAATGCCGTAAATGCTACAAAAGGTGGCATAGGTATGCAATATATTGTGCAGACCATCGCTCGGACACTTGTAGAACTGCGTGGAGAAAAGAGCCCCACAAAATTGTCGGAATTGGTCACTATCGAAAACCGTTATAACCCGACACTCAATTATCGCCATTACATGATACCGGCTCTGATGATTATACTCTTTATCCTTATATGTGGATTCTTGCCTGCACTTAGTATAGTAGGTGAAAAAGAGTGTGGTTCGATTGAGCAGATTAATGTAACACCTGTTTCGCGACTCACATTCACCCTCTCGAAACTTGTGCCATACTGGATTATTGGACTATTTGTCCTGACAATTGCCATGCTTGTGGCACGTCTGGTCTATGGTCTCAGTCCTGTAGGCTCTGTTGGAGCCATTTACCTTGGTGCTGCCCTTTTTATCCTCACGATATCGGGGTTCAGCCTGACTATCGCCAACTTTTCGGAGACAATGCAACAGACAATGTTTGTAATGTTCTTCTTTATTATGATTTTTATGTTAATGAGCGGGCTACTTACCCCCGTAGATTCTATGCCCGAATGGGCTCAGAGGTTTACAGTAATTCTGCCACCAAGATACTACATAGAGATATTGCGATCGGTATACTTGAAGGGTACTACCATTACCGAGCTATGGCCCAACTTTGTCGCACTCGGTATTTTTGCCCTTTGTTTCAATACCCTTGCTGCACTAACATATAAGAAGCAGGCATAAGAATACTCCTTATATACAGGAAAAGAGCCACACTCCCTTACGGAATGTGGCTCTCTTGGTATATCGCTTATACTTATTATCTGTATTGCGAGAAGTCGGTCTTGGTCATATCGCCCGATTCGAGGAACTCGGTGTGGAATGCAAATGCAGCCTTGAGGCTGTGCGGTGTGTGACCACCTCTTGCCATCTTGAGGTAATCCCAAAGGAGCTCGCGATACATGGGGTGAGCACAATTCTCGATAATGGCTTCGGCACGTTGACGAGGCGACTTGGCGCGGAGGTCGGCAACACCATGCTCGGTAGCAATTACCATTACAGAGTGCTCGCTGTGGTCTTGGTGCGATACCATAGGAACGATAGAGCTAATCTTACCACCCTTAGCTACTGAAGGACAAGCGAAGATTGAGAGGTAAGCATTGCGAGTAAAGTCGGCCGATCCACCCAAGCCGTTCATCATCTTAGTACCGGTTACGTGAGTAGAGTTTACGTTACCGAAGATGTCGGCTTCGAGGGCTGTATTCATGGTGATAAGACCCAGACGGCGCACAATCTCGGGGTGGTTGGTGATTTCGCTCGGACGCAAGATAACACGATCCTTGAAGTAGTAGATGTTATCCATGATGCGAGCCAACATATCGTCGCTCACTGTCATACCACATGTGCTGGCAAATGTACATTTGCCTTGGAACATCAACTCCATGGCCGAGTCTTGTACAACCTCTGTGTACATTTGGAATTGAGGTATATCGGGGTTAAGACCCATTTGACCCAATACAGCGTTGGCAATGTTACCTACACCCGATTGTACCGGGAGAAATTCTTTGGGAAGAAGACCACACTTGAGCTGTCCGGCGAGGAAGTTACATACATTCTCACCAATCTTAGAAGTAATGGCATCGACGGGAGAGAAAGGCTTAACACCATCGGTCAAGTCGGTCTCTACGATACCGATAATCTTTTTGGGGTCGACATTGATAACGGGCGAACCGAGGCGATCGCTGGGCTTGTATATAGGAATTTCGCGACGATAAGGGGGATCGAGCGGTGTGTATATATCGTGCATACCACGCATTCTGTCGCTCTCATGGTGGTTGCGCTCGATGATGAGCTTGTCGCAAAGTTCACATACGGTGGGAGCCATACCCACACCGGCACCCAATAGGATTTCACCATCTTCCGATACATCGGCAGCCTCAATGATACCTACATGCAATTTACCCAAGTATCCGTAGCGGAGTTGTTGAGAAAGATGCGAGAGGTGCAAGTCGTAATATGGCATTTCGCCACTATTGATGAGATTGCGCGAATCGGGGTGTGATTGATAAGGTGTGCGAATTTTAATCGCATTCACACGACTCAACTCGCCATCAATATAGTCGTTGGTAGAAGCACCGGTAATCAGTCCGATTTTGAAGGGACGACCGGCGTCATGTTCTGCTTTGGCTCTCTTTGCCAAGGCGATGGTTGTAGCTTTAGGAGTTCCGGCAGCTGTAAAACCACCAAAGCCTACGTTATCATCATGATTGATATACGAGGCGGCTTCTTCTGGGGTAAGAATTCTGTATGCCATAGTGCTTTATAAATAGATTATGATTATAGTTTTGTTTTAGTATTTTTTGTTCAATATTTCGCTTGTGATAACGGCCTGTCGCCAATCGATATTTTCCATATCGAGTAGCACTTCATTATCCTCTTCATATACTCCTCTATCGGATATTTCGTCTTTTGTCAGGTCTTTGTTTCGTGTTACGCTGATGCCCTTTTCTATAGTAGGTGTTGTCTTAGGTTCTGTTATTACGGGTTGGGGCTGTACAGTGGGTGTCTTTTTTCGTCCTATTTCAAGAGGTCGTCTTTCTCTCAAGGCTTTGAAAATGTCATCGAGCGATACCGATACCTCAGGGATAGTAGATTCTATCTCTGGCATAGTATCATCCTCGGCCATATCCTCGGCAGGTGCAGGCTTTGCTTCTTGACTCGCCGGAGACTGCACTTTGCGATTGCCTGTGGCTTGTTTTTTAGCTTTTGAGGTGTTAATACTGCTAAAAATACCGATGACTCCCAAAACAATGTAGAATAGAAAGTCTAAATAATCCATCTTTATTTCGTAATTTTGCGCTCAAATATACAAGTTTATTGAGAGAAAAACAAGTACTATGAGGTTTAAAAAGTAATAAAGGGCAGTTTTGCAACTACCCTTCATAAAATCAACCTAAACCTTAACTATGAAAAATTTATACATTGTTAGCGCAAAATAAAAGAAAAACTTTGAATTATACAACAATCATGAATTGTTTTTTGTATAAAAGCGTAAATTTGAATTTGCGTGTATGGTGTGTGAATATACCGGAGTAATAATAAAATCCTTATAAAAAAGAAAAAAACGACAAAATATATGAGTACAAGAAGGCTTTTCATAGAGACATACGGTTGCCAAATGAATGTTGCCGATAGTGAAGTTGTTGCATCGATCATGGAGATGCATGGATATCATTTGTGCGAAACGATAGAAGAAGCAGATGCCGTGTTTGTCAATACCTGCTCGATACGCGATAATGCCGAGCAGAAAATTGTATCGCGACTGGCGTTTTTCCGCTCACTCAAGCGCAAAAAACCGCATCTCATTGTGGGGGTGTTGGGTTGTATGGCCGAGCGTGTTCGTGAGGAGTTGGTAACCAATCATGGTGTAGACCTTGTGGCGGGTCCCGATGCTTACCTCGACCTGCCGGCTCTTATTTCGGCAGTAGAGCAAGGCCAGCCTGCTGTTAATGTTGAGCTCTCTACTACCGAGACTTACCGCGATATTGTTCCTGCCCGCATGGGTAGTAGTCGTGTGTCGGGATATATCTCTATCATGCGTGGTTGCAATAATTTCTGTTCTTACTGTATTGTACCCTATACTCGAGGTCGCGAGCGCAGTCGTGAGCCGGAGAGTATTTTGCGCGAATTGGCCGATTTGAAAGCAAGGGGCTTTAAAGAGGCTATCTTGTTGGGACAGAATGTCAACTCATATAATTATGTGGCTGAAGATGGCACACATATAGATTTTCCTGCATTGTTGCGTATGGTGGCCGATGCCGCCGGAGATGATATGCGTGTGCGCTTTACGACCTCGCACCCCAAGGATATGAGCGACGAGATATTGGAGGCTATTGCCTCGCACCCCTCGTTGTGTCATCACATACACCTTCCCGTACAATCGGGCAACAACCGCATCCTGCAATTGATGAATCGCAAATATACTCGCGAGTGGTATCTCGACCGTGTTGCTGCCATTCGTCGCATTATACCCGACTGTGGTATATCGAGCGACCTTTTCTGTGGCTTCCATTCGGAGAGTGAGGAGGAGTTTGAAGATACTCTTAGTCTCATGCGTGAGGTGGGATACGACTCGTCATTCTTGTTTAAGTACTCCGAGCGACCCGGCACTTTTGCTTCGAAACACCTGCCCGATGACATCGACGAGAATACCAAGATAGCTCGCTTGCAACGCATGATTGACCTGCAAAATGAGCTGTCGCTCGAGAGCAACCGTCGTGACATAGGCAAGACCTTTGAAGTATTGGTTGAGGGTCTCTCCAAACGATCTCGTGAGCAGCTCTTTGGTCGTACACAACAAAATAAGGTGGTGGTATTCCCTCGTGGCAATCATCATGTAGGAGACTTTGTAAAAGTGAAGGTCTACGATGCCTCGTCTGCTACTCTTTTGGGAGAGGAGGTAGAGTAATATGGATGCGCAGAATACCATCACTTCTCGTCCGCGATTGTGGACACCGAGTTTTTGTGCCGTAGCGACAGGCAACTTTTTGTTGTTTTTCTCGTTCTACCTCTTGTTGCCCATTCTGCCTATGTATGTGGGGGAAACCTTTGGTGCCGATAGAAGTCTTACGGGTATGGTGCTTGCCTCTTATACTGTCATGGCATTGCTTATAAGGCCGGTGAGTGGCTATATGGTCGATACTTTTCCTCGCAAGAGATTGTTGCTTATATGTTATACCATTTTTATGCTCTTTTTCTGTGGCTACCTGCTGGCCGGAACACTCCTTTTGTTTACCCTCATTCGCGCTATGCATGGAGCGGCCTTTGGATTGGTAACAGTATCAAATAGCACAATGGCCATTGACATTATGCCGGCGCAACGTCGAGGAGAAGGTATTGGTTATTATGGTGTTAGCAACAATCTTGCGATGGCATTCGGGCCCTCTATTTCGCTTTATTTCTACGAGACGCTGCACGCCTTCACGCCTATATTTATGATATCGATTGTTACATCATTCTTGGGATTGTGTTGCGTATCGATGATAAAGGCACCTGCCAAAACAATAGAGCAACCGTCACAGGCTATTTCGCATGACCGCTTTATACTTGTCAAGGGGTTGCCCGAGATGCTCCCCGTCATCTTTTTCTCTTTTGCCTATGGTATATTGTCGACCTACTTGGCCATATATGGGCGTACAGAGGTGGGTATAACCGATGGCACAGGCTTGTTCTTTGTCATCATGGCATGCGGTCTTGTCATGTCACGCCTGCGTGTAGGTTTGATGCTCAATCGCGGATTGGTTGCACAAAGCATTATACTGGGTATGGCTGTCATACTGTTAGGATTTGGTATCTTTGTCATATTCCGCCAGCCCGTCGGTTTCTACTCGGCTGCATTCGTGTTGGGATTTGGCTTTGGCACGATGTGCTCGGCCCTGCAAGCCATGTTTATCAATCTTGCCCCCAACAATCGTCGCGGTACAGCCAACTCGACTTACTTCACGGCATGGGACTTGGGTATAGGCCTGGGTGTATTCATTGGTGGACACATTGCCGAGCTTACTACTTATGCCAATGCCTTCCGCACCGGTTTGGGGGTTGCCACTGTCGGCTTCTTGATTTTCTTTTTTATCATACGTCATCACTTCGAATCTAACAAATTACGATAGACTATGACATTGCAGGAATATGTCGAAAATCATATTATACCGCAATACAAGGCATTTGACAAGGCTCATAATCTCGACCATGTATCTCTTGTCATAGAACGTAGTCTTGCACTTGCATCGCAATATGGAGTCGATACCGATATGGCCTATGCTATAGCAGCTTATCATGACCTGGGTTTGTACAAAGGCCGTGAGCGACATCACATTGTATCGGGGCAAATTGTAGCCGGCGATGCAATGTTGCAACGATGGTTTACCCCCGAGCAGATTATTGTCATAAAAGAGGCCGTAGAAGATCATCGTGCATCAAACAACGATGCGCCTCGCTCTATCTATGGCTGTATTGTTGCTGAGGCCGACCGCCTCATAGACCCCGACACAACCTTGCGTCGCACAGTGCAATATGGGTTGAAACATCTCGATACGACCAATCGTGAACTGCACTATGAGCGTTTCTGTCACCACTTGCAAGAGAAATATGCCGAGGGTGGATATATGCGCCTATGGTTGCCCGAGAGCGACAATCAAAAACGGCTCGAAGAGCTGCGAGCCATCATTGCCGACAGTGAAGAGCTGCGTTGCCGTTTTGACCAAATCTTCGATGAGGAGTCATAAGAAAAATTCTGTACATGAAATGTAAAAAAATAATCCTGTCGCAATCAACATCTCTCTCAAAATCGTACATAAGATAGTACTTTATTGGAAATAAAAGTGTATTTTTGCAATCACACATAATAGAATGAATTAATGCAAATAGTAGACATCATCATGTTGGGGCTTGTAGTACTCATGACAATATGGGGCATGATACGAGGTTTGGTACGCCAGATAGGCGACCTGACAGCTCTGATATTGGGTGTAGTAGGAGCCAACTTGTGGGGTGGTGAGGTTGCAACTTTGCTTCTCAATAGCACCGAGTGGTCGCAGATTTTATGTCAATTCTTGGCATACATTGGAGTGTTCCTCGTTATATACTTAGCCATTCGCATTGTAGCCGCTTGCATCAAGTCTCTTACCCAATTGGTGCGATTGGGGTGGATAGACTCTATTGCCGGAGGACTTTTTGGTGCATTCAAGACAATATTATTTGTCAGTGTCGCGCTCAATCTGGCTATGCTTGTAACAAAGGATGCCAAAGTGTGGAGATCACCCGCTCTCACGCAGGCTGTTTGCTATGAAACGTTGAAAAATTTTGCGCCCCAAATACTCCATTTGGTATGGAGCGACAAAACAGCCCCGACACCTTGATTGTTGACAAAACAAAGTAAAGATGAAGATGGAAAATAATGACAAAATAATAAATGCCGGCGAAGAACCTCGCAAGGATTCGATACTCGACGAGGTTACGACGAAGGAGTATGAATATGGCTTTGTAACAGATATAGAGACCGACATTATCGAGCGCGGTCTTAACGAAGATGTTGTGCGCCATATCTCGGAACGCAAAGGTGAGCCGGAATGGTTGCTCGAATTTCGTTTACAGGCTTTTCGCCATTGGCAAACATTGAAAATGCCTACGTGGGCACACCTGGATATACCTGAGATTGATTATCAGGCTATCAGCTACTATGCCGAGCCCAAAACGCGAAAAGGTCCCAATTCGCTTGACGAGGTAGACCCCGAGTTGCTCAAGACGTTTGACAAGCTTGGTATCTCGCTCGAAGAACAAATGCGTCTGTCGGGTATAGCTGTCGATGCTGTTATGGATAGCGTATCGGTCAAGACAACTTTCCGTGAGAAACTTGCCGAGCTCGGTGTGATATTTTGCTCGATTAGTGAGGCTGTAAAAGATTATCCCGACTTGGTGCGCAAGTATCTTGGCTCGGTTGTTTCATATCGCGACAACTTCTTTGCGGCACTCAACTCGGCGGTGTTCAGCGATGGCTCGTTTGTATACATCCCCAAAGGTGTACGTTGCCCTATGGAATTGTCTACTTACTTCCGCATCAACGCCGCCAACACAGGACAGTTTGAGCGCACGCTCATCGTTGCCGATGACGACAGCTATGTGAGCTATCTCGAAGGCTGTACAGCCCCTATGCGCGACGAAAATCAGCTCCATGCAGCCATCGTAGAAATACGAGTGCATGAGCGTGCCGAAGTGAAGTATTCGACTGTACAGAATTGGTATCCGGGCGATAAAGACGGCAAAGGCGGTATATATAACTTTGTAACTAAGCGCGGATTGTGTAAGGGCGATAACTCTAAGCTCTCATGGACTCAGGTAGAGACCGGCTCGGCTATCACTTGGAAGTATCCGAGTTGTGTACTTGCAGGTGACAACTCGGTAGGTGAGTTCTACTCGGTAGCCGTTACCAACAATCACCAGCAAGCCGATACCGGTACCAAGATGATACACATAGGTAAGAATACCCGCAGTACCATCGTATCGAAAGGTATATCGGCCGGCAGCAGCCAGAACAGCTATCGAGGATTGGTGCGTGTAACACCTACTGCCGACAATGCTCGTAACTTTACCCAATGCGACAGCCTTTTGCTCAGTGACCATTGTGGTGCTCACACTTTCCCCTATATAGATATTAAAAACAATACCGCGGTAATGGAGCATGAGGCTACTACCTCTAAGATTAACGAAGACCAAATTTTCTACTGTAACCAACGCGGTATTCCCACCGAAGATGCCGTAGGTCTCATCGTAAACGGATATGCCAAGGAGGTAATGAACAAGTTGCCGATGGAGTTTGCCGTGGAGGCTCAAAAACTCTTGCAAATAACTCTTGAAGGCTCGGTAGGGTAATCGTAGTAACTTATAACAACAACGCGGGTGCATCTCAACAGATGCACCCGCGCTTGTATATAGTTGTGGCAAAATAGACTATTATAAGCCGAAAGCCTCACGTACGGCATCTACATAGTCGAGTTTTTCCCATGTAAAGAGTTCTACCTCGCGCATAATAGGCTCGGCAAGATAGCGCGATGCAAAGGTCTTGGTAACCGTGCGGGGTGTGCGACCCATGTGGCCGTATGAAGCAGTCTCCTCATAGATGGGATTGCGCAACTTAAGACGCTCTTCGATAGCGCGAGGACGCATATCGAACAGCTTGTCGACGATTGCGGCTATCTCGGCATCGCTGTGCGATACGTGCGACTTGCCGTAGGTGTTGACATAGATGCTCACAGGACGTGCCACACCTATGGCATACGATACTTGTACCAAGACCTCATCGGCAACACCGGCAGCTACCAAGTTCTTGGCTATGTGACGTGCTGCGTAGGCCGCTGAACGGTCTACCTTCGAGGGGTCTTTTCCCGAGAAAGCACCACCTCCGTGAGCCCCTTTACCACCGTAGGTGTCTACAATAATCTTGCGACCGGTGAGTCCTGTATCGCCATGCGGACCTCCTATCACAAACTTACCGGTGGGATTGACATGCAAGATAATCTTATCGTCGAAGAGTGCTTGTACACGATCGGGCAGTTGTGCTATAACGCGAGGCAACAATACCTCTTGTACATCGCGACGTATGGTTGCCAACATCGCCTCATCGGCACGATTTTGTGCTTCGGCAGTTGTGTCGTCGGGCGAGATAAACTCGTCGTGTTGGGTAGAGATAACAATTGTGTGTATGCGCACAGGTTTGTTATGTTCGTTATACTCGATGGTTACTTGTGACTTTGAGTCGGGGCGCAAATAAGAGGTGATGCGACCCTTACGCAAGTAGGTCATTTGTTTGGCTTCACGACGTATCTTGGCCAATTCAAGTAATAAGATGTGCGATATTTCGAGCGAGAGTGGCATATAGTTGTCGGTTTCGTTGCAAGCGTAACCAAACATCATACCCTGGTCGCCGGCTCCTTGTTCCATAGGGTCATCACGCTCCACACCGCGATTTATGTCGGCACTCTGTTCGTGTATGGCCGAGAAAATACCGCAAGAGTCACCATCGAACTTGTAGGCACTCTTGTTATAGCCAATGCGATTGATAACACGACGAGCAGTATCCATGAGGTCGACGTAAGCCGACGACTTTACCTCTCCGGCAAGTACTACCTGTCCGGTAGTTACCAATGTTTCGCAGGCTACTTTCGACGAAGGGTCTTGTGCAAGAAATTCGTCAAGTACTGCATCCGACAGTTGGTCGGCTACTTTATCGGGATGTCCTTCCGACACCGACTCTGATGTAAATAAATAGTTCATTGTTATATAGTTTTATTTTATCCATTACGCTAATGTGCAACAACACAATGGGTTGTTACTTCAATAAAAGTCGATGGAATACTGCCGGAAAATCACACAAAATGTGTCGTTGCGAAACGACGTAAACATAGAACAGTTTTAGCAATTTTTTTGTGTGGTTGCAAGCAGCCAAATCCTTCCACAATTATTTCGACTGCAAAGGTATAAAATATAATTGATATAACCACTACGCATAAGAAATGTTTAGATTTATTTTTCTGTATGGCCGATGGTATATGCTCTGTAGCTGTGCATTTAGATAGAACAGTATGTTGCTTGGAACAAAAAGCGTAAGTAAACTTGGTTTTTCTTCGCTCACCTTTCGCTATCTTTAGATAAGATAGGATGCGGTTCGGAATAAAAACTTAAGTAAACTTAGTTTTTCTTCGCTCACCTTTCACTATCTTTAGATAAATTTCTAAGATATAGTGCACTCGCTGTGAAAAATATTCAAGCGAGCTTGATATTTCTCGCTCGTTTCTTACTATCTTTGAGATGAAGAATATAAAAGACAAACCGATGAAACAACCGATATTTCTCATAGGTTACATGGCTGCCGGCAAGACCTCGTTGGGACGTTTTGCCTCCAAGCGTTTGGGGCGCGAGTTTATTGACCTCGACAAGTATATAGAGGCTCGCTACCGCCAGAGTGTAAGCGACTTGTTTGCTACGCGAGGCGAAGAGGCTTTCCGTATAATAGAGCGTAATATGTTGCACGAAGTTGGCGAGTTTGACAATGTGCTCATTGCCACAGGTGGTGGTACGCCCTGTTTTTTTGATAATATGGCTTATATGAACGAGCGAGGAGTGGCTGTATTTCTCACTTGCTCGGTAGAGGTTATTTGTCATCGCCTGTTGATTGCCAAGGTGCGTCGTCCGCTTGTTGAGGGCAGCACGCCCGAAGAGTTGCATCACAAGGTAATAACCATGCTCGAGCAACGTATGCCATACTATAGCCAAGCCCATTATACATTTCAGGCCGATGAGTACGAGAAAGCAACCGCTCTGGCATTGGCCACCGAGCAGTTGCGTGAAATAATAGAGAAAATTGAATAGTGTGTTCTTATTAATACTCTTTTATTATGTTAGGTATATAAATATTTTGTACATTTGCAATGTTTTAGGCATAGCCCTATAACGATACATTTTGAAAATAGCTCAATCGCCTCTGAATCACCACCTCGGAAATGAACGAGCTTAATTTACATACATTGAGTGTGTACGCATAGCGTAGACAGCTCATATAGTATGTAATGGCTTGTGGTGAGCCAAGAGGCGTATGACGAGTGTCTGCGCTTTTCTTTTTTTGTATGAAGGTATAGTGTGGGCTTGTGAGAGTAAAAACACATTATTAACCTTAAAATACAAACAACTTATGAAACATCTAAAAATTTTTATGACATTTGTAGTAGCAGCTATGAGTGTGGTTATGGTATCATGTGAAAAGGGTAATGAGCCTGGTCAGGGAAACAAGCTAAATGGTCACGAGTATGTAGACCTTGGTTTGTCGGTAAAGTGGGCAAGCTGTAATGTGGGTGCAACGACGCCCGAGGGGTATGGCGACTATTTTGAATGGGGCGAAATAATTCCCATGGAAGAATGTGCTTGGGATGATTGTATAACACTTGGCGACATTAGTGGAAATCCGCAGTACGATGCCGCTCGAGCCATATGGGGTGGCCGATGGCGAATACCTACACGAACAGAGTGTGAGGAGCTATTGAATAATTGTACATGGACGTGGAGTGTTCAAAATGGTGTGAACGGTTATAAAATTACCGGACCTAATGGTAACAGTATCTTCCTCCCTGCTGCCGGTAGTACAGAGGATGGAAGGTATTATAACCAAGGAGAGGGGGGTGGTATTGGAGTTCTACTCCATACGAATACTATAGAGAATATTCAGACTATCAAATTAGTTTTAATAGCGAGTGGTATTCCGTGAATGATGGCGGCGAACATCAAGATGGTCACACAATCCGCCCGGTGTGTGATTAACGACGATTATTGGCCGGTTGAAAATCTATTCACACTATATCACCCTATTCAAGAGTGAGAGTAGTAATATAGTTGCATAATAATGTATCAGAGGTCTGCACCGATATGCCTTTGATACATTTTATTATTTCTATCAATCTCTCTTATCTACGCCCCACATGAGTTTGTTGCGCAGGGTCTTGGAGAAGGTGTGATTGTTGCCTTTTACTACCTTGATGGTAAATGATGCCTTGCGTAGGGTAATAGTTGTACCGGCAGGGAGTTGAACGGAACGACCGTCGCAACTGAGCATAAACTTGCCGGTTCGGCAAGATACTTGCAGTGAAATGGTTACATCGTCATTGACAACCAAGGGGCGTACCGTGAAACTATGCGGTGCTACGGGAGCCAACACCCAATTGGCTGCTTGAGGCATGAGAATGGGCCCACCGGCACTGAGGGCGTATGCTGTAGACCCTGTTGGGGTGGCTATTACCAGCCCATCGGCTTGGTAGGTGTTGAAATAATCGTCGTTGATAGCTGTGCGAATAGATATCATCGATGAGCTGTCTTGCTTGAGTATGGCTACTTCGTTGAGCGAGTATGGCCACAAATCCTCAATGCCCTGTGCCTCGACTTGCAGTAATGTGCGCTCCTCTACCTGATATTGACCTTTGAGTATCTCTTGTAAGGCAACACCCACTTCGTTGTCTGACAAGTCGGCAAGAAAGCCCAAGTGACCGGTATTGATGCCCAAGATGGGTATCCCCTTGTTGCCAATACAGGTAGCTGTGTGTAGGAAAGTACCGTCTCCACCAATGCTCAGTGCCATATCGGCATCGAAATTGTTATTGCAAATGTAGCTCATATCGGGTAGTTGTAGCGTTGTATCGGAGAGAAGCATATCTACAAATTCGCGCTCTATACATATTTTGCATCCGAGCCCTACAAGAGTATTGAAAAGCTCCTGTAAGACCTCACGATATGACGAGTGGTATTGTTTGCCAAATATTGCTATTTTCATGACAATAAATATTTCGATAACCCAACAAATGTAGTTCATTTATTATAAAACAACAAAACGGGGCGCATTTTTTTGTATCTTATTATCGAAATATTTAATTTTGTGTCATTTTGCAGAGTTATTTATTGTCTCTGCCAATAAAGAAATAGGAATATCACAGAATGATAAAAGTACTTGTAACAGGTGCAAACGGTATGTTGGCATCTAATTTGATAGACGAATTGTTGCGCAAGGGTTACAGTGTCGTGGGAATGGTGCGTCGTAAATCTTCATATAGAGGTGTACAGAGTGACAATTTGCAACTATTTGAAGGTGACTTTAAGAATCCACAGCATCTTGAGGTTGCCTTGCAAGGCTGTTCGGGTCTTTTTCACGTAGCGGCTATTACCGACCAGACGTTGTTGAAGTATGAAGACTATGCGGCTGTCAATAGTGCGCCCATAGCTGCGTTGATGGATGTTGTAGTGAGTTGTGGTGTGAAACGAGTGGTGCTGGTGAGTACAGCCAATACCATAGGTAATGGTACGTGGCAACAACCGGCCGATGAGACTTGGGAGTGGAAGTCTCCTCTCACCGAGTCGCTATATGCTCGTAGTAAGGCTGCAGCAGAGAAGATTTTCAAAACTTACTCCGATAAGATAGAGTGTATAATTGTCAATCCTACTTTTATGGTGGGACGTTTCGGAACAAGTGCCGGCTCAAATCAGATATTTGATATGGCGCATGCCATTACCTTTTGCCCGCCCGGTGGCAAAAACTTCTTGGACGTGGAGGAGGCTGCACGGGGTATTGTATTAGCTTATGAGCGAGGTCGCAGTGGGGAGAATTACTTGATATGTGGCGAAAACATATCGTTTAAAGACTTCTATAGCCGCATGTCGCGTGTGAAGTTTATTATTATTGTACCGGTATTTTTGATGCTCTTCTTTGGCCTTATAGGCAATTTGTTGCGATTTATGCACTTTAGAGCTGCTTTTTCGTTGCCCAATATGAAGATATTGTGCATGCCCGATGCGTATGTTGGCGATAAGGCTCGACGTGAATTGGACTTTGACCCGAGTCCCCTCTCTATAAGTTGATGAGCAGGATGTGGTTTGGGAATAAAAACTTGGGGTAAACATAGTTTTCTTCGCTCACCTTTCACTATCTTTGGATAAGATAGGATGCGGTTCGGAATAAAAACTTGGGGTAAACTTAGTTTTTCTTCGCTCACCTTTCACTATCTTTGGATAAGATAGGATGCGGTTCGGAATAAAAACTTAAGTAAACTTAGTTTTTCTTCGCTCACCTTTCACTATCTTTG
>JAFXAB010000041.1 GCA_017522135.1 Bacteroidaceae bacterium
CCTTCAAACCAAACTTTGTCAAGTCATCAGAGGTATTAATCCACGCATTCTCGATATACCTGCCATCGGCAAAGGTATACTTTCCATCGGCTACATAACAAGGCCCTTGAATGTGAGCAAAACTCAGATGAAAACAGCCCTCAAACGTATCGCCATTGGGGAACTCTACACGACCTTCGCCGATAGGGCCTTCAAGTTTCTCAAGGATAACACTCTTCTCTTGCCACTTTCCTATGTATTTTACAGCTTTCTTCATGATAGTAGGTTTTAAAGTTTTGTCCTACAAATATAGAAAACGCCTTTATATTTTACAACATAAAGGCGCTTTTTCTTTCGATTTATCAAATTATCACTTCACACACTTAGCAACAATGCTATCCTGTGCAGTAGATGCTTTTACGACAACAATGCCATGATTATTATCAAGTTCTACCACATGAGTGTTGCAATGAGGTTGAGCCACATATAACAATTGGCCACCGACACTCCACACCTCAACACTTTGCAGGGCTTCGACAGCAACAACCTCAATGCCATGGGCTGTTGTTTTCACAACAATATTGTCATCGTCGGCTACTTTATCTACAGCTTGAGGCCATGAAGGCACAACCTGACACACATTTACAATCTCGCCGGTCTCTATCTCGGTGATGGCAGCAATAACCTTTACCATGTCGTATCGTTGCACCTCGGGCATATCGATGGTATAGGCCACAGTCATAGGCGTATGACGAGGTGTACCGGCAGTGAAAGCTGTAGCATCGCCCTCAAAGGAGGGATAAAGCATGCGACCTACATTGGGGAAGAAATATTCACCGGCCGGTATGGGGTCGGGTAGATTTTCGTAGCCACCCATCTCTTGCATACCTTCACTGAAAGCATTGGCTTGCTCATATCCGGTAACACTATCCTCCAATATGATATACAACAAGCCGTACTCGCCTTCGGCAATAACCTTACCAAACTCTACCGTAGCCTCAACTTGAAGTTGATTATCGGCATTATAGGCAGCTGTGGCTTGTATTTTTCCTATTGCGCCACGATTCATAGCAATATTCATGAGCGAATCGCCATCATAGTAAGGGTCGCCTACCAAATCGTAACATCTATCAAACACACTATTGGGGAAACTGCCTTGAAAATAAGGATAAGTACCTACATAATAAGGCACACACATCATAGGGTCGCTACCTCCGTGCACAGCAACATCAACCAGTCGACCGGGATATTTTTCATGCAACAGTTCTATACCATACGTGCCACGAGGACACCACATACACCATGTACCTGTACCCTCCTCTACCAACACAAGACGTTCAAAACATGTGATACTGCCATCGGACTCTACCACATCGCTACCATCCAACGTACTGATACGCAATGCGTAGTCGCGTGTATCATCCAAAGGCACATCTATTGGCACATCAAAGACAAAAGAGGCTACGCTATCGGCAGCTACTACATCTGTACTGCGGTCTATAACCGTTGTTTGTCCATTGTAGGTAAGCTCTACCACATAACCTTCAACAGGCATAAATCCCGACGATGTAATTTCTCCCGAAACATTTACCGTACCGGGAGCAGATATAGCCTCGGGGGTGGTATTGGTGAACGTAAAACTATGCTCATAGGCAAACACATTGATGTCGTCGACAGCCAACATATTGCAATTGGTGCTATTGTTGACAAAGGCTACATAAATATCCTTGCCAACCCATGAGGCCAACGAAATGGCATGTTGCTGCCATTGACTACTCTCACCGCCTACCTCATATGCAGGAGCATCAACAAAATGCTCGGGTGTATTGCCCAATGTGCTTATATACACGGCATAGCCATCGGGGTGAGTAGCGTCGAGAGCATAGGCTCGCCATGACAATATATTGCGTATATCATCGACCTTGATAGCCGGTGTTACCAACCAATCGTTTGATTGTCCCGGAGTTTTATACCACGAGCCACTATATGCCGCAGTGTTATTCTCCACCTCATCGGTATAGGCAGCCCATGCCACGCCCTCATTGAGTCCATAACTCTTCATGCTACGCGATGGCTCATTTCCATCGACATCGTAGGTTGCAAAATCGGAGGGTATCCCCTCTTCAAAGTCACAAGAGAATACTATTGTTTGTGCCTGCGAGACCATTGCAGTACAGGCGAGCAATGCAAGCAAAATATTTATCTTTCTCATAATTACACACATTACACTTCTACTTAATAATTACTTTTTCTACACACCATATACCGTCGACGCATGCACGCAACAGATATACACCGGCAGGATATGCCGATACTGATATTGAAGATGTATGGATATGATGCGCCAACAATGCACCATCGACGGTATACAGCAACACCTCTTGCGCTTCACGATTAAATTGCAACTCGGCACTGCCTGCCAAGTATTTGACGGCAAATTCGGCTGTGTTCACACTCTCAACATCTGTACGGTCGAGTGTAACGGTATTGGTATAAACCGGAGCCGACTCTTTCTTATTGCCATATACGGCATAGACCGCATAGGTATATTCGCCATCGGGCAGTGTAAGCCAGGCATCATCGGTGCACACCAACGAGTTCAAGTCATTCAATACAACTTCACTCATAGCCGCCTCATTTTCACGACATACATTGTATGTTACCGCAGGGGCTTCGTCACCGGCAAGGGCAATACCCTGATAACCCAAGTAGAAGTTTTCGCAATAATCATCGCCCAAGGCCTCTACATACTCCATCTTAGCCTCTACAAGATAGTCCTCGATATAGGCATTGAATTGCGGAACAAAGGGCTTATCAGGAGTGTTTACCGTAGTGACAATATCGAGGAAACCCTCGTCGGCACTCAGACCTATAAAGCAACCATGCGGTGCATATACATCTTGGCTGAATGTATACTCGGTGGGATTGAACTGAACATTGGGAGCGTCACCATCTACATAGAGTTCTTGTCCGGTTACATTGCCATTTTCATCAAGAGCCAACACAACAACATTGATAGTCTCATCGGAACTGAGCAAAAACCAATCAATACTCTTCAAGATAACCGGCTCATGACAAACTACTCCGATAAGCGTACCGAAAGTTCCATCGGAAGCACCGAAAGTATACGATATATATTCGCTATGCAAGGCAACACTCTCATCTATACCGGCCTTAGACCATTCAATATTCAATTTTTGGTCATTTTTATTGTATTCGGCATAGGCTACAGCCGGTGGCAATATATCATCTTTAAGCACAGCATCTATCACCACATCGGTATCAATATTTGCAATTTCCTCATTTACCGCCACATAGAAATCCTTGGCAATTGTGTGCTTGTATGCCGTCTCGGCTTCATAAACATTCTCTATACTATATGTACCATCGGCAGCTGTATAGGCCGAGTAGTTGTTATATCCGTCAATAGTTACATGAGCATTGGCAAGTGGCTCATCATACTCATTCTGCACCTTGCCAGACACAGTATAAGCCTTTCGTTTAACCACATCCAATTCGACATTTATATCTTTAAGAGCCTCAACCGTAATCGTTTGAGGAGTACTCTTATAACCCATTTTGGTACTGTTTATTGTATAGATACCACCGGGCACATTGAGAATCTCAAAAAATCCTCGTTCATCGGTATAAGCCCCAAACTCAGTGCCATCGAGGCTCACATATACATCAGCAACGGGAGACGAACTATCGTCCCACACATCGCCACGTATATTACCATCGCCATTAACAGCCATTTCCACACTGTATATGGCCAGATAGTTACCACCGCTCGATGTACATTTTATACACACCGAGTATACACCGGCCGGTACACTGTCTATATCGACACGATACATATCATACTTCGCTACATCAAAAGTATCACCCAACTTTATGGCAGTGGCAAGATTATAATTCTGTATAAGATATATGCCGAATTGTTCTTGCTGTTCGGCATTGGCCGGTGCAGCTTCAACAACTATTTTATAGGGAGTATTTCCCTCAAAATTGATAGGAGGAGAGATAAGCCAATCATTGGCTTGTTGCATAGTATAAGTTTGGTAATAATAGGCACCAAAATTATAGTTTTCGTCATAATTCCAGAAGAACGAAATACCATCGCCATTGGCATCACCGACCGACCAAAGGTCGGCTTCGGACGAATCATTCACATCGAAATTGGAGAAACACGGCATCGAACGAGCCGGACCGTTGACAATATTTCCACTGGTTGTCACACCTCCTACTCCATCGATGTTATACGCTTCAATGGCATAACGATATGTACCCAATTCGGTAATGGTATTATCTACAAAAGAGGTAACTGCAAGGTCATTGGCCAAAACGACATTATCCGAGACACGAGTAACTTTATATCGCAAAGATGCCGTATCTATATAACCGCCATTGACACCACGCGTTGCAGCATCCCACGACAGTGTTATAGAGTTGGGTGTTGTTCTCTCAAGATGCAATCCGCCTACAGCAGCCGGAACATCGTGTCCTACATAGGCCGACACTGTACGCAACTCGCCGACACCGGATTCATTGACAGCTTGCACCATATAGGTATATACACCTGCCTCTTCTACAGTATCACTCCATGTCACAACTTTGCCCGGAGCAACATCGGTAAGAGTGGCTATCAATGCTCCGTTGCGTGATACCTCTACACGTTCTATGGCAGAGAGTTCAGTGCCATCAATGCGGGTAGTAGGGCAAGTCCAACTCAACTCAACACTCAACTCACCACCGGCATGAGGAGTCATATTCAATCCTGTTACAAACGATGGAGCCAACGGAGTGTACAAAGAATAAGGTACATGGAGGCCTACAACCTGTTGTTCATTTTTTCCACCTATATAACCCAATCGTTCTACAGTACCGGTTGTTACATCGAGCGTATATAACATACCCATACGATTGACATCGCTATATACCCAATAGACTATGCCCGTTTCGCGGTCGAAGTCCATAGACTGGCGATAGAATGGCGAAAGACCGGTATCAGCAACATCGGTAATTACACCGGTAGTCTTGTCAATCTTACACAACATACCCTCTTCATCAACACCATACATATCGCCTTGAGCATTTATTGCCAAGGCATATATATGACGACCTAAGTTTTTATTGATATAACATTGCTCACCCGTCTTTAAATCGACCGTAAGCAAGGCCGAATTGTACATTTCCGGGTCATATTGTGAGTTGGCCACCATAAACATTTGTCGGCTTATCACATCGTAACTCATCTCGAATGCTTGCAGAGGATAATCACCTTCCAACGTACAAGTTGCAACATCAGTAACCTCACCTGTTTCAAGATCGATCTTACACAACACCGAATTGAAACTATTATCATAAGCCATAACATAATAAGTCTCACCGGCATAAGCACCGGCAGTAGCCCAATTACTCACCGACTTTATACGGGTGACTGTTTCGGGCGATGAAGTGTTGAATTTGACAAGGCCCTTATGAGATTCTTCATTTACATTATTCTCGACGAAGCCATACAAATCTATCCCTTCCTCTGAAGCCCAATTACGTTGCACATGTCTATTATCTCGCACCGATACACTGTTCAACATCACATGTGCATTGTTGTTCTCCTGTTTCATGGTGACTCGAGCACCGTTGGTATTCAATTCCTCGACAGCAATGCGAGAAAATCGTACCGGCAACTGAGCAACAGCAATAACACCCGCCATTACAGCACATATTATCACGCCGCAAAATCTTTTCATTTTCATAATCTTACAATATTTATATTTTCTATAGTTTACAAAGATAGTACAATCTATCAAAAAGAACATCAAACAAGAGCATCTATTTTCTTCAAAAATTTCACTTTTCTTGTTGAAAGCAAACAATTTATCATTGTTCAAGAAACACTCCCTACACCAGAAACAATTAGTTATTCACCCGACAAAAAAAGCTGACATCAATGCCCGAAGCATCAATATCAGCCTTCTTGTTATCAGAAATTACTCTTATTCGTCTACGGGAGAGAAATCCTCTTTACCAACGCCACACAAGGGGCATACCCAATCTTCGGGGAGGTTTTCAAATGCTACACCGGGAGCTATATCGCCATCTGTATCACCAATTGCGGGGTCATAAATCCAACCGCATACATCACAAATATATTTTTTCATATTTTCATTTTTTAGGGTTAATATTATTTTGTTTGATGCAAATATATTATTTATCATCTTAAAAAACAACTTTTAGACAAGAAAATGCCGATTTATTAACAATTTTTGCTATATACACACCTTTATTTTTAACGTTTGTAAAAATCACCACATCATTTGCAACTCCTTGCCAGCATAGTACACCTTGCATATCATATAGCAACACATGGCTACCGATAGGGACATTATAAATTGTAACAGTGCGGTCATTGACCGTATACCATACATCTTCAACATTTACCTTCGATAACGACGACGGATAAGGCTGTGTTGTAACCGTCATAGGCTCAGACCAATGCGACACAAAATCTCCCAATACTGAACGCACGCTGATATTGTAGGTCGTAAGCGCATGCAAGTCTTGCAACACAACATAAGGCTCAGTTACTCTCATCTCTTTTATTACCGACTGTTCACTGAGAGCCCCATAAGTTACCTCAACATCGTCTATGGCCATATTCCCTTTACTTTTGCTATAGGTAAAGCGGAAGGCTCTCACGTCATCCGATACATCAAAGGCAAATTGAAGTGTTTTCTTCGTTGTATTTACATAATCTATGTTGTGTAAAACATACCAAGAATCACCTTTCTTGTATTCGACAAGCAGCGACGATCCTGTTGCTGTAGACGCAAAACGATACATAAACGACATAGCTGTAACAGGAGCTTCATACTCGGGTGTTTCTATATACTCATTGCTGTTCTTTAATGCTACCGACGGAGCCGAATGCCCCGAACTTGCATCGGATGTATAGTTTCCCGAAGCATTACCCGACCATCCATCGGGCAAGGGTCGACCATTAGTCGATACCATATCAAAACCCTCGCATACAGTGACAGGCTCTATACCTTGCAGTGTAGTACAATTTATTTCGTAGGCCTCGGCAGCCATGACTTCACTCCAGCTACATTCAATCTTGTTGTATGACAACTCATCGACACTCAAATCTACAGGCGAAGCCAAATCGTCGGTAGTAAAAGCACAATCATAAATGGCTTCATGCTCTCGACTATCCAAGAGTGCTGTTACAGAATAGGTGTATACTGTCGAAGGCATCAGTCCCTCTACCTTGAGGGCTGTTTCGGCAAGTTCTGTTTCAACAATAAGATTGGGGGTATCCGTTATACCCTGCATGACATGTGAACGCAACAGGGTAAAATCATCTGTAGGTGCAACAGTCCATTGCGATTCGTTATACTCGGTTGTAGGACCCAATACCGTAGGCGATCGATAAAGGGTGATATCCTTACCCCAATTCTCTACATAACCCACCTTACCGACAACATCTATCAATATACGATTGTGGTAGAGGGCGACAGCATCATTACCATTGAAATTGAGGGGCGAAGTCTCTATCGATGGTAAAAAAGTATCGGCATAGTCACGCAACGATGAATTTTCGTCACACGAACTACTTACCAAGATATATGTTTCGCCGGCTTTCAAATCGGCCTCGGGCAACTGCCAGTAATTAACAAACTCACCGACTCCATTGCGCTGTACACCAAGTGCATAATCGTCAATATGAATCGTGTGTTTAGTACCGTTATACAGAGCAATGGCTTTGTTATAACTACTGCCTTCGACATAGGCCGATATAAACAAATCGGTTGCCTCGGCAGCACCTTTATATAGAGCCACTCGATATGATAGCGCATGAGGCATGGCAACCCATTGCAGGGTTGCTTCGGTCGATGTAACACCAGTAGGTGTCAAGGGTATAAAAGATGATGTACCGCGCAATAAAACAGGTAGTTCTACCTCCTTCAACATACCGTCGCTCGATATGACAAGCGTATCGCGCAGTTCTCCCACCAATGCATCATTTGAGTATTGCAAAAGAATCTCAACACCTTCCGAAGCCTGCTCCATCAACAACTTGCTTGCACTCAACTCTACACCTGCATTTTGACGCCACGAGAGAGTTATATCGCTTGTAAGATTTTTGGCCTCTATATAGAAGTTGTACACAACCGACGAACCGGTCATCACCGTACCCATATCTATCTTTTCGCCATGCGACGGTGTGACGATATATGGTCTTTCGATGGTTTGCATGGCAAATGCACAACCGACACTATCGCCCCACAAATACTCGGCAAGCAAAGGAAAATCTATAAACGGATTTCTGTTGTTTTGCACATCATATACCGCCTCATTTCTATTTATCTCCTTGACACTTACGGGGTCGGCTCTATGCCAATCCATAAGCAGTTGGACAGCATACTCATTGAGTGTAGGATATGGCTCGGTATTAAACATATCGACACCATTCGACTGCCAAGTATAATCCTGATAACAAGTAACCACATACATATACATCCGTGCAAAGTCTCCTTTGTAATCGTCATGAGGCTCAAACACCGAATGGACAATTCCATCAATCATGGCCTTACCCGATTTGCTTACACCATTATCGAGGGTGGGTACATCTATACTCTCGTCTACCACACCCAGTATACGATTGCTCTTAGACATATTGGCCGAAGCATCAGCAGGGACAAGATGATGTAAATCGAAAGAGGCATCATACACAAAGGAGCTCTCTTCTCCCCACCAACTCTTGGGAACACAATGCTCTATATGCATTTCGGGATGCGACCCTGACTCCGGAAAGTAACGCACCACGTTGGAGTACATATCCCATATAGAGCCATCGGATCTCACATCGCTGGTACGAAAAACCATCCATGTACCATCCGCGCCATACTCTATGCGGGTATGTGACGCTATAATGTCATGCATTACAGTTTTCAATTGGGCATCTTTCAGGCCTACAGCCTTGTCATAATATCCGGCAGGAATGTCGGCATATATAATTGTGGCAGAAAGCATTGCCATAACCAAGGAGAAGAAACGCATCATATATAAGGTGGTTCTATAAATTAGTCATACATTTTATACAACATTATTGTACCGCTACGCGTGTTGCATAACAGCCTTGTCCACACACTATTTGCACAATATATACACCTGATTGATGAGGGGTTATAACCTCACGGGTAGCATGAACGGTACGGGTACTGCACAAACGACCATCAAGCGAGTAGCAATTAACTTGTGCATTGACAGGAGCATCATCTATGTATATAACGCCATTATAAGCATACACATACACACCTTGGGAAACATCCGATTGTACACCATTCACCTCGGTAGCTATAGGTACCGATATTGTATTGGAAACATCGAGTTTTTCACTACCATTGTATGCCGTAACATGATAATAGTAATCGTAGCTATCATCAACATTATCAACAATATAACTCAACACACAACCTACTCGATGGGGAAAACCATCGAGCATGTTTAATGTAGCACCTCCTGTTGTCAACGAGGCCGATTGGAGATATACACGATGAGACTTGACAGCTCTGAACGAAATGGTAGATTGTGATGTCGCAGGCTCAAGAGTTATCACCTGAGTTACCTCGCCCATGGCACAGTCTACTTGGGCTACTTCCTCATTATCGACCAATATATACAACACCGAGTTGTCGGATGTTTTGTAGGGTTTGCATGTAACGGTGAGTGTCGTCTGCGAGGTAAGCTCCAACTCCGAAGACTCTACCACACCATCCTTACTTCCCGAGGCCAAACGAACAGCATTATTCTCGTTGGCTACATATCCTGTAACAGACCACTCCGATGGTACTCCATTGGTAAAATCGACATCAAAGAGTGTGCACATAGAGGTATCACTTCCGTCGTTGTACCACACTGCAAGTTCATAATCGGTAGCTTGTGCATGCTTCGACCAATTGGCCTGAAATTGAGAAGCAGTAACATTTGTTGCATCGAGAGCAACAAATTCTCCATCGGGTATTTGAGGCTCATCACCGGGATTGAACGGCACATTCGTATCGCTACCGAATATAAGATAGACCAACTCGGGATAGTCGACAAAAGGGTTACGATTGGCCTGTCGTGAGGCATATACAGCATCATTGCGTTCAATCTCTTTGGGGCTCACCGGGTCAAGCTCGTGCCAACGCAACATCATCTCACGCACCCACTCGTCGAGATATGGAAATGAGTTGCTAAATCCGTCTCCACTCCATCCGCCACACTCCGAGTAGTAACGAGTAGCAGCATAAAAATATATACGGGCAAAGTCGCCTTTATACTCATCATTAGGCTCAAAGACTGTACCCGAATAGCCCGAAGTCTTGCATGTGCCCAACTTAGAGAAGCTATTATCCGACACATAACTCGACGTGCCAACCTCTCCAAAAGGATAATTACTGCGACGATTGTTTACATAACCATCGGTAGGCACTACGATATGAACATCGGAGTATTTCGTGCCTCCACGCCAACTTTTAGGAATAGAGTGCTCGCGATTGTAACAGTCGCCCTCCCCCCCGTAATTGCCACACTGATCGCTTCCAAACGAGAAATCGGTTGTATTGGAATACATATCCCACACCCTACCATCGTCGCGACGGTCGGTAGTCTCATATATACCCCATAGCGCATCATATCCTGGATCTGTATGATCTATTATTTTTGCCAAAGTCGTTTGCAAGGCCTTACCACTCTTTCCTATGGCATCGTCATAATAACCCTGCGGTATCTCGGCATATACACCTACTGCCAATAAAATGGCCAACCATACGGTCAATAGTTTCTCTTTCATCGTTATTGATACTTAATTTAAAAATAGACCTACATGCAAACAATATAGGCACATTACATCTATCGGTTTAACTAACAACATATAAGACATGCATTGCATATCACTGCAAATATAGTGAAAGGTGAGTGAAGAAAAACTAAGTTTACTTAAGTTTTTATTCCGAACCGCATCCTATTTTCTATAAATATAGTGAAAGGTGAGTGAAGAAAACCAAGTTTACCCCAAGTTTTTATTCCGAACCGCATCCTATATTCTATAAATATAGTGAAAGGTGTGTGAAGAAAAACTAAGTTTACCCCAAGTTTTTATTCCGAAGCGTAGTCTACATTATGTAAAAACACACATTTCTTTTTATACAACCGTCATGACTTGCTCCAAATATCAGTCATCGGCCTATAATTTATATTTGCTTTTTCGACATTCGTAGCGCAAGGTCAGTAGAGCCAATATACCATAAACCATGGTAAGCAACCACAATGCTATATAGGCTCGAGAGGCTTGTGCAAGAGTGGCTCCCATTGTGTTTATTTGCACAAAACCCTCTATACCCCACGTAGATGGCACCATATAGCTCATAAAACGCCACACCAACGGCATAGCATACCGTGGCCATGCTATACCCGACAGAAAAATAAATATTACAGATGTAAAAACAAAGGCCAGATATACATGCTCGCGCTCTCGTATCCACACCGACAGCATGCTTGCCATGAATACCGATGATAGTATCATCGGCAACGATAAGAGCAATATATCTATCACATCACCCATCTGCGGATAACCAAATATATAAGGTACATAATGTAACAGATAGATAGTATTGAAAATGTAGATAGAGAGATAACAAAGTGTGCGACCACACAATTGCGCCACTATGTGATGCGGAGCATACCACCGTCTCGCTTGCTCATGCCGTGTTGCGGCAAGCACAGCTATACCCAAGACTATGCTTTGCTGTAATATCAATACCAAAACAGCAGGAATAAGAAACGATGCCACACCCGATGTAGGGTTGTACATCACTATCGAGGTATATGGAACAGGTTGGGTTGCTATATCGGTAATAGAACTTGATACACCAATGGGTAATGTACGAAGTCGCATTGTCGCACCCATATCCAAAGTCACATCGGTAAGAGCCATATATAACGACTTGTAATTGAGCAAGAGGCTCATATCTGTATAAAAGAGCAGAATACCCTGCTCGTTTCGCAACAACTTTTTGTCAATCTCCTCGGGTATTACCAACACGGCATAACAAGCACGCTGCATCATCAGTGATTTGGCCTCATCAATATTGGCACAACAACCAATGACTTGTGCCGCAGGTGTCGCATCAAAATTATGCACTATCTCACGGCTCAATCGGCTACGGCTATTATCAACCACAGCAACAGGCACATCGGTCACCTCTTCAGGGTTGTATATCAAGGCATAGAGTATAGGATAGGCCAACGGGAGTAACACAAAAAACACCAAGGCTTCTACATTACGAAATACTTGAATATACTCCCTGCGCCAATAATAAAAGAGAACGGTTATTTCAAGATTTAAACGTTTCAACATTTTCATTCCTTTCATAACAAACTACAGCACGATACATACGAGGCAACATCAACAGGGCTATCACCACAAACAAAAGAAGAGCCATATACGCATCTCGACAATAATAGAGCGGATAGCCGTTGAGTGCATTATTGACATATATGAGAAAATAATGACGCACAGGCAATAAATTGGTAAGCACCTTGAATGGAGCATACATATCGGGCACAGGAAAAGAAAATCCTCCTAACGAAAACGAGACTACACCCAAGACACTCACTGCACTGAATGCAATAGAGTGTGATGAAACCAACGATAACACTATGAGAACTATTGATTGAGATGCCACCACCAACAAAAACATAGCACACATCATGCGCCATATAGATGTGTGTAACGGAAAATGCAGATAACCATAGAGCATCGATTGCAATAAGACACCTTCAACAAAAAAGACCAATGTATACACCAACAACTTACCTGCAAGAGCCATCAAAAATGAGCCACGGGCTGCAAGCAGCCAACTGCGCACACTACCCTTCTTAAATTCACTTGCAACAGCATACATTGTCACCAAAAGCACCATGAGTTGTAACATTGCCGGTAAAAATGAATTGCTCAGGTATATTGAATAATTGACCCAAGGATTGCCCAATGCATGAGAATCGATAGCTATAGGCTGCAAAAGCGACATAATGCGTTGTGGGGAAAAACCCAACGACAACAACAAGTCTTGTATCACAGCGGCCGACATCAACATAGATTGTGTTGTGTAACACTCATACAACAACGATCCGGGTATAAGATACGCATCGTTGGTATAAAACGAAAGAGGCGGTTGCTTGCCATCAAACAGCAACTCTTCAAAACGAGAGGGAATGAGCACAAAGCCATATACCTCATTACGTTGCATAGCTTGCACTGCATCGATATAGGTATCGCATTGCAATGCAATATCGATAGCTTGTTGAGCCTGCAACTGTCGCACAAAACTACGCGATAAGGCACTATTATCCAAGTCGACCACAGCAGTAGGTATATGTTCCGGCAAGCCTTCGTTGAGCAATGTTACAAAAAACAATATACCGAACAATGGAGCACCTATCATGCACCCCCAACAGAGAGGCTGAGCAACAATACGCCTCCACTCACGCACCATTATTCGCCACAGAGTACTCATATCTCTATCTTTACAAGCCATATAGGCCTTACTGAATGTCTGTCAGCAAAACCGTCATTCCGGGCAACAATCCGTCTATAGTATTCAATGGACGCATGCGCACATTAAACGTCTTTGCATCATACTCTCCCTCTGCACGAGTAGCTCTCCACACTGCATAGTTACCCATATCTTTTACATAATATACCTCCAACTCAACCTCCTTATTATCCAATGCAGGAACAACGGCTATATGCTGCGATCCAAGAGACATTCGTTGCAATAAATCTTCGCGTACATTGAATGACACCCACAGCTGGTCGAGCAGCAATATATTCATAACAGGAGCACCCAAGCTTATCAATTCGCCTTCCAACGGAAATATTTCACTCACAACTCCTGAACGAGGCGATACAAGGATAGCATCTTGAAGCAAAGACTCTACTTCGGCAACGCCACCCTCGGCTACTTGCAACATGGCTTCGGACGCCTTCCGTTCTTCCCGACGCGCACCACTTACAGTCATTTCATATTGTGAACGAGCAACACCCTCGGCAGCTTTGGCCATATCATAGGCTGCCAAGGCCTCATCGTATTTTTGAGCCGATACCACACCCTTTTTATAGAGAGAATATACACGAGAATAACTTTTTTCGGCCACAGCAAAAGCAGCTTGTGCCTGTAACAGCACATCATAAGCAGCCTGCACGACTTCTTGTCTTGCTCCGGCATCTACCAACTCTGTCTCGGCCTGTGCTGCCATGCGCATCGCTGTTGCCACCGAAAGCTGAGCCTCTACCAACGAAGAGTGTATACTCACCAATGTATCGCCTTCTGTTACATATTCGCCTTCTGAAACAAACAGTTGAGTTACCCTACCGGCCAACACCCCCGATATTCTTATCTGCTCTGCAACTACCTCGCCTTGTAACACCGGGGCAGAAGGACGCAACAAAAACAATCCTGCAAATGCCACCACTAATATCACGACAACAAGTATCAGTAAAAGGAGCGACTGTAATGTTCTTTTTTTCATCTTATTTGTAATCACTATTTTCAATATAAAGGCAGGCCTACAGCCCTTGTATAGCTGTCGTATGCCACCGACACAGCAACACGGGCGTCTATCAACTCAGAGGAGGCTTCCCGCCAGGCTGTTTGTGCCGCCAGCAGTTGAGTATAGGTATACACCCCTTCATCAAAGGCATATTGTGCGTTACGCAAGTTCAACTCGGCCTGTTCACTGTTTTTTACACACATCTTATATATCGCACCGGCCTCATTATAGCGATGCCGAGCTTCATTAACCTGCAATGCTATACGATCCTTTGCAGCCTCAATCTCTATATTGGCTATTGTAACTACACTGCGTGCCGCCTTGTAACGATAATAATCTGTTCCCCAATGAAATATAGGGATGTGCACCATAACACCTACACTGAACATCCCATCAAACGATGTTTTGAATCCATTATATAAATTGGGCAAACTCAGGCTATACATACCTACCAAAGCCACCGATGGCAACATGGCAGATAGTGCCAATCGCTGCTGTGCATGCGCCATACGCGAGAGTATACGCAGACTCTGCACCTCTTCACGACGACTATAAATGCCACTCATCGCATAAGACGCAAGCATTGGAGGCTCTTGAAAAAACACTACATCACGCAACTCAAAAACCGTATAAATAGGCATACCACACAATTGTGCCAACATCATTCGCGCCGATACCAATCCGTTCTCTGCTTTCGTAAGCATCACATCGGCCTCATTCTTGGCCACCGACACAGCAAGGCCATCGCTTTGGGTAGCCAAGCCTTCATTTATCAGGTCGGTCATATCATTGTGCAAATTCTCAAGAAGCGACACAAAACTCTGCGCCAACTGCAACTTATGCTCCAACGACACCACCAACCAGTAGACATCATCAACGGCTGTAATCACCTCTATCTCCGTAAGGTTGCGTTGCGAGTGAGCCAACAACTCGGCATTTGCAGCCATATCGTTCATTGCCAAAATCTTGCCACCCATGTATATAGGTTGTGCAAGCGTCACAGCACCTATTGCAACCTGGCGTGTATCGAGCTCCAAGAAATCATCAGGGATAAAAACCGATGCCCACGAAGCCGAGACACCCAGTTGCGATATTGCACTGCGAAGGTTATCTACATCAACCAACCGAGTAGGCTTCTGGTTGTAAAAATAGGCTCCTGCAAAGTCTATTGCAGGCAGATAGGCACCACGTGCGGCACGACGCAGACAAGCACTCTGCTCCACTGTCTCATGGGCAATTTGCAAGGTTTTGTTGTATCGCAAAGCCCACATACGACACGAATCGAGCGTAACCGTATTGCATATAGGTGTGGCATTGCACACAATCATGCACAACACTATGGCAAAATATAATGCGAAGGCTCGTAGTCTGTTCATTTCTGTCGGAGTATATAGAAAGAAAAAGCAGCTCTCTGCAACAGAGAACTGCTGTATAAACATTCGAGCCAATCGAATGACCCGAGATTTAACCTTTTTTATACATCTACTTCAAGATTACTTTTTCAAGGAAAATGCTCCACTACCTATCAAGTAATTATCGGCAAAAATCTCCACCTCATAAGCTCCGGGATATAGATATTCATCAACATCCCAATACATCGCAACCTCGCTAATCTCATCACCTGCATACTCTACCATCTTGGCACAAGAATAGGGTATTTCACTATCTTCAAATGGGAAAAGATTACTATCACTCTTTATCATTATATCGCCATCGGGCTTGCGCAAACGAGCATATATCATCTTCTCGCCGGTAGTGGCTGTTACATTCTTGGCTATCGAGAACGTTATCTCCAACTTATCAATTTGCTTAATAGATTTGGCCACCTTTCCATTGGAACGCAAGGGAGTTACTTTAACGTTCACAGCATCAAGTTTCGAGGCAATTGTAACCTTGGCAGTAAGCGAGTCACGCTCATTGAGCAACTCCTCGGCACGAGCCGAAATATCTTCATATTTCTTTCGCACCTTACGATTCTCGGCACGAAGATTTTTATTTTCTTGATTGAGCGAATCTATCTGAGCGACATACACACGCATAATACCGCGTAAAGTTTCCAACTCCTTACGCAACTCGGCAATACGCTTTGCACTTGTAGCCTTCTCCGACTTCAACTCTTCATACAAGCGTTGTACCTTGATTTGCTCAGCCTCCAAGCGTTCAATCAAAGAGTCATTCTTGAGCACCATCTTTTGGCCTTCATACAAGGCATACTGTTCGGCAAGGTCGGCATACTCATGTTCAAGTTCCATACGTTCCTTTTCCACTTCAAGTTGCTCTATCTGCCGCGATTGCTTGGTACTCTGTACAATGAAAGCGATAAGTATGGCTATTAAAGCTACCGAAAGTCCTGCTATAATACCTAAAATCAGTTTATTATTTTTCATAGCTCTATTTTATATTGACTTTACAAATAGGATATTGACTGCAAAGTTAATTTTTTCACATCAACATAACAACAAATGTTAGATTTTTTAAGCATAATATGTTAAAAATCACATCTGCATCAAATTCTTTTATATTTCTTATTACTAAAGAATTATAAACAAGGATATGGCATACCCTTAAAGATTAGCAACAATATATTGTATTTTTTGGCTTGACATTACAGCCAAATTAGCTATCTTTGTGAACTATAATACATTGGATAATTATGGACAAAATTTTTGCATTTTTGAGAAATCATCGCATCATATCGAACTTATTGATAATGTTCGTCATATTGGTAATACTCTTCATTTCACTGAATGTGTGGCTCAGATCTTATACACGACACGACGACCTCACCTTGTTGCCGTCGGTAAAGTACCTCACCATTGAAGAGGCTGCCGACATATTTAAACGCCACAACCTGAAATACGAGATTATCGACTCGGTATTTAACGACCGAGCTACCCCGGGCATGATTGTCGAGCAGGTTCCGGCTGCCGATACCAAAGTAAAAGAAGAGCGCACCATATACCTCACTATAAATGCCTATTCGCCCAAGTCTGCCAAAATACCCACCATCATCAACACCTCTATACGACAAGCCGAGGCTCAACTTAAGAGTGTGGGATTTAAAAACATTGAAATCATGCTCAAACCATCGCCTTACAAAGATCTTGTACTGGATGTGAAACACGATGGAAAATCAATCGCAGAAAACGAGAAGATACCTACCTCAAGTCGCATTACGCTTATTGTTGGCGAAGGAGAACAAGCCGCAGAGAACGACTCGGTCAATGAGATTGATAATGAGGAGTTTTTATTGGGTATAGAGTAATAATATAAGAGACAACCACATGAGCGAGGAGATATATACAGCTGAGGATATTATACTTACCGACGACAACGAAAGAGAACTCTATGAGCACTTTCGTTTTGTTGCCGATAAGGGACAGACACTGTTGCGTGTAGACAAATTTCTTGTCACACGCATGGAGAATGCCTCTCGCAACCGCATACAGCAAGCTGCCGAAGCGGGCTGCATACTTGTCAACGGTAAACCTGTAAAATCCAACTACCGAGTAAAACCCCTTGACGTTGTCTCTATTGTAATGGATCGCCCTCGATATGAGTGCGAAATCATTGCTCAGGATATTCCTCTCGATATTGTTTATGAGGACGGCGATGTGCTGGTGGTAAACAAGCCTGCCGGTCTTGTTGTACATCCGGGCCACGGCAATTACAGTGGCACTCTTGTAAACGCACTCGCATGGCACTTCAGAGACAATCCCGAGTATGATGTAAGCGACCCCCGGCTGGGTCTTGTACATCGTATAGACAAAGATACTTCAGGCCTGCTTGTTATAGCCAAGACCCCCGAGGCAAAAACTCATTTGGGGTTGCAATTTTTCAACAAAACCACCAAGCGTAAATATGTTGCTCTCGTATGGGGGGCTATGGAAAACGACGAAGGGCGCATTGAAGGCCACATTGGTCGCAGCACCAAAGACCGCCTGCAAATGACTGTATACCCCAATGGCGAGTGTGGCAAAAGTGCTGTCACACACTATCGCACAATAGAGCGACTGGGGTACGTTTCGGTAGTAGAATGTGTATTGGAGACCGGTCGTACGCACCAAATAAGGGTACACATGAAACACATAGGCCACACGCTGTTCAACGATGAGCGATATGGCGGCAATCAGATATTACGCGGAACAACCTTTGCCAAATATCGTCAATTTGTACAAAATTGTTTCGACACATGCCCTCGACAAGCTCTTCACGCCAAGACGCTTGGATTTATCCACCCGCGCACCGGCAAAGAGATGTTTTTCGATACCGAGGTCCCGACCGATATGACCAACTTGATTGATCGCTGGAGACAATACATTTCCTCGCGCGAAATGAATGAAGATGAATAAAAATAATGCGAAACTTAATATGCAAACAACCATTGATATGACACAGAATATAGACTTTGAAGAAATTCGTCCATATAACAACAACGAGTACCGCGAAAAAGTGGCTTTGTTGATACAAGAGCCCGATTTCAAAAAGGTAATAGCAACTGTAATGCCCGAGGTTGACTTTGATATGTTTGGCAAGATGTTGTTAAGCATCAATACAATCGACGAATTTCAGAAGCAAATAATCGCACCTTTTGTACAAAAATTGATAATCCAGACAACCAACGGACTTGTAACCACCGGAATAGAACATATCTCCCACGACAAGAACTATACATTCATGTCAAACCACCGCGATATCGTATTGGATGCCTCATTCTTATGCTACGACTTGCTGAAACATGGCTATAACACGTGCGAAATAGCTATAGGAAGCAACCTGCTTATATATCAATGGATAAGAGACCTCGTACGCATCAACAAAAGCTTTATTGTGAAACGTGGTGTAGGTGTACGACAAGCACTCGATGCAGCCATGCAACTATCGGCCTACATTCACTATGCCATAAACCAGAAACATCAATCGGTGTGGATTGCTCAACGTGAAGGTCGAGCCAAAGACTCCAACGACCGCACTCAAGAAGCCCTCATAAAGATGCTCACTTTGGGCAAAAAAGATAGTCTGCTCGACTCCATACGCCAATTGAACATCGCACCGGTTACCATCTCATACGAGTACGACCCTTGCGACAGCTTGAAGGCATACGAGTTCTTACAAAAGAGCAAAAACCCCGACTTCAAGAAGAGCCAAAGTGACGATCTCGTAAATATGCAGACCGGCATCATGGGATATAAAGGAATTGTAAACTATAGCTTTACACCTTGCATCAATGATGAGTTGTCGCACCTTGAAGGAGAAACCGACAAAGCAACCATCCTGCAAGCTGTGTGCCATATTATAGACCAACACATTCACCTCAACTATCGCATATATCCGGGCAACTATATTGCCTATGACGCACTTTATGATTGCACCCGATTTGCCGACCGATATACGGCCGAACAAAAGGAAAACTTCGAGAAGTACATACAAGGACAGATTGCCAAGATAGGAGAATTTTCTATCGAAGATTATCAATTTATGCGCGAAAAGATATTGTTAATGTACTCCAACCCTCTCAAAAACCAATTGGAAGCACAAAAAAACGTGTAACACCATAACTATATATGCAAATACTCTTTCATCTGACAGGTATTGTAACGCTGCTGTTCTGCGCAATACTGTGTAACATATATGTTGTACACCGGCTCATCAACCCTCGATTTGGTAAGCGTGGTACTATAATATATATGACAATACACACATTATCCATTGTGACACTTACAGCAATAGGTTGCATTGCCACATTGGGCGGACTGGAAGATAGTATTCCTACATTGGTGTGGGTCATGTATAGTTTTATGCTATTATATATACCCAAATTGTGTTACACGCTGATATCGATTATCGACTATATCAAAAGACCCAGAGGTCATTGGGGTGGACACATAGGATTTATAGTGGCAGCATTGAGCTTTTTGCTCATTATAGGCAGCACATTCAACCGCTACCGCATAGACACCAAGCATGTTGAAGTAACAAGCGTGCGTTTGCCGGAATGTTTCAATGGCTATCGCATCGTACACTTCTCCGACTTGCATCTGGAGACCCTATATTCGCGTAGCTACGCACAACGAATCGTCGACCAAATTAATGAATTGAAACCCGACATGATTGTCTTTTCGGGCGATTTGGTCAATCGCAAATCGACCGAATTAGATAATTATAAAGACATTCTATCGCAACTGTGTGCCCGCGACGGCATCTACTCGGTTATGGGCAACCACGACTATGGTGACTTTGTAAAGTGGCCATCACGCGAAGCTCATCAAGCCAACCTCAACAGGCTATATCGACTGCAAACCGACATGGGATGGACTCTGCTCAACAACGCATCGTCTTACATCTATCGCGGAAATGATTCTATCGCAATTATCGGTGTTGAGAATTGGGGCGAACCTCCCTTTCAACAATATGGAAACTTGGAAGAGGCCTACCCCGACTTGCATAGTGACACATATAAACTACTTATCAGTCACAACCCTCGACATTGGCGTGCCGAGGTGCTACCCAACAGCAACATAGACCTTATGATGGCGGGGCACACTCATGCCTTGCAAACCGAAATATGTGGTTACTCGCCGGTGGTGGTAAGATACCCCGAGTGGGGCGGACTATACAACGAGGGCGAACAATATTTATATGTAAACATTGGCATCGGATGCACCATGACCCCTACCCGACTGGGTGCTACTCCCGAGATTACTTTGATAACACTTAAATCGGAGGCTCTATGACAAAAGCTCTCATTAGCCTTGGTGCAAACACGCCCGACAAAAAACAGCGGCTCACAGATACAATTGATGCCATAGCCCGTATTGCCAAGATTGTGGCAAATACACCCATATACGAAACACCTGCCGAAGGCTCTACAGCAACAAAACCCTATGCCAATGCATTAATATTGATTGAGACCGAGGCCGAATACGATGAGCTACGCGCCACATTTAAGCAATGGGAAGCCCAAGCCGGTCGCACCCCCGAGAGCAAGGCACAAGGCATTATCCCTCTTGACGTGGACATTATCACATGGAACGACATGGTAATCAAAGAACGTGATATGGAGTTTAACTACATGAAAAAAGGTCTTGAATTGCTTGGCAAAATATAATCACATAATAAGCCATAGCATATAGGTCGCACAAACCCCTATTACAAACTACTCCTTTTATCTATTTTTTCAATATTTTTAGTCATTTTGTTTGCATTTATGCACACACATATATACATTTGCAAAGCAAACGACAAAGTTTGACACATATTGAATGACCCAACAAACAAATAAAACCCTATAGACCTATGAAAAACATAGTAGAAACCATATTGGAGCGTCGCTCGGTGAGAAGATACGAGCGCATGGCTATCGAAGAGGAGAAAAAGCAACTCATCTACGATGCTATCACAACATCACCCACAAGTCACAACGGACAACAGTTCAGCGTAATAGCTATTGAAGATCAGGAGATAAAGGAGCAAATATATGAGCTTACAAAGCAAAAACAGATAAAGACCTGTGCTCTATTCTTGGTATTTATCAGCGACTATCACAAGATGGACGTATATGCCGAGGCTAAAGGCTTGAAGTTGCAACCTATACAACAAACACTCGACGGCATTCTTGTTGGTGCTATAGATGCCACCATAGCCATGAGCAACGCACGCATAATGGCCGAAGGATTGGGATTGGGTTGCTGCTGCATCGGCTACATTCGCACGGCGGCACCCGAGGAGTTGTCGCGACTGCTCAAGTTACCCGAAGGAACAGCTATTATATGCGGACTGACCATTGGTTATCCGCGCGAGATACCCGACAAACGGCCTAAGCAAGAGCAATCGCTGTTTATACACCACAATCGATACAGCGATGAAGGTGTAACCGAAAAGTTGGAAAAATATGACGATGTGATAGGTCGTCACAACGAGTCGCATACCCTCGCACGCTACATACCTTGGAGCCAACAGATGGTAGACTACTACGAAGAGTCTATCAATAAGCACACGATGGCCTACTTCCGCGAGCAAGGTTTCGATATAGACAAGGAACCCGGCTTATAGCCTCACACCCATTGCAACAGATTGTCGGCATGGTGAATGATGTGACAAGCTCCTGCCTCGCGCAAGTTTTCTTCCGAGCGAAATCCCCATGTCACACCAACAGACTCTACACCTGCCGATGATGCTGTGTGCATATCTACATCCGAGTCGCCCACATACAGAGCCTCTTGTGCCGATACTTGTGCTGTAGCAAGTATCTCGTGCACAATAGCCGGATGGGGCTTCTTGGGCACATTGTCGCGTTGTCCCAACACTGCTACAAATGGGATTGTGGGGAAATAATGCTTTACAATCTGTACCGTTGCGCTGTGATACTTGTTGGATGCCACAGCCAGCATAATACCACGCCCATGCAATACATCGAGAAGAGTCTCTATCCCTGCATAAGGACGTGTATACACAGCATTGTGTTCATCGTAATAAGGCATAAAAATATGTCGCATACGCTCCACCTCACTTTCGCACCGCGCCGCCACAGGCAGCGCACGCTCAAGTAGTTTACTGATACCGTTACCCACAAAGCGAGGATATTCACTCACATCGTGCAACGGATAGCCACACGCCTCAAGAGCATAGTTGGCCGCCACAGCCAAGTCCTCGATGGTATCGAGCAAGGTACCATCAAGGTCAAATATCACAAGTTTTTTCATCTTATAGGCATAATTTGTGCACAAAGATAATATTTTCATATTCTAAAAAATATTAAATAAGCTTTTTGTTGGTCGAAATATATATTTTGCCTAACTTCGCGCCATAAAATACAAACATCTAATTTAATTACAAACCACAACTAAAATCTATTGAATGGAATGGTTAACTAACTTAATCTGTGGTACATCTATTGCACACACTGCATTTCTATATGCTTTGGTAATAGCCGCAGGTGTACTGCTGGGACGTATCAAAATCTTTGGAGTTTCGTTGGGTGTAACATTTGTACTCTTCGTGGGTATTTTATTGGGACACTTCGGATTGTCGGTTAATGGCGAAATACTCCACTTTGTCAAAGAGTTTGGACTCATACTCTTTGTATTCTCAATCGGTCTGCAAGTAGGACCTGGTTTCTTCGCATCCTTCAAGAGCGAAGGTATCAAGCTCAACATGATGGCAATGGCAATTATTGCACTCAACATCATTGTAGCACTTGTTATCTTCTTCTTTGACGATAGCATCGGACTCATGATAGTGGGTATCCTCTCGGGTGCTGTTACCAATACCCCCGGATTGGGTGCAGCCGAGCAAGCCCTCAATCAACTCTATACCGATGGCGTTATCTATGAAGTACCGCAATTGGCTCTCGGATATGCAGTTGCCTATCCATTGGGTTTGTCGGCATCATCCTCGCCATGATTATAATTCGTGTAATATTCCGCGTGAAGTATAACGAAGAAACAGAGCAAATCGAACGCGAACAAAACGACAGCCAATTGGCACCTCACATTGTCACCTACCGCATCGAGAACAAGCTCATTGTAGGTCGCACACTCAGCGAGTTGGCATCAATGATAAACCGCAACTTTGTCGTGTCGCGCATCAATCATAACGACGAGGTAACTATCCCCAACTCCTCAACAATACTTCAAGACAGGGACTTACTGTTGTGTGTACTCTCGGAGTCGGACGAAGAGGCCTTGACAGCCTTTATCGGTCCGAAAATAGAGATGGACTGGGAAGCCATTCAAGCACCTGTGGTGTCTCGTAGCATCTTGGTATCGAAAGAAGAGTATAACGGTCGCAAATTGGGTTCTATGCGCTTGCGTATGGGTTATCGCCTCAACGTTACACGTGTTACACGTGCCGGTGTCGACCTGCTTGCCAGCCCCAACCTCGCCTTGCAAATGGGTGACCGCGTAACCGTTGTGGGTAAAGAAGAAGACATCGACCGCTTGGCCGAGAAGTTGGGTAACTCGATGAAACACCTCAACCACCCCAACCTGTTTACCATCTTTATAGGTATCATGATAGGTATAGTATTTGGTAGCATGCCTTTTGCCGTACCCGGTATGCCCGTACCTCTAAAACTCGGTCTTGCAGGTGGTCCGCTCATCATTGCCATCCTCATTGGTCGTTTCGGACATAAGATGCACCTCACCACATACACCTCAACCAGTGCCAACCTTATGTTGCGTGAAGTGGGCATAAGCCTCTTCCTTGCCAGCGTAGGTATAGGTGCCGGTGGCGAGTTTGTAAAGACTATCATGGAAGGCGGTCTTATGTGGGTATTGTGGGGTTTCCTCATCACCCTCATTCCCCTACTCATCGTTGGTTCTATTGCCCGCGGACACTACAAGCTCAACTATTACACTCTGATGGGTCTTATGGCCGGTGCTTGCACCGACCCTCCAGCACTTGCCTATAGCAACAAGGTTGCAGGCAACGATGCACCTTCGGTAGCATATACAACCGTATATCCCTTAACAATGTTCTTGCGTATTCTCACAGCCCAAGTGCTTGTTCTTGCCTTGGCATAAACGAGAGATAATATAAACCATACAGCAGCCATGTCCGACCGACATGGCTGCTGTCGTTTTCAAAGGTAATAACACTGTAGA
>JAFXAB010000042.1 GCA_017522135.1 Bacteroidaceae bacterium
CGCAGATTGCGTGAAAGTAAAAAAGAGATAATTAACAAAATTGTATAACTCAACCTGTTACGAGTAAGTATAGAGAGCCTGGAAAGCGTGTAGTCGTCACAAGCGGCTCGGGGGTTCGAATCCCCCTCACTCCGCAAGGTACAGTGCAATCATAACGAAAAATAAAGGCTTAAGTAACTTTGTGCGGTTGTTTTATCTACAACAGATGTTATATCGCATACTATTATAAACGGGGATGATTGACCAACATACCATAGACCGCATAATTGAAGCTGCCAATATTGTTGAGGTGGTGTCGGACTTTGTAACGTTGCGCCGTCGTGGTGTCAACTATGTGGGTCTGTGCCCGTTTCACGATGAGAAGACGCCTTCGTTCTCTGTATCACCGGCTCGCGGTATATGCAAGTGTTTCAGTTGCGGCAAGGGTGGCAACTCGGTACACTTCATCATGGAGCATGAGCAGGTTTCTTACTACGAGGCTCTGAAATATCTGGCTCGAAAATACAACATTGAGATACAAGAGCGACAACTTAGCGAGGAAGAGAAACAACGCAAAAGCGACCGTGAGAGTATGCTCATTGTCAACGATTTTGCGCAAAAGTTTTTTACTACCAATCTCCTTGAAAATGTCGAAGGTCGATCTATAGGACTGGGCTACTTCCGAGAGCGTGGTTTTGGCGAAGATATTATCAAGAAATTTGGATTGGGATATTCGCCCGAAAAACGCGACGCATTGGCTCAAGAGGCTCTAAAAAAAGGATACAAGAAAGATTATCTCCTCAAGACGGGTCTGTGCATCGAGTCGCAACAGGGTGTGCTTTATGACCGATACAAGGGTCGTGTTATCTTCCCTATTCACAGCCTGTCGGGCAAGGTTATAGCCTTTGGTGGCCGTATATTGAAGAAGGATGAGAGAGCGGCCAAGTATGTCAATTCGCCCGAATCGGAGGTATACCACAAGAGTGATGTTTTATATGGCATATATCATGCCAAGCAGGCAATTGTCAAGAATGATTTCTGCTATCTTGTTGAGGGTTATACCGATGTACTGTCTATGCACCAAGCCGGCATAGAGAATGTTGTGGCCTCGTCGGGCACTTCTCTCACACCGGGACAAATACGACTCATTCATCGATTTACTAACAATATCACGGTGCTATATGACGGTGATGCTGCAGGCATCAAGGCATCTTTGCGGGGTATCGACCTCATCTTGCAAGAGGGCTTGAATATCAAGGTTGTACTTCTGCCCGATGGTGACGACCCCGATTCATTCTCCAAGAAACAGAGTGCCGCCGACTTTACAGCCTACATTCGTGCTCATGAGACCGATTTTATCCGTTTCAAGACCAATCTGCTTCTTGAAGGTGCCGGCAACGACCCCATCAAGCGTGCAACTCTCATAGGCGACATTGTGCGTAGTATAGCCATTATTCCCGACAATATTTTGCGCACTATCTACGTGCAGGATTGTGCCCGACTGCTGTCGGTTGACGAAAAGATGCTCATGCGCGAAGTAAACAACATTCACCGTGACAAGCGCGAGCAGGAGATAGCCAACACAGCCAACAAGTATCGCCAACAACGCGAAAAGCAGAACTATCCTGCGCCCTCATACCCATCCAACATTTCGCACAACTCTACATCATCGACACAGTCGACGGTTGATGTTCCTCCCCCACTCGAGGCTATGCCCGAGCCACCTATTGAGGCATACGACACTCCGGCAACAACTACCGAGAGCGTAACGCTACCTCCTCTCGACCAATACACCGAGCCTCAACCTCCCGCAGACGACCGGACAGCCCCTCACGAGCCTATTCGCATCGACTTGCCTACGGTCAAGAAGGAGGACAAAATCATAGAAGAGTGTGAGCGCACATTGGCACGATACATATTGCGCTATGGTTATGCCAAGATGATACAGTATGACGAGAACGGTGAAACATCGGAGTGCGAGGTTATTGACTATATTGTACAGGAACTGGCTGCCGATGAAGTAACTATATCGCACCCCATATATGCCCGCATCATACATGAGGCTCAAGGCATCGACCGCCAATTGGCTCGTAACTATGGCGACATAAAACAAGAACAGAGTCTGCCTCGCTTGCGCGAAGCACTGCAAGTGCAGCTCGATGAGATAAACAGCAAAGATGATGCCGACGAGAAACTGCTCAAAATGGCAGAAGAACGTTTCTTGAACGCTTGCGAAGCCGTGAGATATGAGGCCGAAATTGCCTACATAGGCCACAGCTTTATCAACAGCCCCGACATGGAGTTGAGCAGTGTTGCCATCGACCTGATGAGCGACCGACATCAGTTGAGTAAGATACACACCAAGTATCAAGTGATAGAACGCGATGTAGACCGGCTTAACGAACTGATACCTCGCGCAGTCTTTGAGCTGAAAGATGCCATACTCATGCGTCGCATCGACAACTTGCGCAACACGTTGCGTCACTTACAATCGGCTAATGCCAATGACGAGGTTATACGTGTAATGGAGCAAATAGCTCAATATATGGAAATGCGCAAGAGTCTTGCTTTGTATCTCGGCGAGCGCATCATACCGGCAAAAAATAAATAATACATTTGTTATAGAACAACCATCATTATATTGATTATTTTTTGCATCTTTGCAATATTATAAGTATTCACAAGAATCTTACATAAGAACTACTCAAAAATAAATAAATATATGTACTATCTTGAAGCAAAAAACATAGTCAAACAATATGCCTCACATAAGGCTCTCGACAATGTTACTGTACAAGTACCCCAAAATCATATATATGGCCTGTTAGGGCCCAACGGAGCCGGTAAAACGACTCTCATACGCATTATCAATCACATCACGGGTCCCGATAGTGGCGAGGTGTATATCGACGGACACTTATCGATACCGTCGGATGTTGAAAACATCGGCTACCTACCCGAGGAGCGTGGCTTGTATAAGAAAATGAAAGTGGGCGAACAGCTCATGTACCTTGCCCGACTCAAAGGCCTTACCCGTAACGATGCCAAGGAGCAAATAAAACATTGGCTCAACAAGTTTGACATTGCACATTGGGACAAGAAGAAGGTTGAAGAGTTGTCGAAGGGTATGCAACAAAAAATACAGTTTATCGCAACGGTCATTCACCGCCCCAAGTTGCTCATTTTCGATGAGCCTTTCAGTGGCTTCGACCCTGTCAACGCCAATATACTCAAAAACGAGATACTCGAGTTGCGCAAGCAAGGTGCCACCATCATATTCTCTACCCACAATATGGCATCGGTCGAGGAGATATGCGACGAAATTACCCTCATAAATCGTTCGAGAGCTGTATTGCAAGGCGACATAAACAGCATACGCCAAGCACACAAGAAGCACTTGTTTAAGGTATCGTATACCAACGATGCAACCACAGCCGGCTACATGCTACGCAGCAACGACATATATCAGGTAATGGAATATGAGCAAGCCTCAGGATACAATACTGCCATCGTGCGCAAGTGCGACTCGGGTATGACAAACAACGAACTTATCCAAGCTATGATGCGCGAGTGTCAATTGGTAACGTTTGAAGAGATACTTCCCTCGATGAACGAAATATTTATCGATACCGTAGGCGCACCTGTTGCCAACAACGAATAACCTGCCTAAACAATCATTATTATGAGCAAATTATCATTGATTATCGAAAACGAATATATGACGAGAGTGAGGAAAAAATCGTTCCTCATAATGACTCTCCTTACCCCTATACTCATGGTAGCTCTCTGTTGCATACCTGTGCTTATAGAGATATTTTCGAGCAACGACATGCGTAACGTTACCGTTGTAGACCAAACGGGTCTTTACCAAGGGGTCTTTGAGGATAATGAGGAGTATACCTTTACCTACCTCAATACCCAAACGACATCGGAGCAAATGCGCAATGATGATACTCCTTATGCCTACATTGTCATTACCGACAACCTTCTCAACAACCCCGATGCACTGACTATATACTCGCACAAGCAGACAACCGCAAGCTTCGAGATGGAGATTGAGAATAGCATGGAGGAGTTTTTGCACGAAGCCAAATTGGCCTCTTTCGACATACCGGGTCTGCAACAAATCATTGATGAAAGCAATGTAAAAATAAACATCACTTCCATTCGATTTGATGAGGAAGGCGAGACACACACTTCGGCCGGACTTGCCACTGCCATAGGTATGATTTCTACATTTATCATATATATGTTTCTATTTTCCTATGGTGGCATGGTCATGAACAGCGTGATGCAAGAAAAGACCAACCGCATAGTAGAGGTAATTGTATCATCGGTCAAACCATTTGACTTGATGATGGGCAAAATCATCAGTGTAGGACTTGTAGGCCTCACGCAGATAGGTATTTGGGTACTGTTGCTTGTAGGACTGGGGTTTGGAGCATCCATGGCATTTGGTATACCCTTGTTTATGAGCAACGAAGAGTTGCTTACCCAAGCACAAAGCATGAATAGTGCGGCCATGACAGGTGGTGCAACAATAGACCCCGACATGCTCAATATTGCACAGACACTGTCAAGTATCAACTTTACGCAGATAGTCGTGTGCCTCATTCTATACTTTGTAGGTGGTTACGTCATATATGCCTCGCTCTTTGCCGCAATAGGATCGGCTGTCGATAACGAAACCGATACCAACCAATTTATGATACCCATCACCCTCATCATACTCTTTGCCTTCTATGTAGGAATATTCAGTGCCGAAGACCCCGAAGGAAGCATGGCTTGGTGGTGCTCTATGATACCCTTTACATCACCTATCGTGATGATGGTGCGCATACCCTTTGGCGTTGCCTTGTGGGAACTCATACTTTCACTCGCTATACTCTTTGCATCGGCCATAGGTATGACATGGGTTGCATCGCGCATATATCGCGTGGGCGTACTGCTGTATGGCAAGAAACCTTCTTACAAAGAACTATTTAAGTGGATAAAATATAAAGCCTGATATCATGAAAAGAATCGAGTCATTGTTATTGTCATTGGCACTATGCCTGGTGCTGCTGACTGCTTGCAAGAGTACACAACAAGTTACAACAAGCAACTACCCCGATTGGTTGCAGGAGAAAATATCGGTACTCAATGAGCGACACTGCGAGATAACTCTCTTTGACTTTGATGGAGATAGCTTCTATGCAGTCTTTGTTAAAGGTCCCGAGAAGTCGTACGATATGAATCGCACAACAATCTACGATGCCAATGGTGAGGTTTACTTGTCTCTTGGCGGGCCTCGTAAGCGTAGCGATAAAGAGATACAATTTTTCAACAAAGCACAAAACAAAGGCGTAATTTGGCAATCGGACATCGCTCGCGAGAAAAACAAAGATTAATTATATTTCCTTGCTCACATAAAGACACAACTAAATGAAAAAATTTATCTATATACTCTCTCTTACAGTAGGCTTTGCCCTTAGCGGCTGTACACAATGGGAAGAAGGTGCCCCCTTGCAATGGGGCAATGGCGACCTCGTAATTCCTCCCGAACTCACCATCGAGGCTCCCGATCGCATCACATCCGATGTCTTAAGTTTTACTGCCAAAGTAAAGAATGCCAAAATTATGGCATACGTTGTTACCGAAGGCTCTAAAGCAAATGAGATTGACTATTACAATCTCATATATGGATATGTGCCCGGTGTTGTCAAAACACCTATCACCACAGAGAGCTTTGAGCACACTTTCGACGTTGGTGGTGCTGTTGTAGGAAAGACCTATACCCTGCATGTGGCGGCTGTCGATAATCATGACCTTATGGTTACATATAAGAAAAACATTACTGCCATCGATGGAGTATTGCCCTACATGACAAGCAATGCCGAGCTTACTGCAACCCATAATGGTACTCGAGCCAGCATTACTTTCAATGAGCCTATCGTGCGCAACAACGACATGGGTGCTATTACCTACAATGTATACAACAATCGCCTCGAAGTTATCCAATCGGGCACAGCAACAGCTGTTGCAAGTGGCAATATACTCACTGTGTCACTGCCCGCACCTGTCTCTTTCGACGAGGTTGTATATGTACTTCTCTCATTTGAGGAAGGTGCTGTTGAAGATGCCCACGGCAACAAGATGACTGCCGCAAACAACATTCTCGACGAAAATGGTCGTCCTACCGGCCCGTGGTGGTGTTATGAGGGTTTCTTCCGCAATGGTCACAACTATGCCTTTGCCGGCAAGATCGATATGGGCTCAGGTACTCAACAACAGTTTGGCAGTACGGCCAAGCCTTTGACTCATGTTGCCGACAATGTAACTATCGACGGAGTAACAACGAGAGCTTGGACTATGCCCTCGATTCTCGATGCTTTCTCATCGGATATTGTCACCGCCAACCAAGCAGCACCGGCATATACCTACACGGCCACAGTCGATGGCAAAAGTACAGGATTCATCACATTCTACGACATCAACAACCAACTGCCTCTGCTCGGAACAGTGATGTTGAGTGGTGTTGAGCATGAGGTATATGCAGCCGACTATGACATGCAGGCCGGCAAAGTATATGCGGGGTGGAGTTTCGCAATATCCGACAATCTATATCAAGGCCAATCATACTATATTTGCGAGTACACAGGAACTCAACCTGTAATTATCGCAATAGACAATGACTCCAAAGAAATAATAGTAGTTGCCGATATTGACCCCGAAACGTTCCAATTCCAAGACGGTGACTTCATCACAAGAAGTTATATGGCCAATATGCCCTCTACACCTGTGGTGCTAAAGAACGTAAAGTTGGAAGTCAATCGCAATAAAATATTGCGATACACCTATTAGTATCGCAACGCTTATCTTATATTCAAAGAGGCTGTGTCGATACTCCATTCGACACAGCCTCTTTGGGTTTGCAACCCCACCTTTTTCGGTTCGACCAAGTTGCTCACGTTCGGCATAGCCCATGCTAGCACGGCTCTGCACTCGCTTAATCGCAACAGTCCCCTACCTCTCGCCTGATATTTTTTCTTGGACAGAAGGACAAAAGAATTTCACACACAAAGAAACATGTCCTTATGTTCTTGTGTCTTAATAACAACACACGCATGGTAACCTTTTCTCCCCATGTGTTTTACGCACGGGAAATATAGGGGGAGTGGCTGTAAGCCGAGGGGGTTGGAGGACAGAAGGACAGAAGAACAAAAGAATTTCACACACAAAGAAACATGTCCTTATGTTCTTGTGTCTTTTTCGACACAGCCTCTTTGGTAGAATATGTAAACAGACGCAACGCTGGTGCTTATCTATTTGTGCGGTAGTCACGGATGGATAATGTATCGCTTTAAATATCGCTGTACTATTAAAAAGTAATACCCAAGTTGACTTGAAAACCCGATACCCATTCATTGATGTACTTATAATCGGGATAGACAAATTGGGTTTTTTCCCAACTGCCGTGATAAGAGACCGATATGTCAAGGCCAAACTTACTACTGGTGCGGATGTTTATACCCAACCCCGGTGCAACAAAAAACGAACTCGGATCGTAGTGAGAATAATAGCTATTCAATTTTTCCCAACGATGATTTTTATAAATTTCCCTCTTTATCTCTAAGATCATTTTGGATTGGAATATATATCCTGCCGATGCGCCCATATAGAATTGTACCGGCTTGCCTCCTGTAAAGTACAAACGCATGTGTGCAAATAATGGAAATCCCCAAGTATTATCATTGATATCTTCATATTCACTGTCGTTCTCTGAAACATTGACCCACATATCATCGTAACCATAACGGTATGTACAATAATTAATACATGCTCCTACACCGGCACCCAAAAAGAAAGTATTACTGAAACGGTAGCCAGCTATATAATTTAGTCCCAAAGTACCATATTTGTAAAAAGAGTATCCGTTTCCAAAAGACCAATTTGCCAACAGCATCTGCTCAAAGCGGGGTTGTATGGGGGAGGAAAGACTTTTCAGTCTCTCTTTTTGCTTTCTTCTTTTTTCTATCAATTCGGCTTGTATCTCTTCGTATTCTTTATCTGTAACGGGTGTAGCAGGGGTTACATTCTCGCGCTCTTGTGCCATGAGTTGCTCGTCTATAAGGGTCAGGCTATCGGCTGCAATGTTTACATGGCGGTAGAGGGTGTCATATCCTTGCTTGCTCAACATCACTTCATACTCGCCTACAGGCAGATGAAGGGTGCGTGGTGTCGTGCCAAGGGGGATATTGTCGACACTTATTTCGGCAAAATAGGGCTTCGTAATAATTTGAAGTTTACCACTTACTTGGGAAGAATCGGCCTGCGAAACATTTATCAGTGGTATCATATTC
>JAFXAB010000043.1 GCA_017522135.1 Bacteroidaceae bacterium
ATTGTCTTATTCTTTTGTGACTCCGACAGGATTCAAACCTGTAACCTTCTGATCCGTAGTCAGATGCTCTATTCAGTTGAGCTACGGAGCCAAACGCGGATGCAAAGGTAAGAATATTTTTTGAAATAAAGCAACTTTTGTGTTCTTTTTTCTTGAATAATTCTTAATGCTCTGATATATAGGTCTTTTTGAGAAGTTTTTTTTATTGGATAAATTTGGGTGCAAACAACTGTAGCCCGAAAGTTACACCAAAAGTCCATTGTGAGGTGGGAGAGCAGTAGTTTGTGTGAACACTCAAGGCAGCCCAAGGAAGTGAATATACAATTGCCGCTTCGCCAAAGAAACGGATGCTTTCAAAGGCTTCTCCGTAGTAGGCTTTTCCGTTTGTATCCCGTTTTATCGTATAGATAGGTGCAAAACCATAGAACTCGGTGCGTATTTGCAGGTTGTTTATTATTTTCCATATAGGTTGTATACCCACTGCCATGTATTGATTGGCTCGTAGAGCGGTATTAAAGGTGTTGAGACTTGTAGGTGTTGGCTGAAAGGCCGGTGCCTGTATCATTGTTGCGATATAGTTCTCGCAGAATTGGTTGTTGTTATAACAAAATTCACCTCTTATACCCAATGCAAAGGGTGAATTGATGGGAAGGTAGTAGAGTGCCGAGGCGCGCACCTGGAAGTAATTGTGCGCTATCTTTTGGGGTTGTTGTGTGGCATAAACCGGTTTAAATCTTTCGGTACCGAATATGTAGCTTGCTGTGGCTTGAAAGAAACCTCCGCTTGTGGGATAGTTGATGTTGTCGAGCCAATTGGTCTCTATGTGCATCGATGTCATTCCCATGCTGTATGTGCTGTTATCGCGCACGTTGTCATTATACTCGATCTGGTCGTTCTGATTGTAACGGTTCACTATGTAGCCGTAGCCGGCCGAGAACTCCAGCTTGGCACGGTTGGCAATGGGAAATCCCAATGATAACTTGGCATAATTCTCATTGTCGGATATGAATGTAGGAGTATTGATGGCATAAAACGGCTCGAGACTCTTGTTATAGCTATGCATTTGGCTTACGATGAGCAGATTCAGATACATAGGGTGGCTGCGACCGATATCCATGCGACTCGAAATCATTCCGGCCTGATAGGTTTGTCCAAGATATAATCCGGCATCGAAATCATAAGAGTTGAGTTTTAGTGTATTGTAGTGCGCACCGAGATAGATAGAGTTGGCATTGTGCGACGATAAGTAGCCTCCCAGTCCTACCGATATGCCCTCGCGACTCTTGGCGATGAGGTGCAGGTCGTATAGTCCGCTTTCGGGATTGTAGTGCGCTTGCGGGCGAAGGTCGGAAAGTTTTTGGGTCGATATGTTGCGTAGAAATCCTTGATATACTTCATCTATGTTCATCGTGCTGTCGGTCGAGTAGAACTGACGGGCTATGTACTCTTTCTCGCTATCTTTTACACCCTCAATGGTAATATTTTTGCTAAATCGCATGTCGGGAATGCGGCTCTTGAATGCTTGACGTCGTATCAGTAGGTTTTGAGCCGGCATACGTCGGGTGATGCGCTGTTTTATTGAGTCTATCATGGCAAGGCCTTCGTCATAACCCTTTTGGTATATAGCCTTGGCCTCGGCAAAGTCAAACATGGTGAAGTCTTGCGTTGGGCAGGTTACAACAATACCTTTTTCGGGGGCAATGGTATAGTCGTTTTTCTGCATAATGAAGGTGAGCAATTGCGATACAACATCTTGCTCTTCGAGAGGAATATTGGTTGTATCGCCCGATGCAAGTATACTGCCTATCATGATGTCGGGATGAAACTCTTCCTCCATAGGTTGTACAGGAAAATTGTCGTATATGCCACCATCATACATTACATTGCCGTTGATGGTGATAGGCTTATAGGCTACCGGTATACTCATAGAGGCTCTTACGGCATCTCCCAAGCTACCCGAGGCAAGAACTTCCTTGCGCTTGGTATTGACGTTGGCGGCAATGGCGCGATAGGGAACAAAGAGCTTGTCAAAATCGCCACCGCATTGTGCTGTATAACGGTCAAACAAGTCCATGAAGGCAAAATTCATGGCAAGGGGCGAGATGACGCTCTCGGGGATGATGCGGTTGAGTATCTTAGTTGGGTTGGTGGTTGTGTCGGGGGTTACCTGGCCGAGATTGAATGTGACAATCTCGGGTGTCTTTTCGGGTACCAGAAAGTAGTATAAATTCTCTTTGGGAATTACTCCAAAAGCCCAATTGAGAAACTCCTGCGAGGTGAATATCTCCATCATCTCGTCGGGGGTGTATCCCATGGCATATAATGCGCCCACTATCGAGCCCATCGATGTGCCCGTAATATAGTCGATAGGGATGTTGTGCTCCTCGAGAGCCTTTATAAGACCCACATGAGCTATACCTTTGGCTCCACCACCACTCAGCACAAGTCCTACTGTTTGTGCTTGAGCAATGATGGTTATCATCACGATGCTTAGTATGGAGAGTAAACGTTTCATCATCTTTGTCTATGTGCCCTTTTCCGGGCGTTTCCCTTTATATCTGTTTATTGTAAGAACGGATTGCTTCTCATTTCTTCGGCAATGGTTGTCTCAGGTCCATGACCGGGATAAGCTACTGTTTCGCCCGGAAGGGTGAAGAGTTGAGCACGTATCGAAGATAGCAACTCGTTGAAGTCGCCACCGGGCAGGTCGGTGCGACCAATACTGCCTTCAAACAGTGCATCGCCACAGAATACGCAACCCGATTGTGGCAGGTAGTAGGCAAGGCTGCCCTTTGAGTGTCCGGGTACTTGTCGCACCTCGATAGGCTCACTGCCCAAGTATAGTGTGTCGCCGGCCTTCAAGTAGTTGCCTATGGCTATGGGTGCATCGGGTAGGGGTGTGCCATACATATCGGCCTGCATCGACATCATTTCGAGAAGGAATTCATCGTCTTGCGATGCCGATACGGGAACGTTGTAGGTGCGAGACACAAAAGGCGCACCGAAGTAGTGATCGAGGTGTAGGTGGGTGAGAAGCAGGTACTTTACCTTCAAGTTGTTCTTTGAGATAAAATTCTCCAACATCTGACGCTCGCGACTGTAGTAGCAGCCCGGGTCTATAATGGCACATTCGAGGCTCTCATCGTCCCATATTACAAAGGTCGATTCTTGAAAAGCACTGAAAGAAAAACGTGATATTTTCATCTGTATATGCGATTATATGATTTTTATATCTGTACGTATAACACTTTCTTGGTCTCAAAAAACTCCTCCTCAAAGAAATCTTTGAGGTCGAAGTCGAGCAAACGCTTGCGCAACGGTGCGATCTCGGCCTCCAATTCGCCACCTTTGAGGCACAACAAGCCATTGGCCATGGCATTGTGTTGCTTGGTAGAGATATTCTTGCGCACCAATTTTACCAAGTCGGGTAGGGGCATCACAGCGCGACTGATGGCAAAGTCGAACTTCTGTTTCTCCTCCTCCCTCCCACAATGACGGAACGTTACGTTGTCAAGACCTATGGCTTGAGCTATCTCGGTGGCCACGCGCACCTTCTTGCCTATGCGGTCTATGAGGTGAAAGTGGCAGTTGGGAAACATGATAGCCAACGGAATGCCCGGAAAACCACCGCCTGTACCCACATCAACCAATGTAGTATTGTCGGTAAATTGTATCGCCTTGGCAATACCCAATGAGTGCAAGATGTGGTGCTCGTATAGGTTGTCGATATCCTTGCGCGATATAACATTAATCTTGGCATTCCACTCGGGGTACAGAGTGCCCAATGCGGCATATTGTTCTTTTTGTCGCTCACTGAGCGTCGGGAAGTATTTCTCAATTATTTCTATCATGGTCAATATTGTATAATGTTAGTCTAAAAATTCTTCTACTACATGGGAAATATTGTGAAAAAACATGATATAGTAGATAGGAATATAGGTTATGTTATTCTCGGTATATACTTTCTGTTCGTTAGATAATACATACGCTTTCTTGATATTATACTCATTGTTCGACAAGAATTTGTCTAAAGCACTATGTACGGTATAATCCTTTCCCGATTTTACCTCAATAGGAATATTGGATAAGTTGTCGGCATCATCAATCACATAGTCAACCTCTCCGTTCTTCTTGTTGTCATAATAGTACAAGTCGTATCCGTGAGCCTTCAACTCTTGTGCCACGACCGTCTCATATACCGAACCGAGGTTTATACTCCTTATATCGGACATCACTGCTTTGATGTTGTTGCGATAGAATATACCCGATAGGATACCTACATCATTGAGATAGAGCTTTAGCAGATTCTTGCCACTATTCTCTATCAAAGGATATGTAGGCGTACTGATAGCCTTTACCTCCAGTGCTATACCTGCCGAGATAAGATAGTCAAACTCGTATAAGTAGTCATCGGCTCTTTTCCAGCTCTTATCTTCGATTTTTTTGATAACTACCCTTTTCTTCTTGTTCTCGAGGTTAGAGGGTATCATATCGAAGATGCGACGTATCTTTAACTTTTTATCATGCTCCTCCTCGTACTTTGATGCATCGATGCCGTATAGGTCGTGTGCCTCTTTCTGTATGGAGCGGAACTCTACAACATTGCGACTCTCTACAAACGTCTCTACGGCCTTGGGCAGACCACCTACAAGTAGGTATTTCTTGAAGAGATCCATCATCTTGTCGTGCATCGTGTCGGACAATGCAAGGTTGTTATTGAAACTTTCTCTCATAGCCTCAATAGCAACATCACCTACACCATTGGCATACAGAAATTCTTCAAAATCCATTGGATACATGTGTTGGATATCCAAACTTCCGATAGGAACAGATTGAGTATTCTTCAATGTCACTCCCAGTAGCGAACCGCTGGCTATATAAGTAAACTTCTTTTCTCTCATCAAGAATTTTATGAGGGTAAGAAGATGGTCGTATGCTTGTATCTCGTCGATGAATATAAGGGTATTTTCCTTCTCTTTCATCTTATCGCCGGCGACAATACTTAGTGCCATGTAGAAGTCCTTTGTAGTTTTTGCTTCTGCAAAAACTCGGTCGCCCAATTTGTCCTCCTCCATATTTATTTCTATGTAGTTGGGGAACATCTTTTCTCCCACATGGCGTATAATGTATGATTTGCCTATCTGCCGGGCACCATCAATCAACAACATCCTATCAGAATCTGATGAGAGATATTTTTCAATCCGTTTCGTAATCTTTCTGTATAACATGTAACTGCCTTTTGATCAGTGCAAAGATAATACTTTTTTTGATTAAAGGTGCGTTTTCCTATAAATCTGCATGCCAAAAAGGTGCGTTTTCCTATAAAAACAGACCTCAAAAAGGTGCGTTTTCTGTTTTCTTGGTTGGTGTTTTATCTAAAAAGAGATGGTTGTCTTTGCCCAAGTTCAGGAATTTTTGTAACTTTATCATCGCAAACTATAAATATTGTGAGTATGGACATTATAATATATGTGTCGATAGCCCTTGTTGTGGGTGTGGTGGTTACGTTTTTGTTGATGCGATTGCGTTACGAACAACGCAATGCCGAGCAGGTGTGCACTGCCACGCGCATGGATGCCGACATGCAGATGTTTCAGCGAGAGTTGCAACGTTACAAAGCCGAACTTGCTAAGGCTGATGCTTCGTTATCGGCTCTTGATGCCGAAAATAATACTTTGCGTGGTGATGTAACTCGCCTCGTTGCCGAGAAACGTGCCGTCGATCAACGCCATGCCGAGCAGGGCGAACTCTTGGAGCATGCCACACAGCGTTGCAACGAACTGCAGGCCGAGGTGACTGCTTGCAAGGAGCAGTATGCCCGTATAGAGGCCGAGTATAAGGCTCTGCAAGAGAAACTCGACAATCAGAAGAACGAAATGGCGGAGTTGCACAAACTCACGTTGTCGCAATTCAAGAATATGGCTTCGGACATCATGGACGAGAAGAGTCGAGCCTTCAAGGAGATGAGTGGCGAGAGCCTCAAGACCATATTGGAGCCACTCAATCGCGATATAGAGGGTTTCAAGAAGCAAGTAACCCAATGCTACGAAACAGAGACAAAGGAGCGCACTTCGCTGCAAGAGCAGATACGCATGCTAGCCCACCAAAACGAGCAGATGCGTCGCGAGGCCGACAAACTGTCGAGTGCACTGCGTGGTGGCACAAAGGTGCAGGGTGACTGGGGCGAAATGATATTGCACAACATCCTGCAGCAATCGGGCTTGCGCGAGGGTGAGGACTTCGAGGTGCAAAAGAGTGTCGATGCCGTGGGCGATAACAAGCGACCCGATGCCGTGTTGCACTTCCCCAACCATAGTGACCTGATTATCGACTCGAAGGTGTCGTTTACCGCCTACGACAGCTATATGCATGCTGCTACCGACGAGGAGCGTCGCACGTTTGCCAAGCAACACTTGGAGTCGGTGTACAACCATGTGCGTCAACTGGCCGAGCGCGACTACGCTTCGCGCAATAAACTATCGTATGACTTTGTCATCATGTTCATCCCCATCGAGTCGATGTTTCTCTTGGCTCTCGACGAGGCGCGTACACAAGGTCGCAACCTCTGGAATGAGGCTTACGAACGCCGAGTAATCATCATGACTCCTACCAACTTGGTGTTGGCTGTGCGACTCTTGCAAGATATGTGGCGACAACAGCGCCTTGAGGCCAACATCCGCGCCATCAAGGAGCGTGCCGAGAAGATGTATGTGCAGTTTGCAACATTTGCCACCGATATAGATGCCGTGCGACAAAGTCTCGAATCGGCACTTGTGTCGTGCGACAGTGCCCGTCGACGTCTTACATCGGGCAATGACAACCTTATCTTGCAATTTGAGAAGATGCGTCGTTTGGGTCTTGAACCTAAAAAATTGGGTAAAGCCGCCGTGCAAAAGAGTTGGCAACTCATGCAACAAGAAGCCGGTGTAACCCAAGACTCCGTCACCGACACAACCCAAGCCCTGCCCGATAGCGACACCGTAGAGGAGTAATCACCTACACAAGTATCACATAACAAACCACCGCCCCAACTGCGTCGTGCGCAATTGGGGCGGAGTGTTAATTATGATATTCAAATTATTCAAATTGAATAATGCAAATCAAATAATCAAAATTATTATTACCCGATAAAAATTGTAGACACCCAGTGTATTGCCATTTCTAAAAACCCCGCCCCAACTGCGTCGTGCGCAATTGGGGCGGGGTTTTTATACTATTGTGCGAGGATTACTCCCACTCGATTGTTGCAGGTGGTTTTGAGCTGATGTCGTACACTACGCGGTTTACGCCTTGTACCTTGTTGATGATGTCGTTCGATACCTTGGCAAGGAACTCGTAGGGGAGGTGTGCCCAGTCGGCTGTCATACCATCGGTTGAGAGTACGGCGCGCAATGCAACAGCACTCTCATAAGAACGCTCATCGCCCATTACACCTACACTCTTCACGGGCAACAATATTACACCGGCTTGCCATACCTTGTCGTAAAGGTTGTTGTCGATGAGGCCTTGGATGAAGATGTGGTCGGCTTCTTGCAGGACGCGTACCTTCTCGGGAGTGATGTCGCCCAAGATGCGCACTGCCAATCCGGGTCCGGGGAAGGGGTGACGACCGATAAGACTTTCGCTGATGCCTAATTCACGACCTACGCGACGTACCTCGTCCTTAAACAACAGGCGCAAAGGCTCAACGAGCTTGAGGTTCATGCGCTCGGGGAGTCCGCCTACGTTGTGGTGGCTCTTGATAACCATACCGGTGATTGAGAGCGACTCGATAACGTCGGGGTAGATAGTACCTTGACCCAACCATTTGATGTCTTTGAGTTTCTTGGCCTCTTGGTCGAATACCTCGATAAAGCCGGCACCGATAATTTTGCGCTTGCGCTCGGGTTCGGTAACACCGGCAAGACGCTCGTAGAAATATTCTTTGGCATCTACACCTATTACGTTCAAGCCCATATCTTTGTAGCTGTCGAGAACGCCCTCAAACTCGTTCTTGCGCAACAAACCGTTGTCGACAAAGATACATGTGAGGTTACTGCCGATGGCACGATTGAGCAATACGGCTGCCACAGTTGAGTCTACACCGCCCGAAAGGCCGAGTACAACCTTGTCGTCGCCCAGTTGAGCTCGCAATGATTCTACCGTATTCTCTATGTATGAAGCGGGAGTCCAATCTTGCTTGCAACCACAAATGTCGCGTACAAAGTTTGTGAGTAAGATAGTGCCATCTTCGCTGTGATATACCTCGGGGTGGAATTGTACAGCCCATGTTTTTTCGCCCTCGACACGATATGCTGCCGAGCGCACCTCATGAGTGCTGGCTATGAGGGTGAATCCTTGAGGAATCTCGGTGATAGAGTCGCCGTGCGACATCCACACCTGTGAGTTGGGGCGTACTCCGTGCATGAGTAAGTCGTTCTCATCGTGCCAAGCAAGATTGGCGCGACCATACTCGCGAGTCTCGCTACGCTCTACTTTACCACCCGATGTGTGTGCTATATATTGAGCACCATAGCATACACCCAAAATGGGGTATTTGCCTCGAAGTTTCGATAGGTCTATTTGCAGGGCATTAGGGTCATTTACCGAGTAGGGGCTACCCGACAAGATTACACCTTTGATACCCTCTTCGTTGCCAAAAGGAAATTTGTTGTAAGGCAACAATTCGCAATAAGTGTTCAACTCACGCAAGCGGCGTGCTATGAGTTGGGTGTATTGCGAACCAAAGTCGAGAATAATAATCTTTTCTTGCATCGTTTCTTTTGGTGTTTTTTATGTTGTTCTATAATTTTGTATTATCTATTTAGTGTGTGGGGTGGACTCTTCCGGCAGCCACCTCTTTTATTGTCTTCAATGTATTCTGTTCGCATGCTATCCACAATATATCGTTGGCTTCTATTTTGATAGTGCCATCGGGTTGCAAGAAGGCATCGGAACCTCGCTCGATACCTACCAACAGGCAGTGATAATTGTTGCGCAAGCCAAGGTCGGCAGTCGACTTGCCTACCCATTCCGATTCGGGATTTACTATCACGTATGAGTAGTTTACTTCTTCGCTTGTACCATCGGAAATCTCCTCGCCGCACTCTACAATGGGCAGAAATCGTGCAATCTGCTCATCGGTACCTATTACTCGGATTATATCGCCCGGAAATAGGCGCACTTCACTGCCCGGTATATTGATGCGTCGTGTGCCACGTATGATGCTCACGATGTTCAGTCCGTATTTTTTGCGTAGGTTTGAGTCGGCAAGGCGTACACCGGCCAATTCGCTGTCTTCATGTATTGTCATGCGTGCAATGTGCAGGTCGTGTACAAGGTCAATGCCCTTTTTACTACGTTCTCGCTGGTTGAGATTGTTTAAGAACCCCTTTTCCAGGCGAGTAAATTGTTTTTGGATGTCTGTTGAGAATGTTTTCATCAACAACATGAATATTATACCGCCTATAGTCATACCTACATAAGAGTATACCGTGTGGAGAAAGCCGAGAACAAATGCTGCGGCAATGATATATCGTAGTGTTATGAGGAGTATGATAGGTACTTGATTGTTGCGACCATCACTCCACAATGAGCGCAATACATCGTTGTTGGTGCGTCGCATGGTGATAGCCCACAAGAATGGAGCCATGGCTATAAGTGTAATGATTGTGGCCAGCAGTTCGCCTATAGTGCCGGGTATCCATTTGTCAAACAAGGGGAAGACCCATATGTGTGATGCAACTATAATGGCAATGATGAGAATACCAAACAGGGTTATTTTGCCAATGTAGTTGATGAGTATTTTTTTCCACACGCCCTTACCGTCTTCGATGATGGTGTTGCTTTGTGAGTATTCATCGAGACGATTTTTGATGCGCTCGGGTATGTGCTTCTCAATCTTGTTGAAGAATGGATCGGCCAGTTTTATCATGTATGGGGTAGTGAATGTTGTTACTACCGATACTGCAACGACGATAGGGTAAAGTGTAGGATTCATGACACCAAGCGAAATACCCAATGTGGCTATGATAAACGAAAACTCACCAATCTGAGATAGACTGAAACCCGATTGAATGGCTGTGCGCAATGGCTGACCCGATAACAACATACCCATGGTAGCAAGAGTCGACTGCCCGATGATGACAATAAGAGACAAGATGATGATAGGTCCGGAGTATTGTACAAGCGTGTCGAGATTTACAAGCATACCCACCGATATAAAGAAGATGGCTCCGAACAAGTCTTTGATGGGTTGTATGACACGTTCTATGCGTTCTACCTCATTGGCACTCGATAGGATAGAACCCATAACGAATGCTCCCAATGCCGATGAAAATCCGGCGTAGGTGGCAATTACAACCATACCAAAGCACAATCCCATCGATACGATAAGCAGGGTCTCGTTGTTCAAGAAACGGCGTACACTGCGCACAAATGTCGGTATGATATATGTGCCAATGATAAACCAAAGAACAAGAAAGAATATCAGCCTTGCCACACTGTTGAGCAACTCGCTACCTTCGATATTGCCCGAGCCTACCGATGACAATATAACCAACAATACCACAGCCAGGAGGTCTTGCACGATGAGTACACCGAATACGGTCTGCGTAAACTTCTGCTGTTGCAGATTCAAGTCGCCAAAGGCCTTGATGATAATCATGGTAGATGACATTGACAGCATGGCTCCGAGGAAGATACTGTCAAATACCGTAAATCCTAAAAACTGCCCCGCTACATAGCCTATGGCTATCATACCCAAGGCTATAGTGAGTGCTGTGGTAAAGGCTGTTGCTCCAACATTCAGAAGTTTCTTGAAGTTAAACTCCAGTCCCAGCGTAAACAGCAACACAATAATGCCTATTTGCGCCCACACATCTATGTTCTCGGCATCGGCAATAGATGGCAGATAATGGAAGTTGGGGCCGGCCAAGAAACCGGCTACGATATATCCTAAAACGATAGGTTGACGTAGTTTCTTGAATAACAAAGTCACGATTCCTGCCAATATGAGAATAAGCGCAAGGTCTACGATGAGAGGTTGAAGGCTGTCCATTTGTTTTTATATTTCGTTTTGAAGTGATATATTGTTGGTAGTGCGTAGTTTTTGCATGTCGTCAAAAAGGCGGAGTACGTCGGTCTTTTCACGCATTTGTACTACAAACTTGATGGTTGTCGAAGGCTTGCTGTAGTCAACGTCTATATACCATTCGTGCATCTTTATGCCATGTTGTTCAAATACGTGTTTATAGATCTCTATCGAGTCGATAATGAGAGGAAGCTCTACTGCTACAATGTGGCTTTCCCACTCAATATTCATACGGTTTTCGATATTGTTTATTACTACCAGAGTAATGAGAATAAACACCATGGCTATGAAGGCAATGGTATATAGTCCTATACCTACTGCCAGTCCAAGACCCGCCGATACCCATATACCGGCTGCTGTTGTAAGTCCACGCACCGAGGCTTTGGTCTGTATGATGGCTCCTGCGCCCAAAAAACCTATACCGCTTATCACCTGTGCGGCTATTCGGGCCGGGTCGCCTCCGTTGTCGAGGTGGGCGAATAGTTGTGGTATGGCACATGATACCAGCATGGCGAGTGTTGCTCCCATAGAGATGAGTGCAAAGGTGCGTGAGCCGGCTATCTGACCTTTTCGTTTGCGCTCATATCCTATTGCACCTCCCAACAGAGCACTTACTATCAGTTTGCATGTAGCACTACCCATGGTTACATCGGTAGTGGTCATGATGGTATCGAATTGTTCCAATAAAGATAGCATGGCGATAGAATAGGGTTGCAGGGTGGGTTGTGTTTATCGGTTGCGTGTCCACATACGCTCGCTATCGCGCACCAATTGTTCGTCTTTGTTGATGGCACTTATGGCGAGCCAATTGGTTATAAGCGAGCATATAGGGAAAATAATGAATGTGGTGGTCTTGAATGTTGTTGCTCCTAATGCGGTGTAGTTGTTGTATATCAACAATCCCATTGTGACATAGAGTGTTATGTAGAAGAGGATGTTGATTTTGCACAACAACATCTGTTTTATGCGGTTCTTGAAGAGTAAAATTGCAAGAATGTTTATTATGACAATCAGTGCCGATATTATGGCGAGAACGTAGTTTTGTGATGTGGCAACGATAGCCGTCTCGGCAATAAGCTCAGAGGGGGTTGTCAAGTTGGTTCTCAGGCAGTTCATCTGATAAGTGCCAATGGGAGTAACAAGGTTTATAAAAGGGTTGAATGTAAATATAGCCATGAAGATAATGGCGCAAAGCAAGTAGAGCGATTGTATACGTTGTATCATGATGTGATAATATTAATTTTTTTATTGAACAATATATTCAAATTTCTCGGGTATGTTCGACTCAAAATGGAGCATTTGTCCTGTGATGGGATGCTTAAATCGGAGCGATGCCGCGTGTAGTGCCACACGACCTATGGGGTTGCAATTCGAGCCATATTTGCGGTCGCCGATGATGGGGTGACCCAAGTCGTGCATGTGTACACGTATTTGGTTTTTACGACCGGTCTCGAGCTGTACCTCTACGAGCGAGAATCGACCGTTGCTTTTTAGGGTCTTATAGCCGGTAATGGCGAGTTGTCCCTCATCGGGGTTTTGTGTCGAATATACTTGGAGGGCAGCATTCTCTTTCAGGTACGATTTTACTTCACCGGCCTCGGGGTCGAGCGAGCCTTCGACTACAGCCATATATTTGCGTTCGATAACAGCATCATTCCAGTTGCGTTGCAACAGCTCTTGAATGCGTTGTCTCTTGGCAAAAATCATTACACCCGATGTGTCGCGGTCGAGTCGGTGTACAATGAAGATGTGACCTTCGGGGTCGTTGGTCTTTACATAATCGCTGATAATGCGATAGGCTGTTTCGGTCTTTTCGTTCTTCGTAGCCATCGAAAGCAGGCCGTATCCTTTGTCGATAACAATGAGATACTCGTCCTCAAAGATGATGCGCAAACGACGGTGACGGAAAATCTTGTAGCCTTTGGAAAAGTTGATAGTGATGCGATCGCCACGATGCAACGGTGTGTTGAATTGTGTGGTGGGCATATCGTTTACAGCAACTTGTCGGTGTGAAAGGTACGACTTGACAGTAGTGCGCGACTTGTCCTTCAGGGTTGCGATAAGAAAGTCAAGCAGTTGACAGTCGCTGTCGACATGATAAGTAAATTCCTTGGCCTGACGCTGCTGAGATTTATGCTTTTGAAGTTGTTTCATATATAAAAAATATTTATAATCTGCAAAGATACATTTTTAACACTCAACCTGCAAGACGATGCCCCAAAAAGATTGTTGTGAAAAGGCTCTTTGAGATTTTTTATCGATTTAGACACATCACGCTCCACACAACACACACCCGTTGGCATCTTAATACAAGTAAGACAATAGAGACAGTGTGTTTACTTTTTTATTGTAAAAATCGAATTTTCTATCTATTTTTGCAGCAAGAATTAGGCAGAATTTTTTCAGAAAAAGACACAATCTAAATAAAATGACCAAGAAAAGTATTATCCAATCAATAAAAGAAGATTGCTTCTTCCCCATTTCAGACGAAGTGGTTGAATTGTTTATATCGAATTGCCACACCGTTAAATTCAAGAAAAATGAACCTATTGTCGAAGAGGGAATGTGCAATTCATCGCTATACGTTATAAAAAAAGGCAACGTAAGACTCTCTTACCGCGACCTCAATAAAGAGATTATATATGGGTTTGCCGGCCCCGGAACTTTTATGCTCTCACCCCATTCATTTTGCAAACATGAAGGTGCTTTCTTTACCTACCATGCACTCAACTCGGTCGAAGCACTTTGCATGAGCGAAGAGACCTTAATGAAATTACTCCATCAATCGCATGAGTTTGCCATTATGCTGTTCTATATATGCATGTGGCAATTTGATGCCTGCGAAATGAAAGCCCAAATGCTCTCGGGTTCGGCAAAAGACAACTACAAATCGCTACAAAGTGGATTGGCACGCAAACGATATGCCGAATTTCAAAGAAACCACCCCGACTTGATTACCTCGGTAACATCTAAAATGCTGGCCTCATACCTTGGCATCAACGAAACATATCTATCTCGTATAAAACGAGAAATTATCGAGGAGGACAAAGACGATAGCAACCAACAATAGCACTTAGCAGGGTTCAATGCTGTACTGTGCAATTAAGCACTATATAAAACAAGAGGACTCCGGTTGGTGTCCTCTTGCTACCTAAATCACTATCGTACTAATTATTCACTAATATTTTCTTACCACCGACAATATATATACCGGGAGCAAGTCTCGATTTATCACACTTCATCTCTACACCTTGTAGATTGAAAATTCTATTGTCTCTAACTTCATCGGTAACGATGTTGTTGATAGCACTTGAAACTTTTTCAACTGAAATAGGCATAAAATTAAGGCCTGAAAATCCCGGATAACAGAAACCTTTCACTTTATATTGAGATTCGAGATCAGTAGGTATCTCTATATATGTATCATCAATAGCCAAAGTGTTTTCTTTTGCATCGGTTACTTCGTAGCCCGTTTGTCCGGAAGTGAACACTACATCAACCAACTCATAATATTTATACATATCGTCGGATGTGAGTACCGAAAGGTCATTCAACTCAACAGGCTCTACAACACCTACATTTTCGGTTGCAGCATTAAAATCTCCTACTATTTCAAAGTCCATAACACCCGATTTGTTATATGATTTCACGCGAGCACCGGCAGGTATTACATCACCCTCTACATAGGCAGGAAGGTCGTTTTGGAAGAAGAATTTTCTTCTGTCATAAATGTGGGTATTTTCGCCGCCGATAGTTACAAAGATGTCTCGGTTATCAACACTGTTGTGGAAGATAACAGTCATGGGAGCGTTAATAATCATTGTCGAACCAAGGGGAAGTTCTTTTGCTTCGGACAAAGTTGTTACTTCATAAACTTTCAATATGCGTATGCTGGCAACAGCCACACCACTCACTTCTTCACCTACCACAGCAATAGCCATGAGTGTGCAACTCTCGGTAACCTTCACAGGACCGGTATAGAGCGTTGATTCCACTGTTGGGGCATTACCGTCGAGTGTATAGTATATCTTGGCTTCGGGATTATCCGAAGTGATTTCGATATTTGCCTCGTTTTCATATTCGGTTCTTTCATCGGCATTGATAACCGGTATTGCAACAGACGAAGCATACTCAAAGTTGCAAACATTGAGGCACTTCATACCCAACATGGCATCTATCGATACAAAGCCATAAAGATTATATTTACCGGGGCCGGCAGGTGTCTCTACATCATAGTAGAACGGATTTCTTACCATAATACTGTTGCCGTCGGCATCGACAGCCATACCCTCATAGGGATCGTAATTGGCTTTTTCAACCACGATGTATTTATTGAGCATTGTAACCACATCTATATCAGAAATAGCAGTAGGAACGGCCTCAACAGGTGTGCCTTGTGCTTCGGCGTCTTTCTCTACACCGCCGATAATATTCAACCAACCGTTGGCATTATCACGTTCTACTTGAATACCTGCCTTCAAAACATCACCATTTTGGAATGTTTGCATCATAGGCATGCCCATATCATCCATTAGGCGGCCATAAATCATACCGTAAGAGTCGTTGATTTTGGCATAAATATAAGTATCGCTATGGAAAATAACAGTCATAGGCTCAGAGAATTTTGCACGACCTTCGGCGGCCAATGCAGCCTCAAATGTTGCTACACTTGCAGGTTCTACAATCTTGTATTCACGTGTAGTTACCGGGCTTGACTTACCCTCTTCGTTGACGATTATAGCCTTTACGGTAGCCGAATAGTCGAGAACAAAAGGTGCAGTATATTCGGTAGATTCTGCTGTGGGGTCTTGTGCCTCCTCACCTTCGGGAGTTACTGTATAGTAAGCCTTGCCCGATCTAACAGGAATGGTGATAGTTTGGGGCTCGTAATAAGTACCGCTGGCAGGACTTACAGCAGGTGCATCGTTATATGTAACTGTTACCGAAGTAACATCGACACTACCTCTACCTTCATTTACAATTGTAACTTTTGAAGCACCACCGGTCCACTCCAAGCCCGACATTTGACCTTCGGGGGTAGTAAAGCCCAACAACGATTCATCGGTATTTACTGTCAATACCACATTGGTGATTGTTCCTGCCGAGATGTCAATTCTTATCTCATTAAGAGACATCATTCTCACGCAATCACCTCGGTATCGAGGAGCCTGAGGATAATTACCGGCAGAGAAGACAAGGTTTAACGGATCGACTGTTTGACGAGGGACCTGAGCACCTTGTTCAAGGTCCAAATTTGTCAAATCAAAAGTAACGGTTTCGGCATTTGCCATATAGGGCAACACCAACAACAAAAGAGCGTAAATTAACTTCTTCATAACTCAATGTATTAGGATTAGACTTATTTTACTGTTTTAACTCCGCGAACCGAAAGGCCGGTAACCCTCGGTGCAGCGATAAGGGGGTGCTCTTTGTCGCTACCATCACCGGCGGCAATCATTACAGAGCCATTTTCGGGGCTTTCGCCAAACCACATGATATATGCACCTTCAGGATTGCTTCGGAACATAGCATCGATCCAAACAAAACCGTTTGTACCCACTTCATTGGCTACGGCACTCTCTTGCTTACGACCCGCAGCGGGAATGAATATACTATTGCCATTGGGACCTACAAATCGTGCGCCAAATACACCGTTAACCTCTTCCCATGTAACAGTACATGTAAATGCAAGTTCTATAGCCTGTGCATTTGTAGGCATGGTCCAACCTTCGCCCATAATAGCCTTGGCGGCATCATACTCAGTACCGGCTATTGTAGAAGGCATCATATCGAAGTAATAATCGGAATAGTCATCTTCGGTGTAAGCAACACCCTCCTCATGAGGTGCAGTTTCGCCCCATGCGATATAGTAGCCATAATCTTCGGGTTTCTGCGCACCTACATTGCACGAAGCCCACAAAGTACCACTTTCAAGACCAAGGTCAACGGCTTCATACTCAAATGCCACCTCGGTTTGATCGAATGTTACTTCCGAAATATCATTAAGATCGATTTCCACAGTAGTATTATCGGTCTTATGAATAGTCATTTTATACTGAGCATTGGCTGCGCCGAATGTCAGCATTGAAAGTCCAACTAATGCGAATAATAACTTTTTCATTTCTTCACTATTTTAATTGATTGTTGATTATTTATTACTACCACATATACACCGGCATTGAGGTCATCGAGCCTTACTTGTGTGAGGGTGCTATTGCATGCAACGGTTTTCAATATTCGGCCTTGAATATCGTACAAAGCCACCGATTTTACATCGCCTGTTACTTCGATAAGATTTTCGGCATATTTAAAGCCGAAATTCTTATTATCAACAGCATCGATTACACCCGATGCGTCTTTTGAAAAACTATACGACACAATATCTCCCACATTATATGTAGTCTCTACCTCGGGGCTTTTTATAAGGATTGTAGCCCCATCGACAACCGATATAACGGGTTTCTCGGCCAAAGCGTACACATCAACAGTGCCCGACCTCAACGAAACATTGAGATAATTCAATTCTGCCCAAGCCGAAAACGTGCATAACGCTGATATTATCAGCAAGCCTAATGCAAGGATTTTACGTTTCACCATATATACTTGATTTTATTGATTAGTTTACAATTACTTTTTGTGCCTTATTGCCTGCTACAACAATATACAGGCCTTTTGACAACTCTACCGAACTATGGGCTTGAACAGAGGCAACTCTTCTGCCGTCGATGGTATAAACAGTAGCATCATCATCGCCACATACATCCAATACATTGCCTCTTATGCTTATAGCCAATCGGTCATCGTCAACCAATTGCGCTACACCCGACGGCAAGTTCAAAGGTATCTTTATGGTATTCAATACATCGCACTGTGCAGGATTTTCGGAATTATAGTAACTTACAAAAGCGCAAGCCCACAAATTCTCGGTTTTCCAATTGTCGGGCAATTGATAGGTGTATGTTTTGCTCACAGGACCATCGAAGGTTATCTCTTCGCCCCATGTGCCTGTCATTGCATAGCGGAACACATTGTTATGCTCGTAATCGTCAATAGCACCCTCGGGGGTTAATTGTCTTGCTATGATTTTATCCTCCATAATAAATACATTCAAATAGGTCTTTCGGCCCTCAATCAAATTGGAAATCAAATCGGCATCAACCGTAATTGACAATGTACGAGACGCCTCATCATAGGTTTTAGACGACGACAGATTGACAATAGCCGGCACATTAATAGCCTCCTCGGCTACCGATAATACATAATCGGTAGAACTCGGGAAGAATACCGATGTATTGGAGCCGGGTGTAAATACAGTACGGTCGATAGCAATCATAGGAGCACTCGAACCTCCATTGAACAACCACAAATAGCGGGTATCATCTTCGGTAGTCATTTCATCCTCGTAGTAACCGGCGTGGTGGCATACCCACACTACTCTATCCTCTCCAAACGCCTCTATTGCCTCATGTATCGCTTTATGTCCACCGGGGCAATTGACACATTGACCGGTTGTAAAGTTTTCGAGCAACAATATTCGCTCGGCAGCATTTACCAATACGGTGAAATTACCACTCCATGTAGAGTTTTCGGGGGTAGGATCTTCCAAACCATTTGCATTGGATAGAGTATAAGTAATATCAACATTTCCGTCCATATCATCTTCTACCGGAATTTTAAATGTCATATTGCCAAATTGACATGAAGGAAATTCGCATTCAACCTTGTTTGTTACAGGCTCTTTTTGTTCGCCATTATAGGTGAGTTGATAAGTAAGATCAAACGAATTGATAGTTTTGGCACCGCTATTCATTAGGAAAGCACTTACTTCTACCTCGCCATTGAGGTAGCCATATTGCGATACGCTCGATTGCAATATTTCCAAATCGGCATCGGGAATGGTTTCACCCTCGATTGTTACAAAGATAGCATTGGCATAGCCCGACGAATTGGATAAATAGGCATCATTATAGTTGTAGTAACCATACAGGTCATTCACACCGGGCCTGGAATATCGTGCATCGGCAGCCGCTATGATAGGACGACTCGATGAACTTACGGCAACTTGGTATCCGATATAGAGATCCTCGCCACCTTCTATTACATAGGGGTCATCGAGTTCTATCTCATACGTAACAGGATTTTCGGTACTTTCGGCCGATTTTACTTCTGCCTCCTGTTGATATTCAAAATTGTCAATCTCTCGGCAATCTTTTGTGATATTGATTTTGAAATCGGGGCGCGAACGGAACGTTCCCAACTTTACTTTTACCTTTGTAATCTTGCATCCGTCGTACAACCGGGTACGCTCCTTGGGCAGCATAATATATGCGTATGCAGTTTTACCCGCTACCGAAAGCGTGCCGTAAGGTGTATCTTCGGGCATATATCCAAATTGGAACGACTTAACCTCCTCCTGAGAGGATGATTTAGGGGCATGGCTTACAAACTCCACTTGCGAGAACGAAGGTATTGCCATTGCTATCAACAAGATAGCCATTATAACTCTCTGTTTCATATACTTGATTTTATTATTTTACAATAACTTTTTGAGCAACACCGTCGGCAACGACTATAAACAATCCGCTACCGGTATTTGCCGTAAACTCTCTATCGCAACTGCTTGCTACACGTGTACCGTCTATATTGTATATGGCAACTTCTTGCTCAATGCCTGTTACAACAATTTTACCGGCAAGAGTTACAACCGTTGCATTACTCTCTATCGCAGCATCGGCGACGCCACTGTTCTCGACATGCGGCAATCCCATAGGCATATCGAAACTATTCAATACTTCGCATGCAAGATTGTCGTTGGGGTCATAATATGATACAAAAACCACGGCACGCAAATTCTCCGATTTGCTGAATTTGGGAAGGTGGAATTGGTATGTTTTACTCAACGGCGTATCGAGCGAAATAGCCTCACCCCATGCACCTGTAACCGCTGTACGGAATACTCCATGATGCACAAAGTCGTTGTAATTGGGCGCACCCTTTTGCACACCCGCTACATTATCCTCTACAATAAACACATTCAATCGCAAGTCGCGCGAGGCATCAGGCTCATCGACTGCTTCAACCTCTACATCGAATGTAATCTCCTCGGTATCGGCATCGATTGTTGCATTTGAGGCATTTATACGTATAATAGCAGGATTTTCATACATATATTTGGTCCACGATTTGAGTTCTTCATAGGGGTAAATCACAGGTAAATAATACTCCTCATCAATCATCGAACGATCGACCATTACACCTGGCAACATTACCTCCTCGGGCTTGTAGAAGAAAGCATATTCGTCATAAATATCGGTAGAAAGATCACCGCTATTGAGATAGTATCTTACGGTTGAAACATTCTCGACACCTACCAAATCACACGCATTGGCCGCCGCCTGATAACCATTGATTGAGGCAGGATCGTAATCGGCTACAAACATCTCCATCAAGACCTTACGAGGCACAGCATTCTCGGGTACAGTAAATGAGCATTTATAAGAATTGTTATCGGGGTTTGCATCTTCGGCTTTAAGAGATACGTTCATTTGCACCGTTACAGTACCCGACATTTCCTCGGTAATGGGTATATCAAACTCCAAGAAATCAAAATCGCCCGATTTCAATGCTACCTCACGAGAACCCGAAACTTGGGGATACTCGGTACCTCCATACTTCAATGTATATGTGTAATCGTATCCTTCAACCGTTTTGGCTCCGTTATTTCTCACTTGGCAACGCAATGTAGTGTTGTATCCTTGGTAGCCATATCTATCGGTTTTTACCGACATCAAATCCACATCGGCTGCGGGAACTGTTGCGCCTTCGATGGTGAGGATTATAGCATTTGTCTTACCGGTTGACCAACATCCGGCACTGCCATCGGTTGTAACATAACCATATACATCACTGCGACCGGTTTTTGCCACATAGTCGGGAGCATAGGCCACGGGGTAATGTCCGTTTGAGGCCTCAACTTGATAACCAACATAAATCTCTTCATCGCCTTCGATGACATAGGGAGTTTCCAATTCAACAGTATTCCACTTAGCATCGGTCGAAGTTCCCACTTCAATAGTACCATCTTGTTGATACTCAAATACGTTATTGGTATAATAATCTTTGGTGATATTTATCTTGAAGTTGGTATTGGGGGCTTTGCGACAAGAACCTACGGCAAATGTAACCTTGGTGATTTTACTACCTTGAAGAAGGGTTACATAGTCTTTGGGAATTGCAATATATGCGTAATAAACCGAACGACCCGCCGAACGCTCCAATAACAATTCGGCCTGCTCATCACAATAACCAAATTTCATAGTCCTATTTGCTTCATCGGCTGCGAAACTCCAAAAAATTCCACAACCCAATAGCATAAAAACTAAAACCGTGCGAAGTAAATCTCTTTTCATAAACTTAAATATTATCAGTTTTTCCTCTCTATTACAATCAAAATTATTACTTATTTCGATTTTTGTCGAACAAATATATAATACACGCCAAATTATTCAAAAAATAAATTACTAAAAAGATTTATTGGTGTAAAAAAAGTTATACTATCATAAGAATTTATGATAAGTTGCATAAGAAATAGCACATTATTAATTTGAGTATTTCAAAAAAAGTAGGAACAGCCTATCATGGGCAGAGTATACCTTCCTGCACGATGTTGTACTATTGAAAACTTCACAACATCAAAAATAAATTTAAAAATAAGTTTAATATTTCGTAATCAAGAGGTTTTGCATTATCTTCGCACGGAATTTGTTTGGTGAGGTTATTAACAAAAAGCCCCACTTATCAACAATTTGAGCAATTTGTGGCAAAAACAGGTGTGAGAGTAGGTAAATTTATCTTTCCTTTGCATAGATAAAAAGATGAATATGGGTAAAATTATAGCAATAGCCAACCAGAAAGCTCTTTGAGATTATTTCTGCTTATTTTTTAATAGATGGTAATATTTTTGTGTTTTTATTAGTTTATGCGCCAAGAAAAGTATATCTTTGCACCTTGAAAGAGAATAACCTTATCATAAGCTATGGCTATTAAAAACAACGTGATGATTGTCAGACATAAGCTGCTGACAAATCTTATTAAATTATGGAATTCGGGCGAATTGGTGGAAAAAATAGACCGTTTGCCTATCGAGTTGAGTCCCCGCAATGCACAAGTTCGTGGTCGTTGCTGTATTCACAAAGAACGTGCAGTGTGGAAGTACAAATCACTCCCTCTTTTGGGTTATGATATGACCGATGAGTAGGACGAGCTTACTCCGCTCAGTGACTATGCTCGCCGAGCCTTGGAGCGTGACAAAATCAAAGAGAATATCATGTGTGTAATCGACGAGGCTTGCTCGTCATGTGTGCGCACCAACTATGATATTACCAACTTGTGTCGCGGTTGTGTGGCTCGTGCTTGTTCGCATGCTTGTCCCAAGAATGCAATCGAGTTTGACCCTTATACAAGCCAAGGTCGTATCAATCACAACGATTGTATCAGTTGCGGTAAATGTTTCGAGGCTTGTCCTTATCATGCAATTGTTTACATTCCTGTTCCTTGCGAAGAGGCTTGTCCCGTAGGTGCTATTACAAAAGACGAATTTGGCGTAGAGCACATCGATGAGTCTAAGTGTATCTACTGCGGTAAGTGTCTCAACAGCTGTCCTTTCGGTGCTATCTTTGAAATCTCTCAAGTATTTGACATCCTGCAAAGCATACGTCGCGGAGAGAAAGTGGTTGCCATGGTTGCTCCCGCTATTCTTGCACAGTATAACTTTCCTGCCGAGCAAGTATACAGTGCTATCAAAGCCATTGGTTTTACAGATGTTATCGAGGTAGCTCAAGGTGCCGAAGTGACTACTCGTCTGGAGAGTGCCGAGTTGAAAGAACGTCTCGAAGAGGGTGCTCCCTTCATGACTACTTCTTGCTGTCCTGCTTATATCGAGATGGCCGAGAAGCATGCACCCGACTTGAAAAAATACATTTCGAGCACACGCTCGCCCATGTACTACACTGCACAAATTGCACGTGAGAAGTATCCCGATGCCAAACTTGTGTTTGTAGGTCCTTGTATTGCAAAACGCAAAGAGGCTCGTCGCGACGACTTGGTAAACTATGTAATGACTTACGAGGAGTTGCACTCGGTATTGGATGGTATGGGAATTGATATTGCACAACAAGAAGCATTCAATATCCCTGTTTCATCAAGCAAGTTTGCTCACGGTTTTGCCCAAATCAATGGTGTGACTCAAGCTGTATTGAACGAAATAAATGGCGAGTTTACATTCTCTGCTACCTTGGTTGCCAACCTTACCAAGAAGAATGTAGCTCTCTTGCGTGCGTATGGCAAGTCGGGCAAGGCTCCTGTACAATTTATTGAGGTGATGGCTTGTGAAGGCGGATGTATCTCGGGTCCTGCAAACCATGAGATTTACGACAAAGCTCGCCAAACATACAATAAGGAGTTGCAAAAACGATAATAGCGTCTGACGATGGATGCATTGGTCGATCGCTTGATATGTGAGCATCGTCTCGATGCCACTCAACTTGGCTCTCTTTTGGAGTCATGTGACGACCGTGCGTTTAATATACTTAAAGAACATGCTGCCGAAGTGGCTCAAAGCCGCTTAGGCAGGCGTGTATATATACGTGGCCTTATTGAGGTGAGTAACTACTGTCGCAACAATTGCTTGTACTGCGGTATAAGACGTGATAATCGTGCAGTAGAGCGATATAGACTCACCGATGAGCAGATATTGTCGGCCTGTGAGGCCGGATATCGGATGGGATTTCGTACCTTTGTTATGCAAGGTGGTGAGGATGGTGCTTTGGCCGATAAAAGGCTTGTCCCTCTCATAGCCACCATACATGCGCGTTATCCCGATTGTGCCATTACACTCTCGCTCGGAGAGCGTTCTAAAGAGTCGTATATGGCTCTCTATGAAGCCGGTGCGCGACGCTATTTGTTGCGTCACGAAAGTGCTTCACCACAACTCTATGCTTCACTTCATCCATCGGATATGTCGTGGAGTAATAGAATAGAATGTATAAAAACTCTCAAGCAGATAGGTTATCAGACCGGTATGGGTATGATGGTGGGTGCTCCCGGACAGACTATCGAGCATCTTGTACAAGACCTTATGCTGCTGCAACAAATACGCCCGCAAATGGTGGGTATAGGCCCTTTTATACCCCACTCGGCTACTCCATTGGGACAATACCCCGCAGGCTCGGTGCAAACAACTTTGTTGCTCATTTCCATTATCCGGTTGTTACTGCCCGATGCGCTTATTCCTTCAACAACGGCTTTGGCAACACTATCGCCTATGGCGCAAATAGAGGGTATAGCGGCCGGAGCAAATGTCATCATGCCCAATCTATCGCCCACCGACGTGCGGCGCAACTATGAAATATATGAAGGGAAGGCCGCTTTTGGCACTGAGGCCGCCGAAGGCCTTAGAATGCTGAGCGACCGACTTGCTACTATAAATTATGAAATCAGTTACGATATTGGTAACTATAAAGAGGAGGTAAAGATATGATAAAGTATCAAGTAAATTCACCTCGTGCCGATGAGTTTATCCACGATGGTGAGATAATGGCTACATTGGAATATGCCAAGGAACATCGCAACGACACAGCGATGGTAGAAGAAATATTGGCTCGTGCATCGGAGCGCAAAGGCCTTTCGCACCGCGATGCCGCAGTGCTACTGGAGTGTGACGATCCTGCTATTGTCGAGCGCATTTTTACGCTTGCTCGTGAAATAAAGTCGCACATTTATGGCAACCGTATTGTGATGTTTGCTCCGTTATATTTGTCAAACTATTGCATAAATGGTTGTGTATATTGTCCTTATCATGCCAAGAACAAGACTATACCTCGTCGTAAACTCACACAGGAGGAGATACGTCGTGAGGTTATAGCTTTGCAAGATATGGGACACAAGCGTTTGGCTTTGGAGACCGGCGAGCATCCTACAAAGAATCCTATCGAGTATGTATTGGAATCTATCGATACAATCTACTCGATACATCACAAGAACGGTGCTATCAGACGTGTCAATGTAAATATTGCCGCTACTACTGTCGAGCACTACCGCCTGTTGCGTGAGGCCGGTATAGGTACCTATATATTGTTTGAGGAGACATACAATCGCAAGGCCTACGAGGCATTGCATCCTACAGGCCCTAAGAGCGATTGGGCTTATCACACCGAGGCTATGGACCGTGCCATGCAAGGTGGAATTGATGATGTGGGTATAGGTGCTCTATTCGGATTGTGCAACTATCGCTATGATTTTGTGGGCTTGCTCATGCATGCCGAGCACTTGGAGGCATGTTATGGCGTGGGTCCTCACACCATCAGTGTACCCCGCATACGACCGGCCGATGATATCGATCCGGCCGATTTTCCCGATGCTGTTACCGATGAGGTATTCCGTCGCATTGTGGCGGTATTGCGCATTGCTGTACCCTATACCGGAATGATAGTCTCTACACGCGAGTCGCAACGCTCTCGCGAGTTGGTATTGGATGTGGGTGTGTCGCAATTGAGTGGTGGCTCGCGTACATCGGTAGGCGGATATGCCGAGGGTATTGAAGATGCCGAGGACTCTGCACAATTTGATATATCGGACAATCGTACACTTGATGAGATTGTGGCTTGGTTGCTCGAGTTGGGTTATATTCCAAGTTTCTGTACAGCTTGTTATCGCGAGGGGCGCACAGGCGACCGTTTCATGTCGTTGGCCAAGCGCGGTCTGATAGGTAACTGTTGTGCTCCCAATGCGCTCTTTACCCTTCGAGAGTATCTCGATGACTATGCTTCGCCTCGCACGAGAGAATTGGCCGAGAAGATGATAGAGAAACAAATACCTCTTATCCCATCGGATAAAGTACGCAATATAACTATCGAAAACTTGAAGAAGATTGCCGAAGGCAAGCGCGACTTCCGTTTCTAATACCTACAGTTATGCAACAGACACCTCAATCGGAACGCCTGCACATAGCTTTCTTTGGGCGTTGTAATAGTGGAAAGTCGTCGCTTATCAATGCGCTTACCGGTCAGAATATAGCTGTTGTGAGCGATGTGAGCGGTACGACTACCGACCCCGTAAGCAAGTCTATCGAACTGCCGGGGCTGGGTGCTTGTGTGCTCATAGACACACCGGGATATGACGATACAAGTATCCTTGGCGAGCAACGTATTGCACACACCATTAAGGTAGTGGATAAGACCGATATAGCCATATTGCTCTTTACCGAGCAATGGGGCGATGACGAGCATCGTTGGATTGCCGAATTTCGTGCTCGTGAAATACCTGTCATAGCCATACTCTCGCAAGGCGATCGTCTTGTCGATGCCGATGCTCTTGTGCATGCTATTGAGAAAGATACCAAGTTAATCCCCATTGTTGTAAGTTCGGTAAACGGTTACGGGTTGCCTGCTTTGCGTGAAGCTCTGGCCGCTGCCGGTATGCGCGAGGAGCGTACCATTTTGCAGGGACTTGTCAACGAGGGCGATACTGTCTTGTTGGTGATGCCCCAAGATGCAAGTGCTCCCAAAGGCCGACTCATTCAGCCGCAGGTGCAAACCATACGCGAACTGCTTGACCGTCGTTGTACGGTTGTCAGTTGCGTTACCGAGGGAATGTCTGCAGCATTGGCTTCATTGGCACGACCTCCGCACCTCATCATTACCGACTCTCAGGTGTTTGATGCGGTATATAAGCTCAAGCCCGAGGCTTCGCGGCTAACCTCCTTTTCGGTACTTTTTGCTCGATACAAAGGTGATATATCGACCTTTGTGGCCGGTGCAAAAATGTTGTCGCAGCTTACCGAAAACTCGCGCGTGCTCATTGCCGAAGCGTGTACCCATGTGCCGCAAAACGAAGATATAGGACGTGTAAAATTGCCCGCCATGTTGCGTCGCAAGTTCGGTGCGGGACTGCACATCGATATAGTGAGCGGTCATGAATTTCCGCAAGACCTCACAGGTTATGACTTGGTGATACATTGTGGAGCCTGTATGTTCAACAGTCGTCATGTGCTCAACCGCATAGCCCGTGCTCGCATCCAAGACGTACCCATTACCAACTACGGCATTACTATTGCTGCCCTGACAGGAATACTCGATAAAATTGAGTATTGATAAATGATGCCGTATTATAACAGCATTAACCGAAAGAACGATTTATGAATAACTTAAAACCATAGCCTTATGAACAAGAATCTTTTATGCCTGCTTTTTTTCTCCTTATTGTTGTTGTCTTGTAAAAAAGATGATCCAACAGATGATTTAGGTAAGAAACAATTGACATTGCTGGGCGAAAGTGTGATAGACGTGCCGGCCGAAGGAAGAACGGTAACAATTTCGTACGAGCTCACAAATGCATCGCTTGATGATATGGTAGAAAATGCTGCAACTGAACGCTGGTTGCATGTGACAGAGACAAATATTCATATCTCGAGCAAAGATAAGAAGTTGCAAGGTCATACAGCATGTAGGGTGTCGGAGAACGATACCAATGCCTTGCGCGAAGGGAAAATAGAATTTACCTGTGGCAACCAAATGGTTGAAGTAACAATCCGACAAGCAGGTAAGTGAAAATATTTTAGGTTGCGATAGATTAAATAAAAGGAGTTGAGCCGACGTTGTGCTCAACTCCTTTTTCGTGTGCCTATTATCGGGGTCGTTAATCTTTGTGACAGAGTGGTACGGTTGCCGCTTGTTACGATTTTTTGACCAATAAGGCCTGCGTTTACACCACGCCTACTACCTCGCGCATAGCTTGGCGTAGGGTAGTTGCATCGTTGCTCTCTTCGCGAAGAATGGAAAGGATATATTTGAGGTACTTATCCTTGTTGGCAAATCCGCATAATTGTACTATACCACAGTTGGGGAGCAACGACTTTTGGTTGTATACACGCAATATCTTGTTGTAGCGACGCTCCGAAACATATAGACCGAACTTGTTGCATAGCTCGTTATAGAGCTTGCGAGGAGTACAATCGGCTGTGAGGGTGCGTATGTGTTCCTCGTAGTCGTCGATATTCTGTGAGCGACGGTCTATAAAACACTCAATCTCGCGCTTGGTGCGGTGGCGTGTATGCAACAGGGCTTGTTGTTTGAGTTCCGAGGCAAACATGTTGATGATATTGGTGCGTACAGTATCTAAAGTATTGTTCTCATTAAGCCCCATGCGTCGGGCAACAGTGCGTATAACGGGCTCTATGAGCAGCAGATTTTCAATCTCGGCTACCTCGGGTACAGCGATATTTCGTTGACGAAGGCTCTCTACTTCGCGGTTGGTACGACGGTCGCGGTCTACTATGCCATGCGATTCGATGTGGTGGAAGCTCTTCAAGTCGTTGAATGTTCGAGTCGTTTCTATGACTTTTGAGCAGCCACCCAAAGGTTTTACCGTGTATTCGGGATAGAGTAGGGTGTATATGCGCACATCTATGCTGCGGTTGTCGGTACCTTCAATAAAAAGTATAGGTTTGCGACTGCCCAGTAGGTCGAGGTATACATCCTCAGGCAGCTCATTGGGGCTGTTTAGTATTTCATAGTCCCACAATTGTCGTTCAGCGTCATACGATTTTACCCACACACAAGTGCTGTCGTTGCGTGATGCTGCAAATTCGAGGTCGTGTGTAAGGTATATAAATGTGCAGTCGGGGCGCAGATGTTCGACAGTATCCCATACCGATTTCATGATAGAGTGGTGGAGAAACACTTCGGGGTCTTCTACCATGACGATGTCGTTTGGCTCGGCATACAATACCGATGCAAGTAGATAAAAGACCGTTTTCTCACCGTCACTGAGCCTTGTAGGCTCGTAGGGGCGAGTATCTTTATTACCCACAATGCTCAACTTGCCCGACATGCGCAGCATCTTGTTCTGTGGAAAGATGGTTTCCCAATGTTGTTGAACACGGTCGAGCTTGGTGCGTGGTAGTCGTTTTTGTTGATTTTCACTCTGTTTATATGCTATTACATTGACAAACTCCTCATACATGAGCAGATACATCAATCGTTCAAACTCGGTATCGATAGCCTCTATCCTATAAGTAGTATTGGCCTGTAACTCATCGTATAGGCGAGTGATGTTGTTGCCTATGGTGTTGTCGTTGGCAGGATTGATAAATAGAGCTTTGAGTGCCGATATGTTAAATACTCTATCGGCACGACGACGAGCTATCTCATCTCCAAATCGACTCTTACCGGCACCATTGGCACCTATGATAGTGAGAGCGCGCAAATCGTTGGTGAACTGCGTAGCTCTATTCTTTGTGTGTTGAGGCAATTCTATTTTCATGGTGATGTGTTTTTGTTTTACAAATATAGTGAAAGGTGAGAGAAGAAAAATCAAATTTTTTTGAATATTTCGTCCGAGCCGCATCCTATATTCTACAAATATAGTGAAAGGTGAGAGAAGAAAAATCAAATTTTTTTGAATATTTCTTCCGAACCGCATCCTATATTCTACAAATATAGTGAAAGGTGAGAGAAGAAAAGACAAATTTGCCCCAAGTTTTTCGTCCGAGCCGCATCGGTGGGTACAATAATACCACACCAAGAAATATATCTCAATGTGGTATAACATATCATATCAGAGCCACAAGTGGGACTCGAACCCACGACCTTTTCGTTACGAATGAAATGCTCTACCGACTGAGCTATTGTGGCCTGTGTTGTATATCGTCTGCTATTTTATCAGATGGGCTTTTGTGTTGTATATATAATTTTTATCTGTGCACCATCGAGGTCAAGTTCGACAATAGCAGGCGATTGGCTATATGGTGTTACGCTCACTACCGACGTTGTTGTTTCGTAGTACGACGAGCTGGTCTCCGAGAATACACTGACGGGTATAAGAGCTATTGTTTCATCGTCTTCGGTAACAGTAGGATCGTCGCGCTTGAGTATGTTGCGTATGTAATTGCTTATGTCGCCAAAGTTGTATGCACCTTTACCTTTGTCGTATGTAGCATACATGGTGCTTATGTCGTCGGGCAATAGTTTTTGCTCAAAGAAATCTTTTACTTGCGAAGCTCTGATAAAGAGCAGGTGTTGAGGTGGTGCAAGTTGTGCATCTTCATTGGCAACTACGGGTATGGTAAACGACAGGTAGTTTAAGATATTCTGTATGCGATTGCTTTCTTCAAGTTTCTCTTGGTATTTTTTTATAATATTGGCGGTAGGGAATTTGATAATGGGAATATAGCCTATGGGGGCTTGTGCTATTACTTTCTTGCCTACAGCGTTGTTCTCTTCTACCTTTGCCTGCAGTTGTTCGTCGGGTGTGAGTGCAAAGTGATTGATGCTGCTTATCTCCGGTGTTACGCCCAGATAGTTGTATGAGAGTGTATCTATCTTGCCTTTTTCATTATCTATTGCGCGATAGTGCATGGTCATGAATATACCTTTGATATTGACCATGCGACCGTTTCCGTACGATATGTTCATGTATATACCGGGGAAGAATTTGGCAAACTCCGACGGCATGGAGAATACTTCGGGGTCTTCCTTGTATTTGTTGAATATTCTTTGTCCCAATTCCAACGGGAGTTTTACATCTATACGTTTGTATGTAACGGTTTCATCTTCGGTACTGTTGTTTTCGTCAATAAAACCTTCGGTAGAGCTGCCAAACGGATGACTCGCTATGAGATTTTCGGGCGAGTAGTAGTCGAGCGGGTTGAGGTTGGTGTATAGAGGGCTTTTTATGGTCTTGTCGAGGGTGTAAATATTCAAGACCATGGGAGCCAATGAGTCACCGGTAAGGTCGTTGTTGTAGTAGCTGAGATATAGTTTGATAGAGTCGAGGGTGTTGGGTTCTACATTGGTTGTGTCGATGTTGAGGCTGGGCATAAACTGTGTGAGGTAGCCCGATTGCAGATTGCCGTAGCCTTTTACCGACAAGTTGCCAATGAGGGGGTCTGTTGTGCGTCCCAAGATACTATCGTTATACACCGATTTGCCCGATAGTTTTATAGAGGTAGAGTCTACCGTTATTTCTATTAATGAGTCATTGAGTGACGAGCCTAATGTTGTTATTTCATCGTCACAAGCAATGAGTGAAATGCAACAGCACAAGACTGTCAGATATTTCAGTAATTTCATCTCCTTGTAATGTTATTGATTGTTATTGTTCCACACTTGCTCATAGAATTGCTCTATAGCGTCATTGCGAGTCTCTTCGGGTTGGTAGGGGAGGAACAATTTGCCTTTCTCTTTGGCGTAATCAATGAGCGATTGGTCTACATTTTCGCTACCGGCTATTACGCCATCGGCATAATCTATAGCACACTTGTTGAGTGTTATGAAGTCTATCTCTTCGCCCGAGGCAAAAGGTATATCTGCCGGTGTGATGTTGCGGAAGATGATTTTCTCGGCATAGCGGGCATCAAACGGGCGGGTAAACTTGTTGTCGTAGAGCGATACAACAACCTTCGAGTTGCGAAAACAAGGGTCGTCGGCGTATGACTTCTTGCAGAAGATGGGTGCCAATGATGATAGCCAACCGTGACAGTGGATAATATCGGGCTCCCAGCGGAAGTTCTTGACGGTCTCCATAACGCTACGTACAAAGAATATGCTGCGCTCGTCGTTATCTTCGCGATTGGCCTCATCTACAACTTCTCCTATATGACGTTGGAAATAGTCGTCATTATCGGTAAAGTATATCTGCATGCGTGCCGATTGTATAGAGGCAACCTTGATGATGAGTGGGTGGTCGGTGTCGTCTATTATCAAATTCATTCCCGATAAGCGTTTTACCTCATGCAACTGATTGCGTCGCTCGTTGATATTGCCATATTTGGGCATAAAAACGCGTATTTCATGACCTCTCTCCTGTATGCCTTGGGGTAGCTCGCGACATGTCTTGGCAAGCTCGTTCTCGGGCATGTAAGGCATCATTTCCTGGGCGATAAATAAGACTTTTGCTTTGCTCATGATTCTTTTTTTGCAATTTGTTAGGTGTGCTATCTTTATAGATACACGTAACCGATGCAAAGATAATAAAAAAAATTGCTTTAGCATCCAAATTTCAGGAGACTTAACACTGAAAAATGGTGAATTTTCTTCAAATCGAGGTTGTCAAGTATATAAAATGTGCTCTTTGTGTAAAATTTTATAGACTTATGTTTCGCCGTTTGTAGTTTATTTATTTCCTTTGCATCAATTTTACAATCGACACTAAGTCATGAAGAGAATAACAACAGTTGCTGAGTTGCGTCAGCTTGTAAATGCCGCACGCAGCGAAGGGAAAAAAGTGGGTCTTGTGCCCACAATGGGTGCTTTACATGTGGGTCATATTTCGCTCGTAGAACGTTGCGTTGCCGAGAATGACGTCACCGTAGTGAGTGTTTTTGTCAATCCTACTCAATTTAACGATAAGCGCGATTTGGAACTCTATCCTCGTACACCCGAGGCCGACTGTGCCATGCTCGAAAAGGCCGGCTGTACCTATGTCTTTACACCCTCGGTCGAGGAGGTATATCCCGAGCCCGATACGCGTGTATTTGAGTTGGGTACTGTAGCTGAAGTAATGGAGGGACGTTTTCGTCCCGGACACTTCAATGGTGTGGCTCAGATTGTGAGCAAATTGTTTGATATGGTTGCGCCTCACCGTGCATATTTTGGAGAAAAAGATTTTCAACAAATTGCAGTAATTCGTGCCATGGCCGCTCAGTTGCAATTTGACATCGATATTGTTGCATGCCCTATTGTACGTGAGGAAGATGGCCTTGCTTTGAGCAGTCGCAATACACGTCTCACTGCCGAGCAACGTCGCAATGCACCCCGTATTGCCGAGACACTCTTTGCAAGTCTCGAGTATGCCAAGACCCATACCGTGGCCGAAACCATAAACTTTGTTGTTGATACAATCAATGCTGTGCCCGAAATGAAGGTGGAGTATTATGAGATTGTCGATGGTATATCGTTGTTGCCTGTCGAGGATTGGAACAAAAGCAATTTTGTTGTAGGTTGCATTACTGTGTACAACGGTGAGGTGCGACTCATAGATAATATTGCTTATTGTCGCCCTTGATAGCTTGAATAAGAGATAACACACACAAAAACTACATACAATGTATATTGAAGTTGTTAAGTCGAAGATTCACCGCGTGACGGTTACTCAAGCCGACTTGAATTATATTGGCAGCATTACTATTGATGAAGACTTGATGGATGCTGCCGGCATTATTGCCAATGAGAAAGTCTCTATCGTCAACAATAACAATGGTGCTCGCTTTGAAACGTATGTGATACGCGGAGAACGAGGCTCGGGTGTGGTGTGTCTGAATGGTGCTGCGGCTCGTTTGGTACAACCCGGTGACGTGGTTATCATCATGGCTTATGCTTGGATGGATGCCCAAGAGGCTCGCTCGTTTGAGCCCAAAGTGGTTTTCCCCGATACTCAAACAAACAAGTTGATTTGATATTCAATTTTTATGTAACAGGCTCATCTCTCCTTCCCTTTGAGGTGAGCCTGTATTTTGTTATTTGTAGATTATGTATAAATATAGTGATATATGGCATATAGCCTATCCTATTCTTATCAGTCTGGTGATGCAAACACTCATCAATATCACCGATACGGCCTATATGGGACGTGTCGGTGAGATAGAGTTGGGTGCAACGGCTCTCGTGTCGGTATATTACCTTACCATATATATGGCCATCTTTGGTTTCAGTGTTGGTGCACAGATATTTATAGGACGACGCAACGGTGAGGGCAACTATGCCAAGATAGGCGATATCGTGATACAGGGTATACTCTTTCTTTTGGGTATTGCCGCGCTGTTTGCTCTGCTTTCAAAGTGCTTTTCGCCCAAGTTGTTGTCGAGTATTGTTGCCTCACCTTCCATATATGGAGCCTGTATCGAGTATCTCGATTGGCGTATATGGGGCTTGCTGTTCTCGGCAGTGAGTGTCATGTTTCGTGCATTCTTTGTGGGCATTACCCGCACTGCAGTGTTGATGTGGAACTCTGTTATACTCACACTCTCCAATGTTATATTGAATTATATATTTGTCTTTGGTGCATTAGGCGTGCCGGCTATGGGTATTGCCGGTGCGGCATTGGGCTCTGTCGTGGCCGAGGCATTGGCGATGTTACATTTTGTAATATATGCCATTATGAAACTCGACCTTAAATACTATGGATTTAGTGCGCGTATCAAGTACTCGCCCGATATTATTCGTGGTATTCTCTCTCTGTCGGTGTGGACCATGTTGCAAAACTTCCTTACACATGCCGTATGGTTTGTCTTTTTCTTGGCTATCGAGCACTTGGGCGAGGTGCAACTTGCCATTACCAACATTGTGCGCAGTGGATCTTCGTTGCTGTTTATGCCTATCATAGCATTTGCCTCTACAGCAAGTACGTTGGTAAGTAATGCATTGGGCGCGTCGCGAGTTTCCGATGTCTCTTTTATTATACGACGTTGTGTTACTATGGCCTATGCTGTGATAGTGCCTATGATGGTGATAGTGGCATTTATACCGCAAACATTCATGAGCGTATTTACCAACGATGCGGCTATCTTGCAAGGTTCGGTGGCATCGGTATATGTGATGTTGGGATTTAACCTCATAGCCATACCCGCCTGCATCTTGTTTCACTCGGTTTCGGGTACGGGCAACACGCGTCTGGCTCTGGGTATAGAGATAGGTGCTACTATCTTGTATGCAGTGGCTATTTATGTCATAATATTCTACTTGCAAGCCGATGTAGCCGTATGTTGGTCGGTCGAATATATCTATTGGACAATGATACTTCTTGGCTCGTTGCTGTACTTTAAATATGGAAAGTGGAGCAATAGAACGTTGTAGATAATCGTAGCGAGAGGAGTGCGAAAAAAACTGTTTTTTTAACCTCTTTGTATACAGTGTGTTACTATGTAGTGATAAAAAAATTGTATAATTTTCGGACAAAACGCTTGCCGGAAATAAAAAAAGTAGTACCTTTGTGCTCGGGTAAGTCCTACACGACCAGCTCCCTGTGAATCCCCCCAGGACTTGACCGTAGCAAGGGTAGTAGGTCGTAGCGGTGCGATGTGGTAAGCTTACCCTTCCTGCCTCTTTAGCTCAGTTGGCCAGAGCACGTGATTTGTAATCTCGGGGTCGTTGGTTCGAATCCGACAAGAGGCTCAAAAGAAATGACGCTCGACAGCATTGTCGGGCGTTTTTTTTATATGTTCTTTTGTCCAAAATCCACATAAACGGGGAAAAATATACCACCCGCACAAGGGAAATATCACATAAACGTAGGGACGCAATTGTATTGCGTCCGTTTCCCCGAGGCGTGTGTTTCCCCAAGGCGTGCGTGTTTTTGGAAAAATAGCGAGAAAAAACATACCCCCACCCGCCAAATGGTAACCTTCGCGCGGGTGTATCGATGATATTGTTTTTGTGAAATTTACTTATCTGACAATCAACAAATTACCCACCCATGTGAAAAAACGTCAAAATTGTTTGTGATATTGTAAATTCTTTTGTTAAATTTGCCTTGACAATGGCTTGCAGGCGCGATTATGTATCCTTGCCGTTACTTGTCCATGTCGCACTATATAACACATAAACATCAATACAATGAACAGACTACACCGAATATTTACCACCTTGATAATCA
>JAFXAB010000005.1 GCA_017522135.1 Bacteroidaceae bacterium
ACAATCTCACTTTCGACAACGGACAGTTGGGCATTGTGAGAGTCGAGCAGAAGAAAAAACAGTCGGAGTGGTGGGTATATGTGCCCGAAGGAACCGAGAAGTTGAAGATAGCCCATCCGCAATATGGTCAGCTCAATACCGAAGATGGATTTATTCACTTCGCTCCTCTCAAGCGCGCTACCGTGTATCGCCTCGAGTTGCGTACCCCGCAGATGGATGCCTTGGAGCAGATAGACCGCGATGGATATTTGATACTCGAGACCCAGCCCGACGGGGCACAAGTATACCTTATCCGTCATGGTGTAGAAGAATACATTGGATTGACCCCTATACAAAAGAAGTTGCATTATGGCAATTATGTATATAGGATAGTTATGCCCAACTATCAAAATGCCGAAGGCGTAATAACCATAGATGCACCCACGGTACATGAACGAAAAAAAATGGTGTCGCAACTATTTGCAATACAGGATAATATAGCTTTTGGTGAACTCAATATAACGACGTATCCCTTTTATGCCGATGTAAGTATTGATGGTCAGAATGTGGGTACTACCCCCATGTCGTACAATCTGCCGGTAGGCGAATATGAAGTAGTGCTGAGTAAACAAGGATTTAATACGGTATCGCAGCATGTAAATGTAGTAGAGGATGAAATCACGATACACGTGGATTTGCAACAAGAGGGTTCTTCAACACCCTACAACGCAAGTCCCAAAAGAGAAATTGAACAGAAAACAGAGCCTGTAAAACAAGAGGTTGAGATAGAAGAGGTAATAGAAGAGGTTGTAGAAGAAGTAGTTGAAGAAGAGTCCGTAAAAGAGGTGGTAGAAGATGCAGAGGAGGAAAAGCAGAAAGCAGAAAGGAGAGCCGAGCAAGAAAGGCGAAATATAGAATCAGGAAAAAATACATCCTCCCCCATACATCCCCGCTTTGAGCAGATGGTGTTGGGTGATTTTTCATGTGATCTTACAGAAAATACGGATAACGCTTTTGGTATTAGTTACATTGCAGGATCTCGTTTGAGTAAAAACCTGTTTGCGGGAGCTGGTGTAGGTGTTATGTATGATAAAAATGGAGGTGATTATGGAAACTATTATAATCTAATTGATTACAAAAGTAGTGTTTATCTCACGGCTAATAAATGGCAAATTCCTTTATTTGCGCATATGAGGTTATATCTTGCTGGCGGAAAGCCTCTACAACTCTTTTTGGGAGCATCGGTTGGATGTGTATTCGAACCGGAATCAAATATGATGGTGTATAATAAAGAAGAATATGTTAGAGATATTTCTTTCTTAGTAAATTCGTTCTTTGTCGCACCGGGGTTGGGTATAAACATCCGCACCAGCAGTAAGTTTAGCCTTGATATATCGTTCTCGTACTATGGCAAAGACGCAATATGTTACAGTGATATAGAAAAATTCCATTATCGCTGGGTTAGCGGAATAAAGTTAAATTTGGGTTTCACTTTTTAGCGGCAAGTAGCGTGTGTAGGTAATATATTCTCCATGAGCCACCGGCTCAAGTCGTATGGGGTAGGATACCGAAAAATTCTATACTCACATAATCGTCGAGGGCGGCTACTCATCACGAGTACACCGCCCTCTTAAATGAAAAATACAAACAAACCAAACTAAACTAAATAGAATTTAAACTTATGTAATATTGTGCGAGCCTGTGGCTCAATATGTTTTGTCAAGTGGCAAAAAATGGGGCTGCTTGTTGCACGCATGTTCCTAAGCGATGCCTATCGTGCGAACCTCGGGTTTCACAACCTCGGGCTTGAGCTTGGGCAGTACGATATAGAGTATGCCATTCTCTACGCGGGCAGAGATTTTTTCGCGGTTTACATCATCGGGCATGACAATGCTTTGGCGAAATGCCGATGTGCGAAATCCTTGGCGCAGATAACGTTTTCCCTCGGTGGGTTGTACCGTTTTTTCGGTCGATACAACAAGATTGTCGTTGGTGTCGATCTGTATGCCGAAGTCCTCTTTTGTCATGCCGGGTACGGCAAACTCAAGCTCGTATTGTTGCTCGCTGTCTGTAATGTTGATGGCAGGAATTGCTCCACCTGTAGTGTGTGACATCCACACTTCGTTGTCCAACATGCCATAGAGTGCATCAAATAGATTGTTGTATCGTCTTACTGTTTTCATTGTTTTGTCCTCCTGTTTTATTGTTTATTATTATTTTTCTTCTGTTGTCTTGCAGCCTTATCGGCCTGCACTTACTTAAATTCAATTTCTGTGCCAACAGCTGTAAGTGTGAAAACGACTGACAAATTAACATGATAAAATGTCAAAATTAACATTTTCAATGACTATTTGTCATACAACCGATGGTTGAGGCAATACCTGCATCTTCTTAGCGATACTCTTTGAGTTGAGCTTGCAGTAGTGTGCGAGCACGCGATATACGGCTTTTTACCGTTCCTATGCTCACATGTAGCAGCGAGGCTATCTCTTCGTAGGTATAGCCGCTTATGTGCATCTTTATGGCCGAGGCATAGGGTAGTGGCAGTTGCTCGATAGTATGTACAATCTCGTTGTAGTATGTGTAGTTTCCTTCGCACAGGCAATCGTATTGCGACAAGTCGTCTACACCCTCAACGATGCGGTTGTGACGCAATTGGTTGCGATAAAGATTGTGCAACAGTGTGTAGCAGTATCCTACGAAGTTTATGTCCTCATACATTTCTACGCGTTCCAAGAGTAGCAATACGGTATCTTGTAGCAAGTCCTCGGCCTCTTGGCTGTGTGAGGTTTGTTGTTGTGCCATGAGCGACAATGTGGTAAAGTGCTTGCAGAGCATGTAATCGAAATTTTCTCTTGTCATAGTGATATTTGCGGCATAGAGTAGTAAGCTATACCTATATATACGGTCGCAAAAATGACCGTTTGTCAAGTTTTTGCCTCTGTGTGTGCTTGTAGGCGTGTTTTGGGGGTCTTGACAACTCTCTTTGGGGGTGTGCGAGAATGTCATATAGTATCGGCATTCTATTTAGTACAATATTGAGGGTGAAGATAAAAATGCGCGCTTGTTATTCGATATTCGTCAAAGATGTAGTATTTTTGTCGTTACATTACCTATAAATGATTTTAAACGCAATATAGTATGATAACATTTTTATTGGCATTGGCAGCTCTTGTAGCCGGATATTTTCTCTATGGCTCGCTTGTCGATCGTATATTCGGTATTGATGCATCGCGCCCGACACCTGCAGTAACAAAGACCGATGGAGTAGACTATATACCCTTGCCTTCGTGGCGTATTTTCTTGATACAATTTCTCAATATTGCAGGCCTTGGCCCTATCTTTGGTGCAATAATGGGAGTGCTGTATGGACCGGCGGCATATTTTTGGATTGTCTTTGGTACAATCTTTGGCGGTGCTGTGCACGACTATCTGTCGGGCATGTTGTCGTTGCGTCGCGGGGGTGTGAGCCTCCCGGAGATTGTGGGAGAGGAGTTGGGTAACGGCATCAAGCAGCTTATGCGAGTCTTTTCGCTGTTCTTGCTCATACTTGTAGGTGCAGTGTTTGTAATCAATCCGGCCGAGCTCATCACCGGCATCTTTACACAGTATGTTGCCGGCCAAGATGGTGTATTGCCGGCTTGGGTGCAGACACTAAACAACATTATGCCCCTGCAATGGTGGTTTATTATATTGGTCTTTATATATTATCTCTTGGCTACATTATTGCCTATCGATAAGATTATAGGCAAGTTATATCCGTTGTTTGGTATGGCATTGCTTTTTATGGCGGTGGGTGTATTGGCAGTATTGCTCTTTAATATGGAGGCATTGCCCGAGATAACAGAAGGGTTGCACAATCGTCACCCGCAAGCCGATTCTCTGCCTATATTTCCCATGATGTTTATCTCTATAGCTTGTGGTGCGGTGTCGGGCTTCCATGCCACACAATCGCCCTTGATGGCTCGTTGCTTGAAAAATGAGAAGATGGGACGTCCTATCTTCTACGGTGCGATGGTTACAGAAGGCATATTGGCTCTTATCTGGGCTGCTGCGGCAATAGCATTTACCGGCTCCTACGAGGGTCTGGCACTATATTTGGCCGAGAGTGGCAATAAGCCCCTTATCTTGGTCAATGATATTGCGGTGACATGGTTGGGTACAATTGGCGGATTTTTGGCCATGTTGGGAGTAATATTTGCACCCATAACATCGGGCGACACAGCGTTGCGTTCGGCACGTCTTATAGCTGCTGATTTCTTGCATGTCGAACAATCTTCTATACGCAACAGGTTGCTTATAACACTTCCTATATTTGCTATCTCGGCCTTTATAATGATGATAGACTTCAATATCCTATGGCGATATTTTGCCTGGAGCAACCAAGCGTTGTCGGTGTTTACGTTCTGGTCATTGACCGTATTCTTGGCACGAGAGCGCAAGGGATTGAGCTACCTCATTACGCTCATACCGGCCTTGTTTATGACGGTTGTGTGTGTAACATATATCATGTTTGCCCCCGAGGGATTGTCGCTCAACTATTATTTGTCTCTGGGTATAGGCTTGGGGGTGGCAACCCTGTTTATGATACTTTTTGTGCGTTTCAGAAGCCGCTTGGATAAGATAAACAGAATAATATAATGCAACATAATCATACCAATTATCACTCTCATTGCAACTTCTGTGATGGCCGAGGCACGATGGAAGAGTTTGTAAAGGCTGCCATTGAATGTGGCATGACGGCCTATGGCATAACCTCTCATACGACTTTCCCTATGCCTCCTGTCAAGTCGTTGCAACCCGATACATACGGCAAGTACTTTGATGAGTTTGCCCGCTTGCGTGCACTCTATGGCAAGCAGATAGAGTTGTATGTGGGATTGGAGATAGACTATCTCGATGAAGTGCGCAATCCGCGCCTGCCATTTTATGCCACATTGCCCACCGACTATACCATAGGTGGAGTTCACTTTATCGCCAACGACAAGGGCGAATGGATGTGTACCGATGGTGCATTTGAGCGTTTTCGTGAGGCCGCCCATGAGCGTTTCGGTGGCGATATACGCCGTATCGTGCAACTCTTCTATGAGAAAAGCCGACTGTTGGTGGAGTGTGGTCGTTTTGACATCTGTGCGCATCCCGACAAGATAGCTCTCAATGCTTCGCAGTTTGAGCCTGCCATCTTGCAAGATGCGTGGTATGAAAACCTGGTATATAAACATTTATGCTCCTTGCAAGGCGGTGATTTCTTGGTGGAAGTAAATACCAAGGCTCTTGAACAGCACAATCGCATCTTTCCCGGTGTCGAGTGGTTGCCTCTTGTGCGCCGGTTGGGATTGAAATTGGTGGTAAACTCCGACTGTCACGATACCGATAAAATTGATTCGGGACGCTACGAAACCTTGCAACTGTTGCGCGATGCCGGTATTACACATGTGTGGGAATTACATGCCGGTCGATGGGGTGAGCAGGAGATACGATTGTAGCAATGGCAATATATATACAACTCCTTTGGGTCTTTCTCCTACTTGTCAATATCGCATCGTTTGCGCTCTATGGCAGCGACAAGGTGCGTGCTCGCAGAGAAGATGAGCGTATACCCGAGCGAGTGCTGTTGGGTGTGGCTCTCTTGGGCGGGGCTTTGGGAGCAGGATTGGGCATGTGGCTTTTCCGTCACAAGACCCGACATTGGCGTTTTGTGGTGCTTGTGCCACTCTTCATGCTACTGCACCTCTATCTTCTTTGTCGATTGTTTTTCTGATACTACCTGATACCACGTCGGTTGAGTGCCGAGTGGTAGCGTGCTGCATTGCGATTGTGTTCGCTCAATGTAGTGGCAAAATTGTGATAGCCCGAGAAGTCCTCCTTGGCACACATGTACAGATAGTTGTGTGTACGATAGTTGAGTACTGCCTCTATTGCGGCCTTCGATGGTATGCGGATGGGAGCGGGGGGCAGCCCGGTGTTGAGGTATGTGTTGTAAGGCGAAGGAGTCTCCAAGTGCTTGTTGAGGATGCGACGCAAAGAGAAGTCGCCAACGGCATATTTTATTGTTGGGTCGGCTTGCAACGGTATGCCACGGCGCAATCGATTGATGTACAATCCGGCCACGGTGGGCATCTCATCGCGCATGGCGGTCTCTTCTTCTACAATAGATGCAAGTATCGATACTTCGAGGGGAGTGAGACCGGCTTTCGTAGCTTTGTTGCAACGCTCTTCATCCCAATATTGCTTGTAGTATTGGTGCATGCGTTCAACAAAACGTTGAGGCGAAACAGTCCAATAAAACTCGTATGTGTCGGGCAGGAACATGGCCTTGATGGTAGCGGTGTTGAAGCCATACGATGCACAAAACTCGTCATTGCCGAGCAGTGCCGACAAAGAGTCGCCACTCATGTACAGACATTCATCGACACGTGCTATAAACTGCTCGGTGAGTCGCAGGTTGTTGAATGTAAATTGAACAGGTGTCTGGCTGCCGTTGGCCAAACGGCGAGCCGCACGATATATAGATGTAGAGCCGTTCAATTCAAAGTAGCCTTTGCGAGTAGATGGGTCGTACTCGTCGTTATACATGATGTCTGCTATCTTGTGAGCCTTGTCGGGTGCAATTTGCTGCGAGAGTATAGAGCATAGCGAGTCTTTGTTCATGCCCGGTACGATATACACCTTTATGGTGGTATCGGAGGTGGTTATGGGGTCTTTTACCAATTTCTTGTAGGTGTAACCGCACCATCCCATTCCCGACACTATAAGGATTGCGATAAGGATAAGTATAATATATCTCTTTTTCATGATTTATATTGCTTGTTGGGTGCAAATGTACGTCAATACTTGCATATAAACAAAAAACGCCACCACCTTATTGGTGATAGCGTCTTGCGGAAGGAGGGGGATTCGAACCCCCGGTACCCTTACGAGTACGTCAGTTTAGCAAACTGGTGGTTTCAGCCACTCACCCATCCTTCCTTGAAGGGTCGACACGAGGTCGTTTTGCCAAATGCGATGCAAAGATACACTTATCTCACAATTTCTGCAAATTTTTGGCCCATTTTCTTTTATTTATTTTTTGTCTCTATCGCAATATCCTTGTTATCAGAATATAGTGTTGTAAAAAAATCGAGGCCTTACCGATAGAATAAGGCCTCGATGATAGATGCTTTTTATAATTACTCGGCCGGTTTCAACCAACGGTCGAGCCAACCGATGAATGTGCGGTGGAAGAGTAGGCTGTTTTGGGGCTTGAGTATCCAGTGGTTCTCGTCGGGGAAGATGAGCAACTCGGCAGGAATACCGCGCAACTTGGCTGCATCAAATGCACTCATGCCTTGCGATGCAAGAATACGGAAGTCCTTTTCGCCATGTATACAGAGAATGGGTGTATCCCATTCGCCTACAAAGCGGTGAGGAGAGTTGGCAAATGTGCGTTGTGCAATGGCATTGTTCTTATCCCATGGTGCACCACCCATATCCCAGTTGGCAAACCACATCTCCTCGGTCTCCATATATTGTTGTTCGAGGTTGAAGATACCGGCGTGAGCGATAAACGCATCGAAACGTTTCTCATGGTGGCCGGCCAACCAATATACCGAGTAGCCACCAAAGCTGGCACCTACAGCACCCATCTTGTCTACATAGGGTTCGGCCTTGATATTATCGGCAGTTGAGAGATAGTCGCGCATACATTGGCCACCGTAGTCTTTGCTTATTTGCTCCAACCACTCTTGACCAAAACCGGGCAAACCGCGACGGTTGGGGGCTACTACGATGTAACCTTGCGAAGCAATGAGTTGCAAGTTCCAACGATATGACCAGAATTGGCTGACGGGGCTTTGAGGGCCACCTTGGCAGTAGAGTATGGCAGGATATTTCTTCGATGCATCGAAGTGGGGAGGATATACCACCCATGCAAGCAATTTCTTGCCGTCGCTGGTAGGTATCCAACGCTCTTCGACATTACCCATCTCTATCTTGGCAAGCATATCTTCATTTTCACGAGACAAGTTTGTTACTTCGCGTGTGTCGAGGTCTACGATGTATATCTCGTCGGGTTGCGAGAGAGAGTGACGTTGAGTCACAAGTTTGTTGTTGGCGGCAGGATATACGGCGGCATAGTCATAGTAACCTTCGGTGATTTGTTGAATGGCGTGACCGTTGAGTGCTACACTGAATACGTGTACCATGCCTTGATAGGGTGATGTAAAGTATATCATGCTGGCATCGGGCGACCATGCAAAGGTGTTTACGATGTAGTCGAAGTTCTCGGTAAGATAGGTCTTTTCTCCACTTTGCATATCGAGGATAAACAAGCGGTTCTTGTCGCTCTCATATCCATCGCGCTCCATGCTTGTCCAAGCAAGGTAGTTGCCGTCGGGCGAGAATATGGGGTTGGTATCGTAGCCCATCATACCCTCGGTGAGGTTGCGGGTAGTGCCATCCTCGATGTTATAGAGGTAAAGGTCGCTGTTGGTCGATAGTGCATATTCTATACCGGTCTTTTTGCGGCTGGTGTATACGAGCGACTTGCCATCGGGAGCCCAAGCAAACGACTCGGCACCACCAAAGGGACGCATGGGAACCTCGTAAGGCTCACCCTCAACGATGTCGCGCGGATTGACAATGTTGTTGCCCTCTACTTGTGCCAAGAAGGGGTGGGGTATTGCCTCGGTCCACTCATCCCAATGCTTGTACATGAGGTCGTCTATAACACGACCGGTAGCTTGTGGCAGATCGGCATATTTATCCACTGCCTTATTGTGTAACGAGATAGGAGCAATAAGAATGACTTGAGAACGGTCGGGCGAGAAGAGAAATCCTTCGACACCTTGTTCCATCGAAGACATCTTCACACGGTTGCTACCGTCGGCATTCATGCGCCATACTTGGGGTACACCATTCTCGTCGGCATAGGTAAATGCGATAGTGTTATCGTCGAGCCATGTAGCATTACTCTCGCTACGAGGTGTATTGGTTATCTTTTGCGGAGTGCCATCTATGGGGGCTACAAATAGTTCGTTATTGCCTCTGTTGGCTTTGTAGTCTACATATTGTACGCCATACAATACACGAGTGCCGTCGGGCGATACCGCGGGAGACGATACACGGCCAAAGGCCATCATCACTTCAGGTGTCATGATGCCATTCTCTATGGCAACTTCTTGTTTTCCGATTACACTCTCTTGGGTAGTATCCATAGAACTACAAGCCGATAGCATTGCTGCGCCTGCTATACCCATCATTATCAGATTTTTGTTCATAGTGTGGTTATGTGTTTTATTTGATTTTTCCGAATAAAAAGGCTCTTAGAAGTCCATCGTAGGATCGTAGCTGCCAAAGCTGTCTTCGTCAAGTTCCGATATGTCATATTCATCTGCGCCATAGAAGTCGGCATCAAGGTCGTCGCCGGCTACTTGTTGGGCTACGATTTTCTTTTCTATCTCTTCAAAGTCTACCATTTGAGCTGGGGCATCACCAACCTTCTTGGTACATACGGGCGTGTCGAGATCTTCGCCAAAAATAGTCTCGCGCAACTCCATGAAGAAAGCACGGTCGGTGAGATAGTCAAATACAAACATCAATCGCTGTCCCTCATCTTCAACAAGGTCGCTGATGCGGGTAGTATCCATCAACCAAATGTCCTCGTCGCTATCTTTGCCCATGTCTACGAGGGTTATTTCGGTGAGTTTTTCCCAATCGCTCTCGCAGATGAAAAATGATGTCATCTGGTCGTGAGTATACCCCACCGAGTCGAGAATGGCTTCATTCAACTCCTTGAAGGTTGCATCCGAATCTATCTTTATCACACGTTTGAAGTCTTCAACCTCGTCCGATATAATTACAAATTTGTATACCATATATTCTTTGGTTTTTAGTGTTTTGTGGCTGATTATTAGTAGAACAGGTGTCATAATAAACACGTTCCAGCCGTAAAGATAGCCAAAAATCTCAATTTAACATAGCACCGGCCTGATTTTTATGCAATTTTGCAGTACAATTGTGCAAGGTGGGTTGCAAATGTGTCGCGGAGTTGTACTTTCGCAATAAAAATTGTATCTTTGCCGAATGGCACGAATTATGGCGATAGACTATGGTAACAAGCGTTGCGGCATTGCCGTGACCGATACGTTACAGATTATAGCCAACGGTCTCACCACTGTGGGCTCGGGCGAATTGCTCGATTTCATTCGCAACTACATCGCTCGTGAGCCGGTCGAGTGTATTGTGTTGGGCAAGCCCAAGCAAGTCAATAACAAGCCCTCCGAGAATATGCGCTATGTCACTGCATTTATCAACACCCTGCATAAGCATCTGCCCGATATAAAGGTAGAGCTATATGACGAGCGTTTCACTTCGGTAATAGCACATCGCACCATGATAGATGCAGGGCTGGGGCGTATGGCTCGTCGCAACAAGGAGTTGGTCGATGAGATAAGTGCCACCATAATATTACAAGATTATCTCGAAAGTAAAAAATATAGTAAATTATGATACTTCCTGTTTATCTATACGGACATCCCGTTATTCGCAAAGTGGCTGAGCCTATTACTGCCGAATATCCCGATTTGCAAAAGCTCATTGCCGACATGTATGAGACCATGTATGCTTCCGACGGTATCGGATTGGCAGCTCCTCAAATAGGCCGTTCTATACGTCTGGTAGTTATAGATGTTGACCCCTGTGCCGAGATGCACCCCGAGTTGGCCGGTGTAAAGATGACCCTTATCAATCCTACAATCGAAGTGGTTGAGGATGGCAAAAAATGCTCTTCGGAAGAGGGTTGCCTCAGTGTGCCGGGCATACACGAGAGTGTGACTCGTATCGAGAAAATTCACATGCACTGGTATGACGAGAACTTTGTTGAGCATGACGAGATTATTGAAGGTTATTTGGCGCGTGTTATACAGCATGAGTGTGACCATTTGGAAGGAAAAGTCTTTATCGACCACATTTCGCCTATTCGCAAGCAACTCATCAAAGCCAAGGTAAACAATATCATAAAAGGTCGTGTAAACTGTGGCTACCGCGTAAAAGCATCCGGTACAAAGTAAAATAAATTGCAGCTGCCTACAGTGTCGCTTGGCATAAAAAGAAATGGCAACACTCGGGTAGACTCTAATAAATATAAAGACTATGGCAGACGATAAAAAAGTAATTTTTTCGATGGTGGGTGTTAGTAAGATTTTCCCGCCACACAAACAAGTACTTAAAGACATCTACCTATCATTTTTCTATGGCGCAAAAATAGGCATCATCGGTCTTAACGGTTCGGGTAAATCTACCTTGCTCAAGATTATTGCCGGAGTAGAAAAATCGTATCAAGGTGAAGTAGTATTCTCACCCGGTTACTCGGTGGGTTATCTCGAACAAGAGCCCAAACTCGACAATGAGAAGACCGTAATAGAGGTAGTGCGCGAAGGCGTGCAACCCGTGCTCGACATCCTTGCCGAGTATGAGCGTGTTAACGAGGCTTTCTGTGACCCGGAAGTGCTCGAGGACCCCGACAAAATGGAGGCTCTCATCAACCGCCAAGCCGAGTTGCAAGACCAGATAGATGCTACCGATGCATGGAACATTGACAACCGACTGGAGCGAGCAATGGATGCCTTGCGTTGTCCTCCCGAAGACCAACAAATCAAGTACCTCTCGGGTGGTGAGCGTCGTCGTGTCGCTTTGTGTCGCCTTTTGTTGCAACAACCCGATATACTCCTGCTCGACGAGCCTACCAACCACCTCGATGCCGAGAGTATCGACTGGCTTGAGCAACACTTGCAACAATACAAGGGTACGGTTATTGCCATCACCCACGACCGATACTTCCTCGACCATGTGGCCGGTTGGATTCTTGAGCTTGATCGTGGCGAGGGTATTCCTTGGCAAGGCAACTATACCTCATGGCTCGACCAGAAGACCAAGCGTCTCGCTCAAGAAGAGAAACAAGCCAGCAAACGTCGCAAAACATTGGAACGCGAGCTCGAATGGGTGCGCATGGCTCCCAAGGCTCGTCAAGCCAAGGGTAAAGCCCGTCTCAACTCTTACGACCGCTTGCTCAATGAAGACCAGAAGGAGCGCGAGGAGAAACTCGAAATCTTTATCCCCAACGGTCCTCGTTTGGGTAACAAGGTTATCGAGGCTCAAGGTGTTGCCAAGGCCTACGGTGAGAAACTCCTCTTCGACAATCTCAATTTCATGTTGCCTCCCAACGGTATCGTAGGTGTTATCGGTCCTAACGGTGCCGGTAAAACAACACTCTTCCGCCTTATCATGGA
>JAFXAB010000044.1 GCA_017522135.1 Bacteroidaceae bacterium
CATTCGGTAATTGTCGTTTTCTACCAAATCGGCATTAGGAATGTTTGACACATCATACTTGAGAACATTCATGGCTTGCTCACGCAATTTTTCAATAGGAGCTTCGCTCAACAACTGTTCTACGGTATACACCTTGATACCGTTATTCTCAAGAGCCTTGATATAACCACGATGCTCGGATGCTGCCTTATCTACGTCGAAATAATTCTCGAACAAGCCTGCCGACGGGTGAATAACACCGTCAAAGAGTTCTTGACCCGGAGTGTGCATTAAGATGGCTGTTGCTATATCCCACTCGGCACGGGGATAACCCTCGCTCTTCTGTGCAAATGAAAAACTATAAACTGATAATACAAGTAGTAATGATAAAAATATGCGTTTCATGATAAAATATTTTTTATAACGCAAAGATAGGATTTATCACAACAAATCACAATAGCATAAAGGAATTTTAAGCATTGGAGAGCATATATAAGTAACAAAGCAGATAAAACATCCGCCACTCTGCCGGTATAACCCAACAAAATGGCGGATAAAAACTATTCTATTATGTTACACTGCTATATAATGCAATGCTTAAAATATACCTTGTGTATTGCTTATTTCTTCACGAGTGAGTCCTACAAACAAATCGGCGGTCTTTGAGAAATCGATTGTAAAGATACGTTTTTCATAAGAAAACTCGGCATATTCATTTTCATACATCTCATCCCATTGCGACTCCATCATTTCATAAGCCATCTTAGCCATCTCTTCGGTGGGATATACATAGTCACAGATAGCTTTTACACAAATATCTTTCTCGAAAGTAAAAGTTAGTACTGTCACTAACTCAAACTCTTCGAGATCTTCTACTTGCTTCACATACATTTTGTCGCCGTCTTCCGACACACCGGTGGGCAAACCAAGCAGGAACTCCAAATAATCATTGTAGCTTTTGCCACCATGAGGCTCATCTGTTTCACACGCTACAAATACCATTGACATTGCTATCAAGGTAACAAATAAAGCTAAAGTCTTTTTCATAGTTGTATTATTTTTAAAAATTGAACATTAATATACTGCAAAATTGGTGATTTAATAAATAAAAACAAAATAATCAGTAAATTTTATCCCAAAGTTATTCATAAGTAAGTGCTTCCTCGTGATAGGTATCGAAAGCCTTGAGGTTGTCGCGATGAATGGGCTGGCAGAATTGTGTACCGGCAAAGAAGGCATCGTTCTCGGCAGCTATTTGTTGCAAGGTGGCATCAGGCGTGTAAGTAACCTCCTCGCGTTGCGAGCCGTCGGCATTGCGCACCTTGAGAGTAAGCACATCATCCTTCACACTCACCAGCACAACATCACCTTGCGATACGGCCACATCAAAGGGAAGATAAGTGGGGATAGCGATGCGCAACACAGCCTCTTCGTTGCGCAAGACGTATCCGTAAACGGTCTCTTTATCGGTGCGCTCGTACGTACCTATAAGGTCGCCCCTACCTATTCGCTCGCTATAGGTGATAGAAGTAACTTCAGATGGGAGTTGCGGATTGAGCACAATAGTGCGATTGACCATATCGGGACGTATACCCAAGAAGTATTGATACCACACACGCAATTGCTCGGCATTGCTCCATGCCTGCAAGAAAGTACCTGAACGCTTGGCCCAAGCAGCACCTTCGCGCGGATGAGCATCGGCATTTTCGCTAAGGCTGCCCACTGCACCTTCGGCAAGTGCCTGACGATTCATGTTCTTGAACAATTGCCATGCAATATCGGGTTGACCCATCTCTATCATGCGTTGCATGGCATGACCGTTGTTCCACAACCACACAGTACCATTGTGATAGGCATCATCTTTGTGATAGTAGTGCCAATTTTCGTGCTGCGGGTGGAAGTTGTCATCCATTTGGCTCAACGAGCCTACACCCCACGGGTATACCAATTCCTCCCACACGCGACGTGTCACAGCGCGACAGAAAGGCATATTGTCAATCAACTCAAATGTATAGAGCTGATTGGGACGTACTTGCATATCTCGAGTATTGTCGGCATTGAGGTGGTCGATAATAAGATTGTTTAGCGTATCGCAATAATCTTTGACAAAGTTTTCACGAAGAACTTGTGCACGGGTCTCCCACTCGAGAGCTACATACTCATCGCCCATGTAACGAGCCATATAGGCACCATCCATGAGTTGATGATACCATAGAGCTTGTATATCGTTGGCTCTATTACCGCGAGGAGATCCGGGAACACCTTTGCGTTTTACGTCCATCCATGTATCGGCATCGGCATGGCATAGGTAACCGTTCTCGTCGGTAAAGAGTGCAATAGAGGCTGTAATACTACGTGACACAGCAGGATATATCTCGCGAATGAAAGCTGTATCGCCCGAGTAGCGTACATAATCGGCCACTTGCATTACAAAACGGGGCGTTCCATCGGTGGTATTATAGAGAATACCATCTATGTTGGCACGGTTGGGTATGCGACCGAGTGTAGGTGACTTGGGGTCAATATCCTGCAGGCGTGAGAAGTCCGATAATATCTCACGAGTTATCTCAAACTCGCCATTGACAAGCGTTGCACCGGGCATAGAGATAAACATGTCGCGACCCCAATACTCGTTGAACCAAGGCAATCCGGCATAGATGCCACGACCTTGTTGCCGGGTAACCAACTCGTCGGTGGTGAGCAACAACCATGCAATAGCACGGTCGAGTGAGTCGAGATTACTCTTCATCGGATTGGAAATCATAACCAAGTTATCCATGCGCTCTTGACGCGCTGCGAGCCATGCTTCACCTTCACTACGAAAAGCCTCTATGTTGTCGCGACACTCATCGGCACTACCGTATGCCATGAGAAAACCACCTGCCACGGCGGGTGTTTGCATGCGATTGTCTGTAAAAACTGCATCACACGCAATGCGAGGTGCAACAGCAAGCAACTTTTCGGGTGTTTCGCGAGGTGTGTACCACAATATACCCTCTTCATATCGGGGCGATGTTACCAATGTTGTGTCTAAAGATATGGCAATGGTTTCACCCTCAATATCATCGAGTCTAATAGAAAGTATAGCACGATTGTCGACCAAAGCAAAACGCTCCACAGCCTTATCAAACACGCGATTGAGGTAGTGAGGGTATACTGTTACTTGAGCTGTGGCACGCGAGAGCAACGTCGTGTCGACATACAAGTCATAATCACTCACAATACGTCGTTGCTTGACATTCCATCCGGCATACCACTCGGCAAAGTGCGGTTGGTGTGTGCGACCATAATAGTAGCCGCTACGTTTGTCACTATACGAATACTCGCGATTATCCTCAGAAGATACTTCTATACCCATAGTATCAACCGAGAGCACAGGTGCAGCAGGTTGCTTGCAAGCTACAAGCGTCATCGCCACAACAAGTGAGAAAAGGAGATTTTTCAACTTCATAATATATTACATCTATTAATACATCTAATTATTTTCGTTGTCATTGAGAGCCGTAACAGGCGTTTTTTAATATAGGTTTTTCAACTCGCTCCACTGCTCGGCAATAGCCTCTGCACAACGTTCTCCATCGATAGCCGCCGATACAATTCCACCGGCATATCCTGCCCCCTCGCCACAGGGATATAGTCCTTGTAAGGCAACATGCGACATGCGCTCGTTGTCGCGAGGTATGCGCACGGGCGACGATGTGCGTGTTTCAACACCTATCATTGTAGCTTCGTTGGTAAGAAATCCATGTGATATTTTGCCAAAATATTTAAAGCCTTCGCGCAAGCGAGATGTAATGTGCTCGGGCATCCAGAAGTGCAATGGTGATGCCACCAGGCCGGGGGTGTATGACGACACAGCCAAAGTCGATGAGTTGCGACGAGCAACAAAATCGGCCATACGCTGTGCCGGTGCAGTTTGTCGACAGTTGCCATTTACATAACACAGGTTTTCCAATTCTTCTTGGAACTTAATACCGGCCAATACACCATACTTATCGACATCGGGAAAATCTTCGGGACGCATCTCCACCACCATGCCCGAGTTGGCCCAACGCGACCCACGATTGGAGGGTGACATACCATTTACGACCAACTGATTGGGGCCTGTTGCCGCCGGTACGACAAAGCCACCGGGACACATACAGAATGAATATACGCCACGCCCATCTATCTGAGTAACAAAGCTATACTCGGCAGCAGGCAGATATTTGCCTCTACCATGAGGATTGTGATATTGTATAGAGTCTATAAGTTGTTGGGGGTGCTCAAGTCGCACACCCACTGCTATACCCTTGGACTCAAGTGCAATACCTTCATCGTGCAAGTAATAGTATACATCACGTGCCGAATGTCCTGTGGCCAATATAACGGGACCATGAAAACTCTTACCGCAAGCCGTTGTAATACCCACCACTGTATTGTTGTTGATGAGCAACCCTGTCATGCGGGTATCGAAGTGTACTTCTCCACCCGAGGCAATAATACGGTTGCGTATATTTTCTATCACACGTGGCAATTTATCGGTTCCTATATGGGGATGTGCATCGGCCAATATAGAGGTAGACGCACCGTGCTGACACAAAATATTGAGTATGCGACTCACATTGCCCCTCTTCTTGCTACGTGTGTATAGCTTACCGTCAGAAAAAGCACCCGCTCCACCTTCACCAAATCCATAGTTCGACTCGGGATCGATACGATGCTCGCGAGAGATGAGTGCGATATCGCGACGACGGGCATGCACATCCTTGCCTCGCTCAATGAGTATGGGACGAAATCCCGCCTCAATGAGGCGCAACGAGGCAAAAAGTCCGGCAGGACCCGCACCTACCACTACTACTTGAGGAGCTTGCGACACATCGCCATATATAATAGTATCATAGCCATCGTCTTGTGGCAACTCGTTGATATATATACGCACCGTAAGATTTACCATCACTTGACGACGACGGGCATCTATAGAGCGTTTCAACACCCTTACAGCATTGATATTACTTGCACCGTTCTCATTGAGAAACGATATGATTGCTTGTTCCGAAACTGCCTGATGGGGCAATAATCGTAATTGTTGTTCTTGTATCATTATATCATTCTATCCGAAGAGCAGGCGGAAAGCCTCCTCGACCTTGCGTACTTGTAAAATCTCAATTTTGAGTCTTGAGGTATCAAATCCACTGATATTATTGTGCGGGATAATGATGCGACTGAAGCCCAATTTCTCGGCCTCAAGTATACGCTGCTCTATGCGATTGACCGGTCGTATCTCACCCGACAAGCCTACCTCACCTGTAAGACATGTACCCTCCTCTATACTCATATCCATGTTGGACGATAATATGGCACTGATAATGGCCAAGTCCATAGCCGGATCGTTCACTTTGATGCCACCGGCAATATTGAGAAAGACATCTTTCTGCCCCAACTTAAATCCCACACGCTTTTCGAGGACAGCCAGCAACATATTCATTCGTCGCAAATCAAATCCTGTCGATGAGCGTTGCGGTGTACCATATGCAGCACTGCTCACAAGTGCCTGTGTCTCTATAAGGAAAGGGCGTATACCCTCGATAGCCACAGCTATAGCTACACCACTCAGTCCCTCATGATTGGCCGTGAGCAATAGCTCGGAGGGGTTGCTTACTTCTCGCAAACCATCTTGTCGCATCTCATATATACCCAACTCGGCAGTACTACCGAAACGATTTTTGACTGAACGAAGTATACGATACATATAGTGTCGATCGCCCTCAAATTGCAATACAGTATCGACAATATGTTCCAACACCTTAGGACCGGCAATACTTCCTTCCTTGTTAATGTGACCTACCAACAATACAGGAGTACCACTCTCCTTGGCAAAACGCAACAATGAAGCAGTACATTCGCGTACCTGCGCAACCGAGCCGGCCGATGACTCGAGGGTGTCGGTGGCTATTGTCTGTATAGAATCGACAATGAGTATATCGGGACGAACATTGCGCACATGTACCATTATATCTTCCAGCATTGTCTCACACACAATGTAACAATCGGGGTTGTCATATCCTATGCGCTCGGCGCGCAACTTGAGTTGTCGGGCACTCTCTTCGCCACTCACATACAGGGTGCGATAATTTTTCAATGACAATACGGTCTGTAAAATCAAGGTAGACTTACCTATACCGGGCTCACCGCCAATGAGCACCAGAGAGCCACGCACCAATCCCCCACCCAATACGCGATTGAGCTCGGCATTACCCATATCTATACGTGGCTCATTGGTAGAGTCTATCTGCTCCAGTCGTAATGGTTGAGCCTTTACCCCATCAATAGTATGTGGCATGCGAGCCGATGAAGATAGCTTTACCGATACGACCTGCTCGACATAAGTATTCCATTCGCCACATACCGGGCAACGGCCTATCCACTTTGCACTCTCGGCTCCACAATTATTACAGCAATATACACTTTTTGTCTTTGCCATACAATTACTTTTTTACATCCATTATCTCTCGGCGACGAAATTCGGCACATGTTATAGCCGTTGCCACCGCAACATTGAGGCTCTCACTTGTCGCAGCACCCGGAGGAAAGTTGGGTATGTACAAGCGATGCGAAATATAGTGTTCGAGAGCATGCGATATGCCATTACCTTCATTACCCATAACTATAAGGCCATGCGACGATAGAGGCTTTTGATAGATATTCTCTCCGTCGAGAAATGTGCCATATATAGGCATGCTATCGGCTACTTGCTCCATAAAGGTTTCGAGTTGTGTATAATGCAACGCTACACGCGCCAATGCACCCATTGTTGCTTGCACCACCTTAGGGTTGTACACATCGGCAGTCTCATGCGAACACACGATGTTGCGTATTCCCATCCAATCGGCTATGCGAATGATAGTACCCAAGTTGCCGGGATCTTGTACGGTATCGAGTACCAACGATAGTTGATTGCCAAGAGTTGCCACATCGAGCTTGTGACGAGGCATGACATATACGGCCAACACATCTTGAGGTGTGGTAAGTTGTGATACTCGAGCCATCTCATCGTGAGATACTTCAACTTTGACATCGGGATGCACATCGGGATGCTGCGCCCACCACTCGCGAGTAGCTACCAACATGCGGCACTCAAAGGCATGCAATGTATCTTCTATGAGTTTGTTTCCTTCGGCCATAAAACAACCACTCTCCACACGCCCCTTCTTGCGTGCAAGCGATTGAATGAATTTTATTTGATTTTTTGATAACATATATGTGTGTATGAACAAAAATAAAGGCGCGTTGCATGCCCCATTTATTCAATGTACAAAGATAACATTGTTGATATTATTTTGCAAGCATTGTTGATGTATAGAAACAATGTATACATATAAAAAGTGGAGATGTGTAGTAATGGCACATCTCCACAAACAGATTTAATATAAAATCGAAAAAACGGTATTGCACTAAAGTTCACTACCCACAATGATAACTACACGATTCCAATTATTATCGGCAGGATAGGGTTGCTCGCCACTACCCTCACTCTTAACGATAATACGATCCGATGCTATACCATAGGTGGCTTTGAGTGCTTCGGCAACAGCTTCGGCACGATGCTTGCTCAGCTTCATGTTATACTCTGCTGTACCTGTATTGCGATCGGCATAGCCGGTAATGGTAACTTTACAATTGGGATTATCCTTGAGCCAATGAGCCACATTATATACATTGACCATCTCACGTTGCGATACAGTAGCACTATTGATGGCAAACGATACAGAAGCCGTCATAGCCTCGCAACAGTCTACCTTCTCAACAATAGGTGCAGGAGGTGTTACTTCGGGACATGGAGGACATTCTATCTTACGCGACTGGCACTCTTGGAGCGCAGCACGCAACTGATTGGTGCGACGATTGAGCTCGGCAATGGCCAATTGATCAATATACGGATCAAAGGCTTTGAAACGACTCTCACGGAACTTAAACGAAAGACCTCCGATAACCGAAATGGCAGTCTCTATTTGGCTGCCCATATTCACGCGGTTGAATTGGTCGGCAACAGCTTGCACACGACCCTCAAAGAAAAGGTCGACATAGTGCCCGAGCCTGAAATTGAGTTTGAGACCTCCGGTAACAGGCATAGCCCATGTATCCTCCATGTTATTATCGTGATGCCATCCGTAAGCACCACCCAAGCCGATAAATGGAATGATAGAGATAACACGTCGCTCGCTATATCCGGCTACTGTGTTGAGCATCTCCCACAGAAAGTCGACATAAAAAGCACCATACCGCATAGATCCGTAATTGTATTGCGACTTTTGGGGTGCAATCCAATCATAATGCAACGAACCACCCATGGCACTCATGCGCATACCTACAAAGGGGGTTATCCACTTACCCACTGCCATGTTCATAGCCAATGTAAAGTGCGCATCACTGTTGTTGTGCTCGGTAAGATAGGTTTGCGTACCTGCACCTATCGACAAGTACCAATTGTCAAGATTACTCTCTGAGTAGTAATGTGGCTTACCTGATACGACCTCGGCTACAGTCACTTCCTCTACCACCACCTGCGCCTTTGCATCGAGGGTTGCACAGCATACGAGACAGAGAATACCACATAAGTAAAAAAACTGTTTCGTTCTCATTTTTTTAATGATTTTAGTTGATAATACATTCATGCCGGCACGAGTCTGCAAAAAACCTTTAGTACCAACATTTTTTTGTAATTAAAACAATGCAACGTTAATTGTGTTCAATCTTACAACAAGAAGAAAGCAACATCTTAGAATTGCAAAAGATGGAGATGCAACAAATTATTGCATTAGAACCATGATATTTCTACATAAATTAGTACATTTGAAACGAGAAAATATCACAACATCCTCTTAAAGTATGAGTAACAATAATAATACAACCAAAGACGACAGCCAATTAACTACCCGCTATCGCCTTATTATCAAACAGATTGATAACGACAAGGAGGTGTGGAACAGTAGTATCACACGCCTGCGCGCCATTCTTTTGATAATGCTTGTTGTCTTTATCTCGGGGTTTGGCATGTTTGCCCTATTTGCATGGACTCCTTTGCACTACATCTTGCCTGGATATCTCAAGAACGAGACCCGCGTGCAGATTGTCGATAACGCTATTCGACTCGACTCACTGACTCGTCAAATGGAGCTACGCCAACTCTATATGGAAAATATTGCCCGCATACTCAACGACGAGATTACAATAGACAGCATAGCTCTTGATGAAGTTACTGCCGCCAATCTCGACTCGGTAAAGAAATGGACTCCCGATATTCTCTCAAAATCATCACCCGAGAGCGAGGCATTTGCACAAGAATATGAGAAAGATGAGCGATTTAACCTCACCATGTTGCCTACCCCCAACGAAGGTTTATTATTTCACATACCCCTATCGGGCAACATCGTCAAGACATTCAACCCTCAACAAGGAGCCTATGGTATAGAGATACAAGCTGCTCGCAATGCTGCTGTATCGGCTGTACTCGACGGTGCGATAATAGCCATCACACACACCATAGCACACGGATATGTAATAATAGTACAACACAACAACAACTTTGCAAGTATATATCGCAACATCGGCGAGAGCCTGCGACAAGTTGGCGACAAGGTCACTGCCGGTGAGCGAATAGCTCTTGCCGGTACAACAGAAAATAACACAATACTATTTGAGTTGTGGCACACCGGCATTGCCGTAGACCCGCTTACATACATAGCTTTCTGACAAAAACATGAACACCGAGATAGAACATAAATACCTCGTTACCGACAGTAGCTACCTACAAGGCTACAGCCGTAAAACCTACTTCAGACAAGGCTACCTTACTACACATCCTACCTGCGTAGTGAGGGTGCGCATTGCCAACGACAAGGCATACCTCACCATCAAAGGCTTGAACAAAGGCGCAACGCGTGCCGAATATGAATGGGAAATAGAGACCGACAAGGCTCAAAGCATGCTCAACAACCTATGTACAACACCCATCATTGAGAAAACACGCTATATATACCCCTACAAAGGCCATACTTGGGAGATAGACTGCTTTGCAGGTGACAACAACGGGCTGGTAATTGCCGAGATAGAACTCGACAACGAAAACGAGCCATACGAGTGCCCGCCTTTTATAGGCAAGAACGTTACAGGGGTAGAACGCTACTACAACTCCAGCCTCGCACAGCATCCCTACTCGCTGTGGAGTGCCGAAGAAAAGCAACAAAAATAATTTTTTCAAAATTTCGACATAAAGTCATACATCAATCAAATCATTTCACTACATTTGCATCCGCAATTCGACAAAAGGAAAGATGCCGGAGTGGTCGATCGGGACGGTCTCGAAAACCGTTGTACGGGCAACTGTACCCAGGGTTCGAATCCCTGTCTTTCCGCACCATTTACGAGACAAGAGCTACCTCAACGGGGGTAGCTCTTGTCTTTAGGGTGTCTTGGGGGGTGTATAAGTATATGTTATTTCAATCCCTACCCACTTCGTGGACTCTCACTATATTTCCCTTACGTAAAACACAGGGGGAGAAAAAGTTACCTCATGCGTGTGGGTATAAAGACCTACACACACAAATCTTCTGTTTCTTCTGTTCTTCTGTCTATTCAAGAAATAATCCTCAGGCGTGCGTATCGCGAGGCCGACTAAAAAATAATTTTTGGTCGGCCTCTACGTTCTTATGGTATCACCCTTTTTTGCGGGTGGGTATGTTTTTCTATTGGTGTCCGATATATACCAATTACGATTATCTTACCATTACTTTCCTTACTTCTCTTCCCACTACTACTATATACAGACCTTGTTGCAAGGGTATCTCGTTGTGGCCGGCTTGCAGGTGCTCGCTCAGAACGAGTCCGTTGGGCATGATTATTCGTGCTTCTTGTGCAACGGGGCTCTCTATCATCACTCTATTGCCTATGGCATAGATGCGGATGGTACTCTCTACGTCGGCAAGGTCCGATATGTCGCTTTCGCCTGCCGTAGTGCCGTCTTGAAGGGTGCAGGCTATCATGAGGTCGGCTATCGTCTGCATTGTGTAGTCGCGGATTATAACCACTGCATGGCTTATCGATACATGCTCGGTGGTGCTGTATTGCTCGTTGGGCTTGAGCTTTATTGTGAACAATGGGCCTTCGCTTCCCGATATGGGGGTCGGTGGTTGAGGATAGG